>NZ_CP060388.1:604375-906562 GCF_014280435.1 Sphingobium sp. KCTC 72723 | reverse complement strand
CCCGTCTCGGCCTCGATCCTCGACAGCCGGGCGCGATTGGCCTGATAGACGGTGCGGCCCCGGCCGATGCGCGCGGCGTCGACATGCTGACGACGATAGGGTTCGAAATTGGGGATCGGCGAATAGGCGCCGCCACCCGGTTGCGTCTGGTCCAGCGCCACGACGCGGGGATTGGCAGTCAGTGTCGGAAACACCCCGTCCATCGTCGCGTCGCTGATGCCCATGGCCCGTGCCTTTGGCCGCAGGCTTTCCAGATAGGCGCGGAAATCCGTGCCATCCTGCGCCTGCGCCGTCGCTGGAACGAGTGCGGTTGCAGAAATGACGGACAAGCCCAGCAGCGCCGAAAGGGCAAATATACGCAAAGAATCTCCCATGCCCTTTTGTGGCACATGCCAAGCGGCAGATGAAACCCCAAATGGCACAGCCGCGTCAGGAAGGCGACGAAGCGGGCCGACCGGAATTTTTATGCTTGGAAAGTCCGCGTGGCGCGCTAGGAAGCCAAGCAACGGAAGGGTGGCAGAGTGGTCGATTGCAGCGGTCTTGAAAACCGCCGATGTGCAAGCATCCGTGGGTTCGAATCCCACCCCTTCCGCCAATAGTCATTCACTATAGCGATAGACCCGCCCGGCGGGTCGCCTATGACCACCGAAATATCATCGCAGATATTTCGATGGCCATGAACGACCGCGCGAACAGGCGAGGTTAACGTCAGGTCGGCAATCGACTACAGAATGATGTCTTCAACAAAGACATGCGATTTTCCGGTGAGCTGGAGCGTGAAATCCGCCGCGCCATCCCCGTCGGTGTCGCCATATAGGGTGCCGCTGACCAGACGCAATTCCCCGGCTGTGCCGCTGAATTGCGCCTTGCCGATGCGGACGAAGGCATCATCATCCACTGTATTGCGGTCCGCGTCGATACCGCTCAGGTCGATGATGTCGATGCGGTTGGTGAAGTCGAGAATATAGTCCCGGCTGCCATCGACATCATCATCGTCGAAGCGGAAAATATCCTTGCCCGCGCCGCCGTTGAGTTGATCGGAACCGGCCCCGCCAATGAGGATGTCGACATTTGCACCGCCTTCCAGAATGTCGTCGCCAGCGCCGCCATAGATGGTGTCGTTGCCGTCATTGCCCCGCAGCGTATCATTGCCTTCACGACCCAATATCGTGTCGTTGCCGCCATTGCCCTTGATCAGGTTATCGGCGCTGTTACCCAGCAGTTCGTCATTGCCATAGCTGCCGGTGGCATTTTCGATCACGACACCATTGGCGATGGTAAAGCCGCCATGGAAGCTTTCGGCATAGGAAACTACGCCGCCACCTGTGGGTGTGTAGTCGAGCGTTGCAGCCAGCAGGTCGATATGCGCGTCGGCATTGCCCGTGTAGAGAATGGTGTCGGTGCCGCCAGTGTCCCAGATCGTTTCGTAGAAGGTGCCTTTGCTGTTGGCATTGTCGATCCGGTAGACGTCATTGCCTATATTATTTTCATGCACGCCATAGCGTAGCTGAAGCTGGGCGATGTCGAACGCGCTGAGGCTGCCCGACCAGCCATAGCCGATGGTCGCGCGCGTATAGGGTTGCGGACCGTCGGGGTTGGTTTGCCAGCCGTCATTATAGGACATGACGGTGTAGACGCCCTGGTTGAGGTCGTAGATGCCCAGCGAATCCGAACCCGTCACGCCCAGCATGACGTCCGACCCGCCGCCATTGTCGTGCGGATGGGCCAGACCATGTGCGTGGCCGAATTCGTGCATGACGACCGCGAAGGAATATCCACCCGGTTGCAGGCTTTCCGGCAAGGAGAAGCCGCCGCTGAGCAGGTTGAAGGCGCCAATCCCCTGCTGCGTCCCGTAGCTGGGATCCTGGGGATAGAAATATGCGCCATATTCCGTCGATTCCGTCGTGACCAGTCGGAACGTCGCCTGCGTTACATCGGTCGTAATCTCGTAATTTACGCCCAATATCTCTTCAAATTCGCCCAGCGCAGCCATCACGCCGTTGATCTGGAATTGCTTCCAGCCGTAGGTGACCATCGGCGTCGTGCCATCGTCGCCTGTTTCACCGAAATTTTCACCGGCAGGCGCGAAATATACATAGGCGGTAGGAACGCCGCCCACATCGACGAATGGCACATTGTCGGCGCTGCGCCAGTCGATCGAATCCAGCGGGTTATAATCCGCCGGGTCGAGTTCCGCGACGTCGAGCGTATATCCGCCGGTCAGGCCGGGGTCGTAGGGCGAAATTTCGACATAATAGGTGCCGGAATTTTCAGCGAAGAAGTTCACGCCGGTTTCGTAATTGACACCTGCGGTGACCAATGCGCCGTCGGCATCGTAGATCGAGACGATACCGATATTTTCGCCTTCGGCCGGAGCGGACAATTCCGCAGAACCGGCGATGCCGCCAGCATAGGTGAAGGAATAGACATTGCCCGCCGTCACATCGATCCGATAAATGTCGACGTCGCTGCCGGAATCCAGATAGCCAAAGGTCGTGCCTTGGGTAATCGTTTCAGCGCCGGCAAAAGTGGAGGGCGCGTCCTTAGCAGGATCTGGCGACCAGACATCGATGGTATAGTCGCCGGTATCCAGCGACGGATCGCCGGTTCCCAGCGTATACCATGACGTGGCGTAGAGATAATGCGTCCCCGTTGTGGCCGCTGTAAAGGTGATCAGCGATCCACGACCTGCGCCACCATCATCATCTTCCGCCAGCACCGAACCCAATGTGGGATCGAACAGCGCCAGATAGGGATCGTCGATCCCGCCCGTCGCGGTGCCACGGTAGGAGAAGCTGTAAGTCTGGCCTGCGACCAGATCCACGCCGATCAGATCATAGCCTTCCGTACCGGAAAGGCTGCCCGTAAGCGATGCGTCAGCATCAGCCGCGATTACAGTAGAAGGCACCATCTGGCCCGACAGAGACATGGCATATCCCTGCCACCTGCCTTGCGATCAATGAGCGCGCCACTTGAATCGAATTGAACGAAAGGTGATCCCACAAATACCTCCCAAATACCCCGTCTCTGACCGCAACAGACCATAGCGAGAACTCAGGGGCAATAGACCTTCGTTAATAAATTTGGTAACGATGGCGACATGGTCGCACAGGGCATCTTGTTGATTATATTAACGGCAGCTTCATCGTTTCGGCCGCTGCCGGGGGTGAGCGAGCCGGTGAAACAGAGCCAAGCCAAGCCTGACGTAGCGGAAAAAGGCGATGCAAAAGTGATCAGGAGCGAGGGACGTTCCGGCCTACCCTATGCCTTTGGACGGACGTTCGCGAACCTCGACGCCTATCTGCTGCATTTGCAGCAGGTCGCCGCCCCCGTCGATTTGCCCTGGTGGCGTAAAGTCGGTCCCGACCGTTTCGAACGGATGACGGGAAGGCGGATGCCGCAAGATGAACGGCGCTTTGCCACCAGAGCCGAGTTGGCCAGACAATATGGATTTGCGCGCTGATCTGCGTGCAAGGATAGCCATTCCGGCAGACGCAGATTTAGACACCATGCGGTGAACGGGTCTGCCCATTCACCGCATGGCGTTTTGTTACGTCAGGCGAGCGCGCCGTGGCAATGCTTGTATTTCTGGCCCGATCCGCAAGGACACATCGCGTTGCGGCTGATGTCCAGATTGGCAAATTCGCCATCTGCGACCGGCGCGCGCGGGATGGTGGTGGTGATGCCGCCAAAGCTGCCCGCGTCGATGTCCGCGCTGTTATCCTCGCCCGAAAACGGGTCGAGATGGGTAGTGATGAAATCGGGCAGGACCGGCAGGTCGAAGTCGGGCATCGGCGCTTCGTCCATGCGGAACTGGACGCGGGCAATGGAGCCGGTCACGTCTTCGCGAATATTTTCCAGCATCCGTTCGAACAGGGCGAAGGATTCCTGCTTATACTCGTTAATCGGCGTCTTTTGCGCATAGGCGCGCAGGTGAACGACCTGACGCAGGGCATCGAGCGTGGAAAGATGTTCTTTCCAGTGATGGTCCAGGCTCTGGAGCAGGATCGATTTTTCGATCATGTGCCAGTCGTCCGACGTGACGGTCGAAACCTTGTCCGCGACCGCTTCGTCGGCCAGTGTGACCAGCCGTTGTTCGATCAGTTCGGGATCGACTGCGTCCTCGGCCAGCCATGCGTCGAAATCGGGTTCGAGGCCCAATATTTCACTGGTCCGGCTCTTGAGCTTTTCGACATTCCACTGTTCGGGATAGGTGCCGGGGGGGCAGCAGCTACCCACGATGTCGTTGACCGTTTCGTGGCGCATGTCGACAACGACGTCATCGACGGTATCGGCGTCCATGATGTCGGCGCGCTGTTCGTAGATCACCTTGCGCTGGTCGTTCATGACATCGTCATATTCGACCACCTGCTTGCGGATGTCGTAATTGCGCGCCTCGACCTTTTTCTGCGCGGTTTCGATTGCCTTGCTCAGCCATTTGGACGGGGGCAGCGCCTCACCATCTTCCAGGTTCGAGCGGATCATCTTGGCGAACATCGTGTCCGGGCCGAAGATGCGCATCAGGTCATCGTCAAGGCTGAGGTAGAAGCGCGAGAGGCCGGGGTCGCCCTGACGGCCCGAACGGCCGCGCAGCTGGTTGTCGATGCGGCGGCTTTCGTGCCGCTCCGTCGCCAGCACGAACAGGCCGCCCGCCGCCAGCACTTCGGCCTTTTCGATGGCGATTTCGGCGCGGATATTTTCGATGGCGGCGTCGCGTTCCGGGCCTTCGGGCATGTCGCGCAGTTCGTCCTCGACCCGCAATTCCAGGTTGCCGCCCAGCTGAATATCGGTGCCGCGACCGGCCATGTTGGTGGCGATCGTCACCACGCCCTTGCGACCGGCCTGCGCGACGATATGCGCTTCGCGTTCATGGAAGCGGGCGTTGAGGACAGCGTGAGGGACGCCTTCCTGATTGAGAAATTCGGACAGCATTTCGGATTTTTCGATCGACACCGTACCGACCAGCACTGGCTGGCCCTGTTCGGCATGAACCTTGATCGTCCTGGCAATGCCGCGAAACTTGTCTTCGAGATTCTTGTAGAAACTATCTTCCTCGTCCACCCGCTGCACCGGCTTGTTGGTCGGAATGGTGACGACGTTCATCTTGTAGATTTCGTAGAATTCGGTCGCTTCGGTCGAAGCGGTGCCGGTCATGCCCGAAATCTTGGGATACATGCGGAAGTAGTTCTGGAAAGTGACCGATGCCAGCGTCTGGTTTTCCGGTTCGATCTGGACGCCTTCCTTGGCCTCCACCGCCTGATGCAGGCCATCGGACCAGCGGCGGCCATCCATCATGCGGCCGGTAAATTCGTCGATGATGACGACCTTGCCGTCCTTGACGATATAATCGATGTCGCGGCGGAACATGACGTTCGCGCGCAGCGCCTGGTTCAGGTGGTGGACGACCTGGGTATTTTCGAAATCATAGAGATTGTCGCCCTGAAGCAGGCCCGCTTCCTCCAGCAACCGTTCCAGACGTTCGGTGCCATCTTCGGTCAGCGTGACGGTGCGCTGCTTTTCGTCCTTCTCATAATCCGCTTCGGTCACCTGCTTCACGATCGCGTCGACCGATACATAGAGTTCGGACTTGTCGTCGGTCGGCCCGGAAATGATCAGCGGGGTGCGCGCTTCGTCGATGAGGATCGAGTCCACTTCATCGACGATGGCGTAGTTGAAAGGCCGCTGGACCATCGAGGCGCGGTCATATTTCATATTGTCGCGCAGGTAGTCGAAGCCCAGTTCATTGTTCGTCGCATAGGTGACGTCAGCGGCATAGGCGGCGCGGCGCTGGTCCTCGCTGATGTTGGGGACGATGACGCCGGTGGTGAGGCCGAGGAAGCGATAGACCTGGCCCATCCATTCGCAATCGCGGCTGGCCAGATAATCGTTGACGGTGACGACGTGAACGCCCTTCCCCTCCAGCGCGTTGAGGTAGGTGGCGACGGTGGCGACCAGCGTCTTGCCCTCACCCGTGCGCATTTCGGCGATTTCGCCGCGATGCAGGACGATGCCGCCGACCATCTGCACGTCGAAATGGCGCATCCCCAATATGCGGACCGACGCTTCGCGCACCGTAGCGAACGCTTCGGGCAGCAGGTCGTCCAGCGTTTCGCCAGCGGCCAGCCGTTCGCGGAATTTCGCCGTTTGCGCCGTCAGTTCCGCGTCGCTCAGCGCCTGCATCGCCGGTTCGAAAGACGCGATACGATCGACCAGCTTGCCCAGCGACTTGACGTAACGGTCGTTGGACGATCCGAAGATGGACTTGGCAAGGGCGCCGAACATGCAATTTCCTGACACAATAGGGAGGCGTTGCCCCGAACGAGGGGACGCACACAGACATGCGCGGCGATTTAGGGAGCGCTCAGCCTTTAGTCAATCAACGACCGGGCAACGACCGGGCAAATGGTCCGGGGTTACGGGTATGGAGGCGGGGTGCCGTCGGGGCGGCATCATGCCATCGCATGGCCCGTTCGGGTGGTCGCGGGGCATTTGCCCGGAGCGGGCTTGCCGACGATGACGGGGGAAAGGGGCAGCGCATCATGGTTGAGTTTCGGGCGCTGAGGGTGGCGCGGTGGCGCGCGGTGCCAGTCGCGATCTGGATCGCTGTCCTTGCGGCGCTCTGGTTCGCGGCGCTGGCGATGGCCACGCCGTTCGACCATGACGAAAGCCAATATGTGGCAGGCGCGCATTTCGCCGCGCGGCTGACGATCTTTCGCGACTTCCTGTATCTTCAGCCGCCGATCCATGCCTGGGCCTATGCGCCCATTGCCTGGGGCTTTCCCGGCCATGCCGTGATGGCGATGCGGATGGCGACGGCCATGACCGCGCTGGCGACGCTCTGGCTGCTGTGGCGGGGGCAGCGGATCGCCGGGGTATCGCGGGCCAGTGCGATGATGGCGGTGATGCTGGTGAGCGCGACGGCCGCATTTCAGTTCAGCGCCAGCGTGGTGCGCAACGACATGCTGCCCACGATGCTGACGGCCATGGCAATGGTGGCGGCGCTGATGGCACTGCGCGATGGGCGCGGGCGGCTTTGGCTGGCGGCGGGGCTGTGCCTTGGGCTGGCGATCGCGACCAAGCTGAATTTCGCGCCGGTCGGGATAGCGGCGGGCCTGTTCCTTGTCGCGTCGCGGCGGCAGGGGAGCGTCCGGGCGGCGGGGTGGCTTGGCACGGGCGCGGTCGTGGGAATGGTGCCGATGCTGCTGGCATGGTGGGGTGCGCCCGACGGGTTCGTGCATGGCGTGCTGACATTCGGCATCAGCGCGCCCCATGCCTGGTACGCGGCCAATGGCGCGGCGCAGGATTTGTCGCTGGCGGAAAAGGGCGCGGACCTGATCAAATATCTGGCCAAGGGTCCGGCGCTGGTGGCGTTGATGCTGATTATCGCCCGTTGCAGGCGGATTTTCGATGCGCCGGGGCGCAGGCTGGCGCTGTGGATGATCGGCGGTGCCATGATCGGGGCGGCGTTGCCGACGCCGACGCAGGTGCAGTATCTGCTGCCCCTATTGCCGCCGCTGGCGCTGGCGCTGGGCTTTTGCCTGGATGATGTGCGCCGGGTTTCGGAGCGGTCGCGCCGGATCATGCTGGGGCTGCTGGTCATCGCCTCGGTTCCCGGCATGGTCGAGCCGGCGCGGGACATGATGGCGATGTTGCGTGGCGGGTCGCCTGTGCTGGCAGCGGCGCGGGATGCGCGGGAGAGCGGTGCGCTGGTGCGGGCTGTGGCCGGGGACGGGATGATCGCCACCCTGTCGCCGCACCTGATGATCGACAGCGGGCTGGCGATCGACCCGCGCTTTGCCCCCGGCCCGTTCGTCTATCGCACCGGGGCGTTGCTATCCCCGGTTGAGGCACGCAGCCTGCATGTCATGACGCCAGCGACGCTGGGCGATCTGGACCGCGCGCCGCCCGCCGCGATCCTGACCGGCTATGAACGCGGCACGCGCAAGCTGCCGCTGCGGCCCGACGACGGACTGGTCGGCTATGCCCGGTCGCGTGGCTATCGCGCGGTGCCGATGCGCGACGGGGTGGGCATGTTGTTCGTGCGGGCTATTCCGGCAAACGCCAGGTGATGCGGCCATTATAGCTGTCGGCTGCGGCAACGCCCGACGCGGTGCGGGCGGGGGTGAAGCGGGCGCGGGGGGTAAGGAGGCGGCAGGTCGCTTCGTCCAGCACGGCATGGTCCGTTGAGGCGGTAATGGCGCACTGTGCGACTTGCCCCATGCCGTCGATCGTCAGCCGGAAGGCGGCTGTGCCGTGCCAGCCGTTGCGGGCCGCCTCTGCCGGATAGTCGGCGTCGCTGAACCATGTGCCGGGGCTGGTCGCCGGGGTCGCGCGGGCATCGGGCGGGGGGAGCGAGGGCAGTAGAGGCTGGGGCGTCGGCGGCATTGGCGTGAGCGGGCGCGCCGGTTCCGGCTGGGGCAGGTCGATGGCCGATTGCCGCTGCCACAGCATGACCGCCGCCGCCAGCAAACCGAACGCACCGACCGCGAGGATCACTTCCCTGATTCGTTTGTCCATCATGCTTTCTATCTGCATTGACGCGCCATCGCATTTCCAGCATTTCGCTTCGCCATGACCGATCGCTCCCCCCTCGCCCCTGCGGCCTTTCCGACCCTTTCCCCTATCGACGGCGTGACGCTGCGCGTGGCGCGGGCGGGGTATAAGGCGTGGGAGCGGTGCGACCTGACTTATGTGGAGCTGGACGCGGGGACGGCGGTGGCGGGGGTGACGACGCAGAGCCTGTGTCCGTCGCCCGAAGTGGAATGGTGCCGCGACGCGTTGCCGCTGGGGGCGGCGCGGGCAGTGGTGGTCAATGCGGGCAATGCGAACGCCTTTACCGGCCGTCGCGGGCGCGCGGCGGTGGAGGCGATTGCGGCCAAGGTCGCCAATCATCTGTCCTGCCTGCCGTCCGACATCTTCGTGTCCTCCACCGGGGTGATTGGTGTGCCGTTGCCGATCGACAAGGCCGAAGCGGGGCTGGAGGCTGCCTTTGCCGCTGCGCCTTGCGGGTGGGAGGATGCGGCCAATACGATCGGCACGACCGACACCTATGCCAAGGGCGCGCAGGTGTCCGCGATGATCGGCGAGACGCGGGTCAATCTGGTCGGCATCATCAAGGGATCGGGCATGATCGCGCCGGACATGGCGACGATGCTGGGCTATATCTTTACCGATGCGGCAGTGGCCCCTGCCCTGTTGCAGGCGATGTTGTCGGCGGCGAACAAGCGGACTTTCTCCTGCATCACGGTGGATAGCGATACGTCGACCAGCGACACGGTGCTGGCATTCGCCACGGGCAAGGCGGGCAATGTACCGATCGCGTCGATGGACGATGCCGGGGCGGATGCCTTTGCCGCTGCGCTGGACGATCTGTGCCGCCAACTGGCGCATCTGGTGGTGCGCGATGGCGAAGGCGCGACCAAGTTCGTGGCGATCCATGTCGAAGGCGCAAAGAGCGACGAGAGCGCGCACCGCATCGCCCTGTCGATCGCCAATTCGCCGCTGGTCAAGACCGCGATCGCGGGGGAGGACGCCAATTGGGGCCGGGTCGTGATGGCCATCGGCAAGGCAGGCGAACCGGCCGAGCGCGACCTGCTGTCCATCCGTTTCGGCGCGACGCAGGTGGCGAGCGGGGGACTGGCGGTCGAGGGGTATGACGAAGCGCCGGTGGCCGCGCATCTGATGGGGCAGGACATAGAGATCGGCGTCGACCTGGGGCTGGGCGAGGGCCGGGCGACGGTTTGGACGTGCGACCTGACGCATGGCTATATTTCGATCAACGCGGATTATCGTAGCTGATGCTGGAACTGCATGAGCCGGTCGTCGCGCTGATGCGGGACGTGGCGCGGGACGTCGTGATGCCGCGCTACCGGAATCTGGCGGCGGACGAGATTAGCGAGAAGGCGGCCAACGATTTCGTCACCATCGCCGACAGGGAAAGCGAGATCCGGCTGGCCGAGGGGCTGGCGGCGATATTGCCGGACGCCGGGATCATTGGCGAGGAAGCGTGCGCCGCTGACCCCGCGATACTCGACCGGGCGGGCGACGGGCTGAACTGGATCATCGACCCGATCGACGGCACCGGCAATTTCGCGGCGGGGAAACCCCCGTTCGGCATCATGATCGCGCTGGCCGACGGCGGCGTGACGCTGGCCGGGTGGATATTCGACCCGATCAGCGGGCGGCTGTGCCATGCGATGCTGGGCGGGGGCAGCCATATCAACGGGGAACAGGTGAAGGCGCGGGAAAGCGGCGGCGAGCTGCCGATCGCGGCGCTGGCGGTTTATTTCATGAGCGATGCGGAGCGGACCGACATACAGCGGCGGTCGCGCGATCGCTTTGCGCTGGTCGATATTCCGCGCTGCGCCGCCGAGCAATATCCCCGGCTGGTGCTGGGGCAGAATGACGTGTCGGTGTTTGCGCGGGCGTTGCCATGGGACCATGCGGCAGGGACGCTGTTCGTCAACGAGGGGGGCGGATGTTGCCAGCGGATCGACGGAACGGCCTATCGGGTTGGCGACCATCGGCCCGGCCTGCTGGGGGCATCATCGCCCCGATTGTGGGAGCGGGCGGCGACGGTTCTGTTCGCGTAAAGTAGACAGCAAGATGGACATAGAGTCGCGGTTTTGATGAACCACACTAACGTTTGTTACAGGGGCAATCGGGTAAGATAGCGATGTGAGACAGGCCTTCCTTTAAGGCAGGGCTGCCGCCCATGATTTTGCGCTATTCCACCAGCGTCATGCTGAATTTATTTCAGCATCCATTTCTGGTTACAAGCAAGGGCTTGAGCCGGAGAAATGGACCCTGAAACAAGTTCAGGGTGACGAGTAAGGTGGGCAGGCTTCTATATTGGTTGCCCCTCCCCTTGCAGGGGAGGATTTTTTACAGGACGCTTTCGATCCAGCTTTTCAGTGCGCTCTTGGGCGCGGCACCGACTTTGGTGGCGGCGGGTTCGCCATTTTTGAACAGGATCATCGTCGGGATGCCGCGCACGCCATATTGGCCGGGGGCGTCGGGATTTTCGTCGATGTTGATCTTGGCGATCGTCACCTTGTCAGCCAGTTCGGCCGAGATTTCTTCCAGCGCCGGGCCGATCATCTTGCACGGGCCGCACCATTCGGCCCAGAAATCGACCAGCACGGGCAGGTCGGAATCGATGACGTCGGTCTTGAAGCTCTGGTCGGTAACTGCCTTGGTGGCCATGTGGTGTCTCCTTGCGTTGCGGACTATCTAGGGTGCGGTGCCGTTTGGCTCAACGGGTGAGAGCGGCAAATTCTCCTGCGCAGGCACAAAGCCGGGCTTGTGCGCGGCGAGCAGGGCGGGCGGCAGGATGATCAGGCGCGGGGCGCTGGTGTAGAGCAGGCCCGCCTCGATCGGGCGACCGGGGAAGATGATGGCGAGCGCAGCGGCATAGGCGGCCATTTGCCGCACATGGGCGACGGGAACGTCGGCAGGGTTGAGCGGCGCGATCCGGCCCGTCTTGAAATCCACTAGCTGGATGCGGTCGGGGCCGACGCAGAGGCGGTCCACGGTCCCGGCGATCACCGCTTCGCCCACGACCGCCGCGATGGGCGCTTCGGCGAGCGCGCCGGGGCCGAACAAAGCGGCATATTCGGGAGCGTCGATAACGCGCAGCGCCTGCGTAATGACGTCATGGCGGATGGCGGCGTCGGTAGCGCCCTGCTGCGTCAACCAGCGGTCGGCAGCGTCACGGCGCTGGGCCGATGGCACGTCGGGCAGCCGTTCGAACAAGGCGTGGAGCCAGCGCCCCCGCTCCGCCGCTGCGCGCATGGCGGGGGTCGGCGGCGGGTAAGGCACGTCATCTTCCACCGGCGCGGACGGGGCGAGCGGGCGTGGCGGGCGGGCTTCGACCGGCGCGGGCGCGCGCAGCCATGCCGGTTCGGCGGTGACGGCGCGGTGTTGCGCGTTTTCCGGGTCGGCGGCCTTGGACGGCAGATCTTCGGTCCCGCGCCAGCGGCGGACAGCGCCCCAGAGCGAATCCGCTTCCCAGTCCGCGCCGAGCGATGTCATTGCGGTTTCGACGGCGGCGAACCAGCTTTCGGGCTTTACCTCGCCTTTTGCGCGGGGGCCGAGCGATCCAGCGACGACGAGGCGTTCTTCGGCGCGGGTCAGGGCGACATAGAGCAGACGCCAATGTTCGCGCCGCTCGTCCGCCGCTGCTTCTTCCGCTACGTCGCCGATCGGTCCCTGCCGTTCGGGCTTGCGTGGGGCGAGGATGGGCAGGCCGTCCCACAGCAGCGAATCGGCGCGGTTGCCCGCGTCGGGATCCTGGCAGGCGTCGGCCAGAATGACGATGGGCGCCTGCAAACCCTTCGCGCCATGGACGGTGAGCAGGCGGAGGTTGTCGCCCTGGGCCGCAGCATCGCGCACGATTTCCACTTCGCCCCGGTCGAACCAGTCGATGAAGCGTTGCAGCGAGGGGTGGTCGTCGCTTTCAAAGGCCAGCGCGGCGTTCAATAATTCCTCGATCGGGTCGGCCGCTTCGGTGCCGAGCCGTTCGATCAGGCGGCGGCGGCCGTCCATCGCGCCGGAGAGGATGGATTCCAGATAGCGATAAGGCGTGGTGAGGTCCGCCACGCCGAGCAGGTCGCGCAAGGGGCGCAGGGTCGCGTCATCCAGCGTGTGATTGAGGTGCCGCCACAGGCCGGCCTTCCGCCCGATCAGCCGGTGCATCAGTTCGTCCTGCGTCCAACCGATGAGCGGGGATACGAGCAGCGCGGCAAGATTGAGTTCGTCGTCGGGCTGCACCGCAAAACGCAGCGCGGCGAGCAGGTCGCGCACCGCGAGCGGCGCGTTGAGGCGGAGCCGGTCGATGCCCGCGACGGCGACTTTCTCCTCATAGAGGCGCGCGACGATGAGACGGGCGAGTTCGCTGCGGCGGCGGACCAATATCATGATGTCGCCCGCGCGCACCGGGCGGCCCCGGCTTTCGAGCATCAGGCCGCTGTCGATCCACTCCTTTATCTGGCGCGCGATTTTGGAGGCCAGCACCCGTTCCTGATCGGCGGCCCAATCCTCCTCCCCCTCCGCATCTTCCGACAGCCCTGCGACGACGGGTTTCCACAGCAGCACTTCGCCCGGATGCCGGTTGGCGCTGAGATGATGGACGTCGCCCGGTTCCAGCCCCAGCCGTTCGGCTTGCAGCGTGGCGATGGTGCGATCCACCACGTCGAGGACGGCGGGGGTGGAGCGGAAGCTGCGGTCGAGCGAGAGGTTGAAGAAGTCGTGGCCGCTCTGGTCCGCGTCGCGTTGGAACAGGATTTTGGCGGCGGCGAAATTGGCCGGACTCGTCCCCTGAAAGCCGAAGATCGCCTGTTTGAAATCGCCCACGGTGAAGATGGTGCGGGCCTTGTCACCCGGTTCCCATTGGGTGGCGAAAAATTCCTCCGCCAGCGTGCGGACGATGCGCCATTGGGCGGCGTTGGTGTCCTGCGCCTCATCGACCAATATATGGTCGATGCGCTGGTCCAGCTTGTAGCGGATCCATTCGGCGATGCCGTCCTGTTCCAGCAGGGCGGCGGCGCGGGCGATAAGGTCGTCGAAATCGACGGCGCCTGCCAGCCGCTTGGCCAATGCATAGTCGCGGGCATAGGCGCGTCCGGCGTGGAGCGCCTGTCCCAGCGCGGCGGCATAATCGGCGCGCTGCTTCATGGCGATCATTTCGGCGCAGCGGTGGTAGAGGCGCGCGGATGCTTCGCCATAGCCATCGACCGGCGGCACCCAGCCCTTGGCATTGACGATGTCGCCGTCCGCCTTCGCCCATGCGCGGTGCAGGTCGGGCAGCGTTGCCGCGCGGGCCTGTGGATCGCGCGCGCGCCATGCGGCGATGCGGTCGCAGCGTTCGAGCGCGCGGCCTGTCCCCCACTGGACATTGGCCTGCACGATCCAGTCGAGGCTGCGCATGTCGAAGGCGACGTCGCTGCACTGGTCGGCGATCCATGCGTCTATGTCACCGTCGGGCAGGCCGAGTTGGTGCATCAGCCAGGGGGTGATGGCGGGCGGCAGACTGTCGAGTTTTTCCACGCGCCCGGCGCAGCGCATGAGGAATTGTTCCGCCCCGCCCTCCCCCAGCCGCAGGCTGAGCGACTGGAGCGATTCCATCAGGGCCGCGTCGCCCTGTTCATGGGCGCGGACCACCATGTCGGCCAGCGTCTGACGGGCGAGATTGCCCTGTTCGCGCTGGTCGAGGGGGCGGAAGCCAGGGGTCAGGTCCGCTTCCAGCGGGAAGGCGGTCAGGAGTTGCTGGCAGAAGCCGTGGATCGTCTGGATGCGCAGGCCGCCGCCGGTGGATTCGAGGACTTCGGCGAACAGGCGGCGGGCGAAGTCGCGCTGGTCCGGGCCGGATTCTTCGCCCAGCGCCTCCAGATCGGCGAACAGGCGCTTGTCGTCCATCTGCACCCAGGCGGCGAGCCGGTCATGGATGCGGTCAGCCATTTCCGCCGCGCCCGCCTTCGTGAACGTCAGGCAGAGGATATTTTCCGGGCGGACACCTTGCAGCAGCAGGCGGAAAACGCGCGCGGTCAGCACATGGGTCTTGCCGGTGCCAGCCGAGGCGGACAGCCAGACATGGGCGTCGGGCGCGGCGGCGCGGGCCTGATTACCCAGCAGTTTCTGCAAGGGGGGCGCGGGATCAGCCATCGTCGCGGCCATACCATTCCTCCAGCCGCATCAGCTGGTCATAATCGCCATAATTGGCGACTTCGGGGTTGATTTCGGCGCGGAAAGGGGCGGTGCCGCGCAGGAAATTTTCGGCCAGTTCGCTGAATTGTTCATGGGCGTGGGCAGTGAAGCTGGTCGTGACGATCTTGTCGCGCTTGCCCATCGGATCGACCGGGCTTTCGCGATAGCCGAACTGGTCGGCTTTCTTGGCGAGGGACCAATATTCGAAACCGCCTGCGGTGCGCGTGCCGCCAATGCCGTCGAAACCGCCACATTCGGCGATGACGCCCAGCAGGCCAAGTTGCAGGGCGAAACCGGCGCTGACCTGCTTGGCGCTGGGGGGCTTGCCGGTCTTGTAATCGATGATGCCGAGCGTGCCGTCGGGCAGGCGGTCGATGCGGTCAGCCTTGCCCATCAGGGTCACGTCGGCAATGTCGGCGCGTCCTTCGCGTTCGACGGCCAGAATATTGCGGCCTTCGGACTTGTCGCGCGCGACTTCGGCGGCGATCCAGCGGATGGCTTCGATCAGGCGGGGTTGCCAGAGCGCGCGCAGCAGCGGGTGGACCTGCGGCTGGTCGAACATGGCGCGGGCGCGGGATTCGAGGTCTGCGGGATCGTAGGTGCCAGCTTCCGCCCAATGTTGCAGAATGTCGTGGACGGCGGTGCCGCGCCAGGCCGGGCCAGCGTCGGCATCGACCGGATCGAGCCGGGCGAGGCGCAGCACGCGGCGGGCGTAGAAGGCATAGGGGTCGGCCTTCAAGCGATCGACATCGGTGACGGGGATGACGGTCGGGCGGGCGGACAAAGGTGGCACGGGTGCCGGGCGCAGGGCGGGATTGTGCGCGGCGGGCGTGTCGATGGCGCGGGCGAGCGCGGCGTAGCGATCCGCGACGGTCCATTGTGGCCCGGCCATGGCCTTGAGGCGCAGCCAAAGCCGCGAGGCGACGGCCGGGCCGCTGCTGCCGCGACGGGCGCGGGTGATGAGGACATGGGGTGCGCCCAATGCGCTGGCGAAGTCGTGGGCGGCCAGGCCGATGCGGGTTTCAAGGCCGGGCAGACCCAGCTCGCGGCGGATGCGCGGGGCAAGCCATGGGTCAGGCGCGGGCAGGCCGGGCCATGTGCCTTCGTTGAGGCCGCCCAGGATCATCAGGTCCGCCTGCACCAATTGCGCTTCGATCAGGCCCAATATCGCGATGCGGGGATGACCGCCCTGCGGCGGGCGGACGGACAGGCCGCCCAGCATATGGTCGATCAGCACGGGGAGCGCGCGCAGGTCCGCCTGACGCGGGCCTTCAGCGGCGGCACCCTCCATTTCGGTGAACAGGTCGGCGGCGGCGTGGCCCTGATGCCCGGACCAGACGGCATCGTTGGAGAGGATGCCCGCCCCTTCGCGCAGGGCGGCAAGTTGGGCAGCGAGGTCGGGCGCAGAGGCAAAGGCAGTTTCGAGTGGTGCGAGCAGCGCGCGGGCGGTGGGCCACCAGTCGCGCACTTGCTGGCGGATCACACGCTGGCGATCATCGTCGCGCGGCACGAGCAACATGTCGATGCCGACCAGCCCCGCCTGCGGGCGCGGACCGCGCAGCAGCAGGTCGAGCGCGCGGACGCCCTCCAGCCAGGGGAGCCGCCCTGCCCCCTTCATCACCAGCGGATGTTTGAGCAGGGTGAGCAGCGCGACGGGGGCAAAGCGTTCGGCCACCGCCTGCGCCATGGCGATGAGCAGCGTGCCGGGGGGCAGGCGCGAGAGGGGCTGGCCCGCCGAATCATCCGCGTCGATGCCCCAGCGTTTGAGGTGCGCGGAGACGCGGGTGGCCAGTTGGCGGTCGGGCGTCACCAGCGCGGCGGTGCGCCTTTCGGTTTCCAGCGCTTTACGCAGGGCGATGGCGATGGCCTGTGCTTCCTCGCCCGGCGTGGCGACTTCGAGTGCCTCCAGCCCGGCGAGCGCGCGGTCGGGAGTCTTGAGGTCGCGCCAGCGGCTGGTGAGGCGCGGCGGCAGCATGGCGTTGGAGATGTTGCGGCCGCGCACGGCGCGCGCGTCATGTTCGCTGCCCCAGCGCCATTGCGCCACGTCGTCGCGGGTGGCGCTCATGCCGTCGAGCAGGCGTTTGAGGGCATATTGCGGGTGGCTTTCATGCGCCATGGGGGCGCGGCCCGTCACCGGATCAGCGTCGAACGGGCCGATCGCGTCCCATGCCGGGTCGTCCATATGCTGGTCCAGTCCGGCGAACACGACCATGCCAGTGGGCAACAGGGCGATGCGGCGGAGCAGGTTGGCGACAGCGGGCGCGGTGCTGGAAATGCCCGCCGCGACGATGAAGCCAGTGGGCGGATGATCGGCCCAGCGCCGCGCCAGCCGGTCGAACAGCATGTTGCGCCGCTGCGCCAGATCCATGCAGCCCAGCCGCGCCAGTTCACCGGGCCAGCGGGCGATGATGATTTCGAACATCGTCAGCGACGTTTGCCAGTGGCGGGACAGGTCATCGGTCAGGGACAGATCGCGCAGCGCGGTGACGGGGACGCGCTCCACCTGCATCTGGTCCAGCACTGCGCCCAGCGCCTGCCCCAGTTGCAGCGCCTGCCCCGCGTCCACGCCTGCCTTCACATCCTGCACCATGCGGCCAAGGATCATCTGGCGGCGCATCGGCGTGATGGCGGGCGGGATGGCGTCTCCCTCCCCCAGCGGATCGAGCGCGCCGCGGACCTGTTCGCCAAGGTCGGGATCGCCGATGGCGACGAGGCGGGGGAGCAGCAGGCCGCCGCCCGACGCGCGCACGAAAGCGTCGCTGACGGCCCGGACCGCGCGGTTGCTGGGCAGCAGGATCATGCCCTGCGCCAGCGCCATCGGATCGGCCCCGTGCCGCGCGATCAGCCCGGCGACGAGCGCGTCGGCAAAAGCCCGGTGGGCGGGGATGGAATGGAGCGCTGGGCGCACGGGATTAGCCATGGGCCGGATCAGCCATGGGCCAGCATGGATTCCACGACGGGAATGGCGCGGGGCGTGCCGACGTCGAACCACAGCCCCTGATGCGATACGCCGTAGAGCCGACCGGCTTCGATCGCGCGGTTCCAGAAGATGTTGGTGGAGAAAGTGTCGCCGGGCGGATCGACCAGCAGCGATGGCGAGAGGATCTGCACCCCGGTAAAGACGAAGGGCGCGACATAGGCGGTCTTGCGCCGCGAGAGCCGACCATTGGCGTCCATGTGGAAATCGCCCGGCCCGCTATGGCAATAGGCGCGGGCGAGCGGCACGAGCAGCAGCAGCGCGTCCATCCGTTCCGGGTTCCAGATGCGCTGCATCATGGCCAGCGTTTCCTGCGGCCCGTCGATCCACAGATTGTCGCTGTTGGCGCAGAAAAAGGGTTTGTCGCCCAGCAGCGCCCTGGCATGGATCAGCCCGCCGCCGGTTTCCAGCAGCTTCGCGCGCTCGTTGGAAATGGCGAAGTCGAGGCCGCCTTTACGGGTTTTGAGATGCGCCTCGACCGTGTCGGCCAGATAATGGACGTTGACGACGACCTTGCGGATGCCGCCTGCCTCCAGCCGGTCAAGCGCATGGTCCATCAGCGGCTTGCCCGCCACCTTGACCAGCGGCTTGGGCCGGGTCGCGGTGAGCGGACGCATCCGTTTGCCAAGGCCCGCCGCCATCAGCATCGCGGTGTCGATCATCAGGCAGCAAACTCTCTCAGCGCATCATGGCGCTTGTCGGCGGGGATGTTGGCAGCGAACCAGTCCGCCACCGGAGCGAGCGCAGGATGGGCAAGGTCGCGTTCCAGCAGCCCCCACATGCGCGGCAGGAAGGAGAGATAGCGCGGCTTGCCGTCGCGCTGCCACAGGCGCGTGAAGATGCCGATGATCTTGGCGTTACGCTGCGCGCCCAGCACGGCATAGGCGGCGTCGAAATCGGCGGAGGGACTGGCGATCGCCTTGTAGTGCGCGAGCATGGCTGCTTCGGTTTCGGGCGGCACGTCGCGGCGCGCATCCTGCAACAGGGAGACGAGATCATAGGCGGGGTGGCCAGCCAGCGCGTCCTGAAAATCGAGCAGGCCAAGGCCGTGGGCGGCGGGCGTATCGACCAGCATGATATTTTCGGCATGATAGTCGCGCAGCACTGTGACGGTGGGACTGGCGGATTGTTCGACGATCGGCAGCACCGCGTCCCAGGCGCGGACATAGGCGTCCACATCCACGTCCAGCCCGATGGCCGGGCAATACCATTCCGTGAGCAGCCCGACTTCGCGCTGATAGACGGCGCGGTCATAGGGCGGCACGGGCGCGGCGGGCAGCGCGTGAAGGTCGGCCAGCAGGTCAATGGCGCGGGCGTAGACGGCCAGTTCCTCGCCCGGCGCATCGTCCATATGTTCCTTGACCCGCAGGTCGCCGAAATCCTCGATCAGGACCAGCCCCTGTTGGAGGTCGCGGGCCAATATGCGCGGCGCGGCAAAGCCCTGATCCAGCAGATGTTCGGCAATGGCGATGAAGGGGCGCGGGTCTTCGTGCGGGGGTGGCGCATCCATCAGCACGGCACGGCGCGCGCCGTCGATGACGCGGAAATAGCGGCGGAAGGAGGCGTCGCCTGCCAGCGGCACGATGGCGGCATTGCCCCACCCCGCCTGACCAAGGAAATCGGGCGCGGCGGCGGGGGGGATCATATCTGTGACCATCGATCCGTCCAAGCGTCCGGCACGTCCGCTGTCAAGAGCCTGGCGTCGTCGCCATTGACAGATTTGGCAAAGGCTATGGTCAAACGCAGCGCGTGGGACCACAGCCGCGCGCCCAGCCGGTCGGGCCATTCGATGATCAACATGCTGTCCATCAGATAATCGTCCAGCGCCAGTTCGTCCGTCTCCTCCGCCGTGTCGAGCCGGTAGAGATCGACATGGGCGACCGGCAGGGTCACGTCGGGAATGTCATAGGGCTGGACGATGGCGAAGCTGGGGCTTGGCGCTTCCTCCTCCAGACCCAGCGCCGACAATATGCCGCGCGCCAGTGTCGTCTTGCCTGCGCCAAGGCCACCTTCCAGCGCGATGACGTCGCCGATGCGGGCATGGGCGGCGATGCGGCGGCCAAGGTCGAGCATGGCGGCTTCGCCCGGCAGGTAAATCGCGCCCTCAGCCACGGGGCAGTTCGATCACGGCCATGGTCCCCTGCCCGCGTTCGGACACAAGTTGCAGCGTACCGCCATGCGCCTGCGCCAGTTGGCGGGCAAGCGGCAGGCCGATGCCTGCCTTGCCCCCGTTGCGCACTTGTCCGGCGCGGGCGGCGGGATCGAACAGGGCGGCCTGTTGCGCGGCGGGGATGCCGGGGCCGTTGTCGGATATGACCAGCCGCGCCCGGTCCGATCCGCCATCGCCATGGAGCAGGACGCGCGCGCCCTTGCCGCAATAGCGGATTGCGTTTTCAAGGAGCTGGTCGATCGCCTGCCCGATGCGGCGGGCGTCACCCTGCACCTGCCCCAGCGTCGGTTCGATGGTGATGGCAAGGTCGATACCCTTGGCGCGGGCATCGGCGCGGGCGCGGTCGATGCTGGTATGGGCGAGTGCGGCCAGGTCCACCGGCGCGCGGTCGATCGGCAGGGTGCCGGCCTCCCCCTGCGTCAGGTCCAGCACATTGTCGATCAGCATCGACAGGCGCGTGGTGCTTTGCAGGATGCCGTCGACATAGTCCTTTGCCGATGCGGTGAGTTCCCCGGCATAGCCCGCGCTCATCATCTCGGCAAAGCCCGATATGGTGGTCAGCGGGGTGCGCAGTTCGTAACTCATATTGGTGACGAAGGCGGTCTTGACGGCGTCCGCCTGTTCCAGCGCTTCGTTGCGGTCGCGCAGCACCTGTTCGACGCGGCGGCTGTCGGTCACGTCCAGCATGGTGAAAAGGGCATTGCCGTCGGGCAGGGGAATCGCGGCAAATTCAAAGGTGCGGCCATCGGCGAAACCGACATGGCCGACGCGCTGCTTACGCTCCACCGTGGCGGCGCGGACCAGTTCGCGCACGAGATTGGATTGCTGCGGCTTGGCGAGGCGCGACTGGACGGCGGCCATCAGGTCGTCGATGCGCGGATGGGTGGCCAGCATGTCTTCGTCCGCGCCCCAGATGGTGCGGAAACGGCTGTTCCACATCTGGAGCCGTCCGTCGGAGGAAAAGACGCCGATCGATTCGAACAGATTGTCGAAGGTCGCGGTGCGGACCCGCAGCAGCGTGTCGCGCGCGCTGGATAGCTGGACCTGTTCGGTGCGATCCTCGAAAATCAGCAGCAGGCCGCCATCGGGCAGCGGCTGGGCATAGACGCGCAGATGGGTGCCATCCTGCATCAGCCAGTTTTCCTCACGCGGGTCGGGCGAGAGGAACCAGTTGCGCCGTTCCGCGCGCCATGCGGGGAAATCGCGATGTTCGGGGATGCGGCGGGCGTCGCGCATCTGGTCCAGCACCCGTTCGAACAGGGGCGCGTCGGTCAGTTCCTCCTGCCGCAGGCCGAACAGGCTGATGAAGGGCTGGTTCCAGAAGCGCAGCGCGCGGTCGGGACCGAAGCGGGCGACACCGGCGGACAGGCGGTCGAGCAGGTCGCGCTGCGCCGCTTCAAGGCGGCGATGTTCGACCCGCGCCTGTTCCAGTTCATTCTGGTCGACGGCATAGCCCGCGACTCCGGCTTCGCCCAGCGGCACGTCGACCACGCGCATCGTGCGCCGTTCGCCGTCGATAGTGGCGGGGACCATGCGTTCGACCGGCTGGTCGTCGGCCACGGCCTGCGCTGCGGCGGCCTGTGGCGTCAGGCCATTGACCGCCTCGACCAGTTCGATGCCGTCGGTGATGACTCCATGCGCGTCGGTGCCATCGACCGCGCGGACATAGGCCGTGTTGACGAGGCTGAGGCGCAGGTCGGGGGTGCGGTGCCACATCGGGAAGGGCGCGGCCTCCACCAGACCGGCCAGCGCTTCGAGCGCGTCGCGCAGTTGATCGACATTGCCTTTGAGCGACTGAATTTCCGACTGGCTGTCGGTCGCGTCGAATATCCACAGCACGACGCCGCCATTGCCCGCAAGGCCCGGCGGAGCAGGCGCGCCGCGCACCAGCAGCAGGCGGGAGGAACCGACGCCGCGCACCGGCAGGGAAAAGCTCTTGCCCGCGCGTTGGGCGGCGGCGATTTCGCGCGCCAGGGCGGCGCCATCGTCCGGTTCCAGCCCGCTGTCGGGGGAGGTAAGTTCCGACGCGAAGGATGGCACGCGCGGTTTGCCCAGCCATTTGGCAAGGCGGTCCGCCGCCTCCATCCGGCCATCGGGGTGGATGATGATCGGCGCGGCGGGGGCGGAGGCGAGCAGGACGGAGAGCCGGTCGAATTTACCCTGCGCCTGCGTGCCTTCGCGGCGCATCCGCTGCCCGCTGAACAGCGCCCACACGGCCGCGCCCAGCCAGAGCGCAAGCATGATCCCGCAAATGATGGCGGCGAAGGGAGTCAATGTGGCCATGACGCCTGCTCCCCTTTGGGCCGAACCTGCCTGTCGTTATTCATAATCGCGACCGGACTATCGCAAGTCGGCGGCGGCGGGAAGCGGGGGAGGCAAAGAATAGTGGGGCGTGGCTTCATCCATCCCCTTGTGGGCAGGGTTGTCGCATATGAAAAAATCTTACGTTTAATCGTCATGCTGAACTCGTTTCAGCATCCATTTCTCGTCACGAAAAGTGGCTTTTCCGGCACGATGGATCCTGAAATAAATTCAGGATGACGTTGTAGAGATAACGAGAAGTCATATGCGATAACCCTGCCCAGCGAGGCGAGGATGAAAAAGGGCGGGGGAAAGGCGTCGGCCCTTCCCCCTTCCCCGCATCAGTAGCGGTAATGGTCCTGCTTGAACGGGCCTTCGACCGGGACGCCGATATAGTCGGCCTGGCGCTGGCTCAGCTTGGTGAGTTTTACGCCCAGCTTTTCCAGGTGGAGCGCGGCGACCTTTTCGTCCAGATGCTTGGGCAGCACATAGACGTCGTTCTTATACTGTTCGCTCTTGGTCCACAGTTCGATCTGGGCCAGCACCTGATTGGTGAAGCTGGCCGACATCACGAAGCTGGGGTGGCCGGTGGCGCAGCCCAGATTGACCAGGCGACCCTTGGCCAGGACGATGATCTTCTTGCCGTCGGGGAATTCGACTTCATCGACCTGCGGCTTGATTTCGGTCCATTTCATGTTGTTGAGACCGGCAATCTCGATCTCGCTGTCGAAATGGCCGATGTTGGACACGATCGCCATATTCTTCATCGCGCGCATATGATCGACGGTCAGGACGCCTTCATTGCCGGTCGCGGTGACGAAGATGTCGGCGCGCGGGGCGGCGTCTTCCATCGTCACGACTTCATAGCCTTCCATCGCGGCCTGCAACGCGCAGATCGGATCGACTTCGGTCACGATCACGCGCGCTCCGCCGTTGCGCAGCGAAGCGGCGCTGCCCTTGCCGACGTCACCGAAACCGGCGACGCAGGCGACCTTGCCCGCCAGCATCACGTCCGTCGCGCGACGGATCGCGTCGACGAGGCTTTCCTTGCAGCCGTAGAGATTGTCGAATTTCGACTTGGTGACGCTGTCGTTCACGTTGATGGCGGGGAAAGGCAGCTTGCCCTTCTTGGCCAGTTCATACAGGCGATGGACGCCCGTGGTGGTTTCTTCCGACACGCCCTTGATCGCTTCGACCGTCTTGGTCAGGAAGCCGGGACGTTCGGCCAATACGCGCTTCAGCACCGAAACGAAGATTTCTTCTTCTTCGTTGCCGGGCGTGAACAGTTCCTCGCCCGCTTCGACGCGCGCGCCCCACAGCGCGAACATGGTGGCGTCGCCGCCATCGTCCAGAATCAGGTTGCAGACGCCCGATTCATGGTTGTGCCAGTCGAAGATGCGTTCGACATAGTCCCAATATTCCTGAAGGCTTTCACCCTTGATCGCGAACACCGGCACGCCCGACGCGGCGATGGCGGCGGCGGCATGATCCTGCGTCGAATAGATGTTGCAGGTGGCCCAGCGCACTTCCGCGCCCAGCGCGGTCAGCGTTTCGATCAGCACGGCGGTCTGGATCGTCATGTGCAGCGATCCGGTGATGCGCGCACCCTTCAAAGGCTGCGACGCACCAAATTCGGCGCGCAGGGCCATCAGGCCGGGCATTTCGGTTTCGGCGATCTCGATTTCCTTGCGGCCGAAACCGGCAAGCGCGATGTCGGCGATCACATAATCCTGCGCCAGGGTGGCGGGTGCAGTGGCCACGAGCGTATCTCCGTATGACTAGAATGTGCCTGCGCCGCCGGATGGATTCCGGGCGGCAATGATGGGGCGCTTTACCAACCGGCGTGCGCCCTTGCAACTCAATATAAAGATTTCTTTATGTCGGGATCAAGCGGAACCGGCGCCGCCGACCAGATGGGTGGAATCGACTCCCGCAGCGGCATAGGCGGCCGCCCATTTGCCCGAAGCAGGCGTGTCGAACAGCAAGTCCGCTTCCCCTTCTGCCAGAAACCAGCTGTCGCTGGTCAGTTCGCGTTCCAGTTGCCCCGCGCCCCACCCGGCATAGCCCAGCGCGACGAGATAGCGGCTTGGCCCCTGCCCGCGCGCGATGGCCTTCAATATGTCGAGCGAGCCGGACAGCCCCCATTGGTCGCCCACGGTCAGCATATCCTGCCCGCCCCAGTCGAGCGAATGGAGGACGAAGCCCCGGCGCGGTTCCACCGGGCCAC
The DNA here is from genome assembly GCF_014280435.1 of Sphingobium sp. KCTC 72723. Taxonomy (NCBI): domain Bacteria; kingdom Pseudomonadati; phylum Pseudomonadota; class Alphaproteobacteria; order Sphingomonadales; family Sphingobiaceae; genus Sphingobium; species Sphingobium sp. KCTC 72723. The sequence continues at coordinate 882,184 of NZ_CP060388.1, read as the reverse complement.
CGCGCAGGACGGGCGCATCGGCAATGTCGCCGGGGTCGATGTCGAAACTGCGCAGCAGATCGTGGAGGCTGACGCCGTCCATTTCCTCCCCCACCGCAATGCCCAGCGCGCCGTCGCCGTCATGGGCGCACAGCGCGATGACGCTATGGTCGAACCGGCTGTCCATCATACCGGGCAGAGCGAGCAGGAAATGCCCACCGAAGAAGCGTGACTGATCCATCCGGTAAATATAGCCATGCGACGGCCAATGCCAAGGACAGGTCGCCGCGTCATTATGTCGCTATGCCATATTCCCGCCCCACCCCTTGACAGGAGGCGTGGCAACCCCGACCTCCCCGCCCGAATACGGCCAAGGAGAATGAGCATGACGATAGCCAAGGGCGACCGCCTTCCCAGCACGACCTTTACCAAGATGACCGAAAACGGCCCCGAAGCCGTGACGTCCGACGCCTATTTCGCGGGCAAGACCGTGGCGATCTTCTCCGTCCCCGGCGCGTTCACCCCGACCTGCTCGGCCAAGCATCTGCCCGGCTATATCGACAAGGCCGAAGCGCTGAAGGGCAAGGGCGTCGATGAAATCGCCTGTACCGCCGTCAACGACGCCTTCGTCATGGGCGCATGGGGCAAGTCGGCCGGTGCCGATGGCAAGGTGACGATGCTGGCCGATGGCAATGGCGATTTCGCGCAGGCGGTCGGCCTGACCATGGATGGCAGCAAATTTGGCCTCGGCCAGCGCGGCCAGCGTTTTTCGATGATCGTGCGCGATGGCGTGGTCGAGGAACTAAACGTCGAAGCACCCGGCGATTTCAAGGTTTCGTCGGCCGAACATATGATCGAACAGCTCTGATGCTATCCTTGCGCGCCGACGGAAAGACTGTCGGCGCGCAAGAATGTTTCGTACCCGTCTTTCATCCGTCATTCAGTTGCGGTAACAGGGGGCGATGACACAAAGCATCGGCAAGGCGACGGTCGCGCAACTCGACCACCTCTATCGGACATCCATCGAAAATCTGCGCAGCGCGATGCGCGCCTATGCCCGCGAAGGCAGCGTACCGGCCAGGGACGCACAGGCAGAACGGCTGTTCTGCTACCCCGAATTGCGCATCACCTATCATGGCGACAGCGACACGCCGCCGCCGGGCCGTTCGTTCGCGCGGCTGTCAAAGCCGGGGCGCTATGTCACGACCGTCACTCGCCCGGAAATGTTCGCCGACTATCTGGCCGAACAGATCGACCTGTTGGTGCGCGATTATGGCGTGGACGTGGAAACCGGGCTGTCCGACCAGCAAATCCCCTTCCCCTATGTGCTGGACGGGCTGGACATGAGCGCGCTGGACGGCACGCCGCCGACCGAGCTTGCCCGCTATTTCCCGACGACCGAACTGGCCGAAATCGGCGATGAGATTGCCGACGGGCTGTTCATGCCCGACGCGGCGGGGGATCGTCCGCTGGCGCTGTTCGACGGGCTGCGCACCGATTTCTCGCTCGCGCGGCTGAAACATTATACCGGCACGCCCGCCGACCATGTGCAGCGCTACATTTTGTTCACCAACTATCACCGCTATGTCGATGAATTCGTGGCCTGGGCGTGCGAGCAATTGCAGCAGGAGGGCAGCCGCTTCACCGCGCTGTCGGGCGCGGGCGGCGTCTATGTGACGCCCGAAACCGCCGATCCTGCGCGGATGATCGCCGACAGTGCGTGGCGCAAGCATCAGATGCCCGCCTATCACCTGATCGCGCCGGATCGCAGCGGGATCACGCTGGTCAATATCGGCGTCGGCCCGTCCAACGCCAAGACGATCTGCGACCATCTGGCCGTGGTGCGCCCGGAAGCCTGGCTGATGATCGGCCATTGCGGCGGGTTGCGGCCCAGCCAGCGGATCGGCGATTATGTGCTGGCCCACGCCTATCTGCGCGACGACCATGTGCTGGACGAAATGTTGCCGCCCGAAATTCCGGTGCCTGCCATCGCGGAGGTTCAGGTCGCCATGGCACAGGCCGCCGAAGCGGTGCTGGGCCATGACGACCCGGAGGAGTTCAAGCGCCGCCTGCGGACCGGCACCGTGGTGACGACCGACGACCGCAACTGGGAATTGCGCTATTCCAAATCGGCGCTGCGTTTCAGCCTGTCGCGCGCGGTGGGCATCGACATGGAATCCGCGACCATCGCGGCGCAGGGCTATCGCTTCCGTGTGCCATACGGCACGTTGCTATGCGTGTCGGACAAGCCGATTCATGGCGAATTGAAGCTGCCGGGGCAGGCCAACCGTTTCTATGAGGAAGCGATTGCCAGCCATTTGCGGGTGGGATTGATGACGTGCGAATTGTTGCGCGAGGAAGGGGCCAAGCTGCACAGCCGCAAGCTGCGCGCGTTCAACGAGCCGCCGTTCCGGTAAAGCGGCTTTCGGGTCAGGCGGCCGTGCGCCAGATGGCGACACGGTCCTTGCCCTTCCGCTTGGCGTCGTAAAGCGCGGCGTCGGCGCGCGCGACCAGATCGTCCAGTTGCGCATCGCCTTCGCGCAGTTCCGCTACGCCGAAACTGGCGCGCAAACTGGCATCGGGCGCATCGGGCAGGGCAAGGCAGGTGATTTCCGCGCGCACCCGCTCCATCACGGCGGCAGCGGCGGCGGCATCCGTTTCGACCAGCAGCAGGCCAAATTCATCGCCGCCCAATCGCGCGACGATGTCACCGCGCCGCACCGCGCTGGTCAGCAACTGGGCAAAGCCGCGCAGCGCCATATCGCCGGCGATATGGCCATGGCCATCGTTCAATTCCTTGAACCCGTCCAGGTCGCACACCACCAGCGCCAGCGGGCGGCCATGGCGGCGGGCGCTGGCCATGGCGCGGACGGCCGCTTCATCCAGACCGCGCCGGTTCAGCACATCGGTCAGCGGATCATGGCGAATTTGCCGCCGCAACTGGTGCGCCAGATCGCCCGCCACCACCAGCACGGCGGCCACGCCGGTGCCGACATAGATGGACGGCAGGCCAAGGCCCAATATCGCGCGATAAATGGCCAGACCTTGCGCCGGAGCGCCGCCCAAATCCATCGCCGCGCTACCGACCAGCGCAGATTGAAACAGCGCGAACAGGACGAACATGATGAAGAAGCCCATTTCGGGCGCGCTGAACCGCCGGGTCCGCGGCCAAAGCGATGCAGCGCAGCAGACCATCAACAACCCGACATAGCCCGGCACGATCATGCCCTGCAACGCGCGATCGTGGATCAGCGACGCATAGGTGCCGCCAATCGCCGCCATTCCGCCAGTTATGGCCAGCAGACCCCAAGGCACAGCCTGCCCCGACCGTTGCCGAACCCCGACCAGCACCAGCGTGCCGCTGACCACGATACAGCAGGCAGCAATCGCCATCAGCACACCATTGTCCAGCGCAATGCCGCCTGCATTGGCGACCCATTGCGCCATGGAAGCGCAATAGGACAATGCCCAGCTGCGCACATGGCGCTGACGACCGAAATGCAGCCAGGCAACGCCCATGGCACCAGCCATGATCGTGCTGGAAAAGAACAGCAGGGCAATGATGATGATCGCTGGATTCACGGCCCCGCCTTTACTGTGCTTACTGTTTGTTTACCAGCCGCACGACTTGCCTTTATTCTGATTTACCAGCCACTTCTGCAATGGCGCGAAATAGGCGGTCATGGCCTTGCCCGAAATGTCGCGGGTGCCTGTGAAGGCCTGCAAGGCGTCTGGCCATGGCTTTGACGCGCCCATTTCCATCATCGCGTTCAATTTCGCGCCTACATCCTTGTTTCCATAGAAAGAACAGCGGTGCAGCGGGCCTTTCCAGCCGGACTGTTTGCACGCCGCCTGATAAAATTGCTGTTGCAGGATCGCGGCTAGGAAATAGCGGGTATAGGGGGTGTTGCCGGGGATGTGGAATTTGCCGCCTGCGTCGAACTTCGTTTCATCACGGGACACGGGCGGCACGATGCCCTGATATTGGCGGCGCAGGTCGGTCCAGCCCTTTTCATAACCGTCGGCGGGAATCGTGCCGTTGAACACGCCCCAGCGCCATTTGTCGATCAGCAGGCCAAAGGGCAGGAACGCCACCTTGTCCAGCGCCTGCCGCAGCAGCAGGCCGATATCCTTGTCCGGTCCCGGCACCTTGGCCGGGTCTAGCAGGCCGATCTTCACCAGATAATCGGGCGTGATCGACAAGGCGACGAAATCGCCGATCGCTTCATGGAAGCCGTCATTCGCGCCGTCCAGATAAAGCTGAGGCTGCTTGTTATAGGCGCGCTGATAATAATTATGGCCAAGTTCGTGGTGAATGGTGACGAAATCGGTGCTGTTGACCTTCGTACACATTTTGACCCGAATATCGTCCTTGTTATCCAGATCCCATGCCGATGCGTGGCACACCACGTCGCGGTCGCGCGGCTTGATGAATTGCGTGCGGTCCCAGAAGGTCGCGGGCAAAGGGGCCAGACCAAGCGAGGAATAGAAGCCCTCGCCGATCTTGAACATCTGCTTTTCCCAATAGCCGCGCCGCTGCTTTTCGGGCGTGTCGGGACCGTCCATCTGATCGGGCCGGGTTTCGATAAAGCCCTTGGCTTTGAGCAGATCGCCGACATCATAGCCAAGGTCGCCTGCCCCCGCCGGGGCCACCACGTCATAGATATTGCCCCATTGCTGCGCCCACATATTGCCCAGCAGGTCGGCGCGGATCGGCCCGGTCGCAGGCTGCACCGTATCGCCATATTTCTCGTTCAGCTTGGTGCGGGTGTAACAGTGCAACTGGTCGTAGAGCGGCTTGACGTCGGCCCAGATTTTGTCCGTGAGCTTCGCGAAATCATCGGCAGGCATGTCATATTTGGACCGCCACATCGCGCCGGTATCGGCAAAGCCCAGTTCCTTGGCCCCCGCATTGGCGATGTCGACCAATTTGGTGTAATCGCCCCGCATCGGCGCGCCGACATTATCGTGCCAGCTGACCCACATTTCCTGCAATTCCTGCGGATTGCGGCTGGATCCCATTTTTTCTTCGATGTCGCTGCCGTTGATCGGCTTACCGTTCAGCGTCCCCATGCCCTTGCCATAAGTGGACTGGAGCCGGGTCGCCAGATCGTTAAGCTGCTGCGCCGCGCCCGGCGTCGTGGGTGCAGGCAGCGTCAGCGCGGTGCGCAGCAGGTCGAGGCGGCGCTTCGTTTCTACCGACAGGCCCGGCGCGGTCGCATATTTCGCCGCTTCCAGCGCATAATCGACTTTCATCGCCGTGTTGATCGACCCGAAATAGGCAGCCACGGCGTCGCTATCGTCATTGAGATAGCTGGCATTGACCCAATCGGCGCGGCTGGAAATGAGCGAATGATCGAACATCGCCTTTTCCGCCTTGGCCAGGAAGGCTTCGGCTTCCGTTGCCGTCGGCGCTGCGGCTTGCTGTGCCATAACAGGCGATATGACGAGTGCGGCCGCAAGCGCGGCCAAAGAGATAGCGATCTTCACGGGTGTTCCCCCTCATAAGCTTATGAGGAGAAGGTGACTTGGGGCGACGATCCAGTCAAGCGGTCAGGAAATCGACCATCGCCTGCCCCAGTTCCTTGCGCGTGACGGCGTTCATATGATTGCCGGGAATTTCGACGTAACGCCCGTGAGGCAGAATGTCGGCCAGTTCCTGCGCCAAGCCATTGTCCCGGTCGTCCGCGCCGCAGATGACTTGGGTTGGCTGCTGAAAACCCGCGATCGTCGCTTCGTCGGTATCTACGAAGCTGTTGAGGATGTGCAGCAGCGCGACCGGATCACCCTTGGTCGTCTTGAGGAAAGCCTCGGTCATCCATTGCGACGTGCCGCGTTCGAACGTGCCGAGGTTGGTCAGGACATTTTTGTAATAGCCGCCATTGTCGAGCGACTGGACCAGCCCGCGCAGCCCCATGCCGGCCAGGATGACGCGGCGCGGCGTTGCCCCCCGCGCCAGCATCCGCACGCTCGTCCGCGCGCCCAGCGAATAGCCGCCCAGATCATAGTCGGTCAGGCCAAGCTGTTCGATCAGCCCAAGATTATCGTTCGTCAGCGCGTCGGGCGGATAGGCGGCGGGGTCATGCGGCTTGGCGCTTTCCCCATGGCCGCGCAGGTCCGGCATGATGAGGCGAAAGCCCGCCTCCACCAGCTTTGCGGCATGGCCGTAGCGAATCCAGTTGGTGTGCGCGTTGGAAAAATAGCCATGGATCAGCACCAGATCCCTGCCCTCTCCCACCATATGCACGGCAATCGGCAGGCCATCGAAGCCCTTGATCTCATGGCGTTCGATGGGCAGGTCGGTCATCGGGGCAAATCCTTACGCAGCGGGCGGGTTGCCGATATGGCGTCAGGCGCGGCGGCGCAAGAGCGTGCCGTCACTCAGCCCAAGATGCACGGTCCATCAAACCGGAAACCAGCGCCGCAAAGGGCGTAGCAGCGCAGCGACGGACCAGCTTGCGGTCGGCCGTTATCATGACGGTTTCCAGCATTTCTGCGGTAGCAATGAAGAAGCAGTCATAGGCAGGATGGTCCAGCGCCAGACTGATCGCCATCGCGCGATCGGCAAGTTGTGCGGTCGGGATCAGGTCGATGAGGTCGGGCAGGATCGCCACGGCTTCGCGCGCCAGCGCCGCGTCAATTTCCTGCGCGCGCACCTTCTTCCACATCACATTGGCGAATTCGGCGGTCAGCAGGTCTGGCGCGATGAGCCTGTGCGGCAATAGCGTGAGCGCGACGGTTGTTTCGTTCGACAGGACAGGATCGTCGCTGCCAACGACCCAGCGGGCCGCAACGCTTGTATCCACCACCAGCATCAGGGGCGATCGTCACCCTGTAGCAAATCTTCGGCTGGTGTCTGCCGCACATATTTTGGCGTCATTGCACGAATAGCCTCAAGGCGCGCGAGCGTGGCGTGCAGGCGCTCGCCCGTCATCGGCCGACCGCGTGCCAGCGCCTCGCGCAATTCCGCTTCCAATGAACGCTGGTTGCGCGCCGCCAGTTCGCGATAGGCCGCGATGAGGCTGTCGTCGAGATTACGGATGAGAACCTGACCCATGCGGTCATGCTATCATGGTGATAGCATGACCGCAAGAAAGCCGGATCAGCCCTTCTTGAGGTGGCGGCGGCCCAGCAGTTCGGCGATCTGCACCGCGTTCAGCGCTGCGCCCTTGCGCAGATTGTCGCTGACGCACCACAGCGAAATGCCGCTGTCGACGGTCGGGTCCTCACGCACGCGGCTGATGAAAGTCGCGAAATCGCCGACGCATTCGATGGGGGTGATGTAGCCGCCATCTTCACGCTTATCGACCAGCATGATGCCGGGCGCTTCCCGCAGGATGTCCTGCGCTTCCTTGGCGGAAATTTCCTTCTCGAACTCGATGTTGATCGCTTCGCTATGGCCCACGAACACTGGCACGCGCACGCAGGTGGCGGTCAGCTTGATCTTGGGATCGAGGATCTTCTTGGTTTCCGCGACCATCTTCCATTCTTCCTTGGTCGAACCATCGTCCAGGAAGCTGTCGATATGCGGGATCACGTTGAAGGCGATCTGCTTGGTGAACTTCTTCGGCTCGGCCGGATCGCCCACGAAGATGTTGCGCGACTGTTCGAACAGCTCGTCCATCCCCGCCTTGCCCGCGCCGGACACCGACTGATAGGTGGCGACGACGACGCGCTTGATGACGGCGACGTCATGCAGCGGCTTCAACGCCACGACCATCTGCGCGGTCGAGCAGTTGGGGTTGGCGATGATGTTCTTCTTCTTGTAGCCGTCGATCGCGTCCGGGTTCACTTCCGGCACGATCAATGGCACGTCCGGGTCCATGCGATAGAGCGAGCTGTTGTCGATCACGACGCAGCCCGCTGCCGCTGCCTTGGGCGCGTAGATGGCCGTGGGGCCGGATCCTGCGGCGAACAGGGCGATGTCCCAGCCAGTGAAATCGAAATGTTCGATATTCTGGCATTTCATCGTCTTGCCACTGTCGCCGAAATCGATCGTCAGCCCCTGCGAGCGCGACGAAGCAACCGCCGCGATTTCGTCAATCGGGAACTCTCGCTCGGCGAGAATGGTCAGCATTTCGCGGCCCACATTCCCGGTGGCACCTACGACGACGACCCTGTAACCCATGACTAAACACTCCACTCCGATGCAGATATTACGGAGTGCGCGCCATAACGGCGTTGCGTGATTTGTCCAGAGGCAAGCCCTTTGTTGCGTGAAAGGTCAGCTTTTGGCCCTGGACGTTGCCCGTTCGTGGGGGAGACGGCATGGATTATATCATCATTGCGAGCGTAGCGAAGCCATCCCTGTGAGCTACGCTGGATTGCTTCGCTACGCTTGCAATGACGAAGGATATTATTGCCCCGCCGTATCCGGCGACACACCCGCCGGGCGAGGAAATCCTCGATCGTGCGCCACAGATGGACGCCGATGCCCGGCCCGCCGACGCGGTGGGTCTGGCCCGGATAGGCCATCATTTCGAATGGCACGGCGTTCCGCTGCATCTTCGCCATCAGCGCGGTGGCATTGTCGAACACGACATTGTCGTCCGACATGCCATGGATCAGCAGCAGCGGATCGGCGATCTTGACCGCTTCGTCCACGGCGTCCGACGCGGGATAGGCGCTGGGCTTGTCCTGCGGCTGGCCCAGATAGCGTTCGGTATAATGGGTGTCGTACAGTTCCCACTTCGTCACCGGCGCGCCCGCAATGGCAGCGGCAAAGACGCCCGGCGCCTTTTCCAGCAGCTTCAGCGACATATAGCCGCCATAGGACCAGCCATAGGTGGCGATGCGCTTGGGATCGACGAAGGGCTGGCTTTTCAGCCATGCGACGCCCTGCAACTGGTCATCCACTTCCACCCCGCCCATCGCGCGGTAGAGATGATCCTCGAACGCCTTGCCGCGATCGGGCGTGCCGCGATTGTCGATGGCAAAGACGATCCAGCCCCGGTCCACCAGATATTGGTTGAGCGCGCCGGACCATGTGTTGGTCACCTGCCGCCCGCCGCCCGGCCCGCCATAATGGATCATGAATACGGGGTAACGCTTGCCCGGTTCGATCGGCGGGGTCATGATTTTCGTGTGCAGCGTGGTGCCATCCGCCGCCCTGATCGTGCCGAACGTCGTTTTGACATGGCTGGCGACATAGGGCGCATAGGGGTGCGCGCCGGTCAGCGCATTTTGCGAGAGCCATTGCACCTGCTTGCCCGCGCTGTCGGCCAGATAGACCTGCTTGGGCTGATCGCTGTTCTGGCGGCTGATAACGATGCGGCTGGCCGCGCCGTCCATCACGGCGTCATTCCACCAACCTGCGGTCGTGAGCGCGCGGGCCGCGCCCGGTTTCCCCAGCGGCGCGACATATAGCTGCTGCTCCAGCGGCGTTTCGCGGTTGCCGGTGAAGTAGACCAGCCCCTTCCCCTCATCCACGCCCACCACGTCGCGCACTTCCCAGTCGCCGCTGGTCAACGCGGTCCATTTGCCCCCACGCACATGATAGAGATGGCCATGGCCGGTCTTTTCCGACCACCACAGGAAACTGCCATCCTTTAGCGGGTGGAAGTTGTTGGACAGGTTGACCCAGCTTTTGGCCGTTTCGGTCAGGATCACGCGCGCCTTGCCAGTCACAGGATCGACGCTGAGCAGATCGAGCCGTTTCTGGTCGCGGCTTTCGCGCTGGACATAGAGCGTCCGGCCGTCCTTCGCCCAATCCACGCGGGCGAGGTAGACGTCCTTGTCCTTGCCCAGATCGACCTGAACCTGTCCCGATCCGTCGGGCTTCATGACGAACAGGTCGATAATGGCATTGGGCGTGCCGGCGGCGGGATAACGCTGCTGATAGGTTTTGGTCCCTTCCCCGCCGATCGCGGTGCGCGTGACGATGCCGACCGGGCTTTCGTCCACCCGCGCCACCGCGATCCGCGCGTCGTCGGGCGACCACCAATATCCGGTACGCCGGTCCATTTCCTCCTGCGCGACAAATTCGGCCACGCCCCAGCTGATCGTGTCGCAGGCCCCCTGCGTCAGTTGCGCTTCCTTGCCGCCGATGGCCTGCACGAACAGGTTGCCGCCGCGCACGAAGGACACGAAACCGCCCCTGGGGCTGACCACGCCGTTAAGTTCGCCGTCCGGGGTGTCGGTCAATCGCGCCACCTTACCGTCCAGCGCCGCGAGGTAGAGGTCACCGTCCACGGGAACGAGGATGGATTTGCCGTCGGGCGACCAGTCGTAGCTGGTGATGCCAGTGTTGCCCGCAACCGAACGGTCGCGTTCGCGCTGCATCTTTTCCGCTTCACTCAACGCCGCGCCGCTGCCGGTCTTTTTGGAATCGACCAGCATCCGTTCCGCGCCGGTGCGGCTGTCGATCGCCCACAGGTCGAGCCGTTCCTTCTCATCCGCGCGCGGTTTGAGCAACGTCACCAGCGATCCATCGGGCGACAATTTAAGTGCGCGCGGCTGTGGCCCGGACAGGTCGGGGCTGGCGAACACCCGTTCCAGCGTCAGTTTTTCCTGCGCATGGGCAGGCACCAAGGGCATGAGCAACAGCGCGCCAATGGCCGCGCCACACAAGAGATAAGGGGGCATGGTCATCCTTTCCGGTCGGCACGCGCACGCGCCGGTTCATGGCGCAGGTTTAGCGCGACGGATTAGAAAAGATCAATGCCGGGAAATAATCTGTCCTGCCATGATCGCTGCGGATCATGGTGGGCGCGGCAGGGATTGAACCTGCGACCCCACCCGTGTGAAGGGTGTGCTCTACCACTGAGCTACGCGCCCCCTGTAAGGAGGAGGCGGCCATTGGCATTGGCGGCGGGCGCTGTCAAGCATTGCGATATCGGTGGACGGGCAAATATGTGCCGGACCAAGTGCCTGCACCCTATTGCAGGACGCGCCCGATCGCCGTCGCATTCTTGCGCAGGCGCACGCCGTCGCAATCGGGCTCTCCGCACTCGCACGCTTCCAATGCGTAGCGCACGCCGCACATAACCAGCACGTCCTGGTCGAACGAATAATTCGATATTCCCGCGCGCTCGACCTTTTCTTGTGCTTTGGCCTTGAGAGTCATGCGCGTCCTCCCCCTGTGAATGCAAGACGATGATGATTGATGCTGCGATGCACAATGTCAATTGATCGACATTTGTTCCAACATGATTTGTCACAATATAGTCGCTGAAATGACACGCTCTGCCGCTGCCTTTCAGATGACTTGCACGGGGCGGCACTGCGTCCCATATGCCGACCTATGAACGACCAAAATCGCAACGCCATGCCGGTCTGGCACGGCACCACCATCATGTCCGTGCGCAAGAATGGAAAAGTCGTCGTCGCAGGCGACGGCCAGGTTTCCATGGGGCAGACCGTGATGAAGCCCAACGCGCGCAAGGTGCGCCGCCTGCATGACGGCAGCGTCATCGGCGGCTTTGCCGGTGCTACCGCCGACGCCTTCACTTTGTTCGAACGGCTGGAGGCCAAGCTGGAGCGGTTCAACGGCCAGTTGATGCGCGCCGCCGTGGAATTGGCCAAGGACTGGCGCACCGACAAATATCTGCGCAATCTGGAAGCGATGATGATCGTCGCGGACAAGGATGTGACGCTGATCCTGACCGGCAATGGCGACGTGCTGGAGCCGGTCGGCGGGGTCGCGGCGATCGGTTCGGGCGGCAACTTCGCGCTGGCCGCCGCGCGCGCGCTGGTCGATTATGAGGCGGACGCCGAAACGCTGGCGCGCAAGGCAATGGCCGTGGCGGCGGACATTTGCGTCTACACCAACGATCAACTGACGATCGAAACGCTCGATTCCGTAACCTGACCCCATCTTCCCCTCTCCCGCCTTCGCGGGAGAGGCCGGGTGAGGGTCTTTCTTCCTTTTGCCTCACGACCGCAAAAGAAAGAAAGACCCTCACCGACTTCGACTAGGCAGCACGCTGCCAAGTCTCCGTACCCTCTCCCGCGAAGGCGCAAGAGGGCAAGAAGAGATCGAACACAGATGAACGACAACCTGACCCCCAAAGCCATCGTCGCCGCATTGGACGCGCATATCATCGGCCAGAAGGACGCCAAACGCGCCGTAGCCGTGGCGCTGCGCAATCGCTGGCGGCGGCAGCATCTGCCCGCCGACCTGCGCGACGAAGTGACGCCCAAGAATATCCTGATGATCGGCCCGACCGGCTGCGGCAAGACGGAGATCAGCCGGCGTCTGGCCAAGCTGGCCGACGCGCCGTTCGTCAAGGTGGAAGCGACCAAATTCACCGAGGTCGGCTATGTCGGCCGCGACGTGGAACAGATCATCCGCGATCTGGTCGAGGAAGCCGTGCGGCTGGAAAAGGACCGTCGCCGTGAAGCCGTGCGCGAAGCCGCGTCCGAAGCGGCGATGAACCGCCTGCTCGACGCACTGACCGGCAAGGAAGCGAGCGAGGCCACGCGCCTGTCGTTCCGGCACAAGATCGAAGCCCATCAGATGAACGATGTGGAGGTTGAGGTCGAAGTCGCCGACAGCCCCTCCATGCCGATGGAAATCCCCGGCATGGGCGGTCAGGTCGGCATGATCAACCTGTCCGACATGATGTCCAAGGCTTTCGGCCAGCAGCAGAAGAAGCGGCGCAAGATGCGCGTCGCCGATGCCTGGGACAAGCTGGTCGAGGAGGAGCAGGACAAGCGCCTGGACCAGGATGATGTCGCCCGCGTCGCCATCACCAGCGCGGAGCAGAATGGCATCGTGTTTCTGGACGAGATCGACAAGATCGCGGTCAGCGACGTGCGCGGCGGGTCGGTGAGCCGGGAAGGCGTGCAGCGCGACCTGCTGCCGCTGATCGAAGGGACCACGGTTTCGACCAAATATGGTCCGCTCAAGACCGACCATATATTGTTCATAGCCAGCGGCGCTTTCCACGTCGCCAAGCCCAGCGACCTGCTGCCCGAATTGCAGGGCCGCCTGCCGATCCGCGTCGAACTACAGGCGCTGACGGAGGAGGATTTCGTCGCGATCCTGTCGGACACCAAGGCCAGCCTGGTGGCGCAATATCGCGCGTTGCTGGCGACCGAGGAAGTGACGATCGACCTGACCACCGACGGCATCCGCGCGGTCGCGCGCATCGCCGCCGAAGTGAATGGCGAGATCGAAAATATCGGCGCGCGCCGGTTGCAGACGGTGATGGAAAAGCTGCTGGAAGATGTCAGCTTCGAAGCGGAGGACCGGCGCGGCGAAACGCTGGTGATCGACGCGGCCTATGTCGAGAAGCAACTCAGCGCGATCGCGCACGACACGGATCTGAGCAAATATGTGTTGTAATTTCTAGTCCCCCCTCCCGCCTGCGGGAGGGGGTTAGGGGGTGGGCTTGCGCAAGGTAGCGCTGGCCCACCCCGCTGCGACTAAATTCGCCTTCGGTTCATCAAGTCTCGCTGCCCCTCCCGTTTACGGGAGGGGGGATGTTCGCTCAGTAACTCCGCCCGACCAACACCCGCTCCACCGCTGCGCCGCCGGTGAAGATGCACACCCCGTCCGCCGCTTCGGCGTCGGTCGGTACGTTGCGCAGCGTCAGCTTCTCGCCCTTCAACCACTGCACCACCTTGTCGAGCGCATCGCCGGTCGGCTTGGCCCATTGCACCAGCGCCCAGCCGGGCTTGGCGCTGGCGTTGAAATAGGCCGTGAGCGCGTCGATGTCCGTGATCGACCGATCGATGCTGCCGTCCAGCCGCGCCTTGGCATCGGCGAACAGGGACGCCTGCACCTCCTCCAGCATCGCGACAGCGCCAGCGACGAAATCGCCTTTCGCCACCGCCTGACTGTCCAGCTTGCCATCGGCGCGATAGAGCCGGTCGCGGCGGATGACCGACACATTGCCGCCCGCCATGTCGCGCCCGCCCACTTCGATGACGATCGGCGCGCCCTTCTTGACCCAGCCCCAGCGCTTGGTCGCGGCCTTGGCCGGGCGGCGGTCGAGCAGCGCACGCACGGGTTCACGGAACACGTCCAGCCCGTTGAGCTGCTCCACCAGATCGGCGCAATAATCGACGATCGCGGCATCCTCATCCGTGTCGCGCAGCATCGGCACGACGACGATCTGATAGGGCGCGACGCGCGGCGGCACGCGCAGGCCGTCATCGTCGCCATGGACCATGATCAGGCCGCCGATCATCCGGGTGGACATGCCCCAACTGGTCGTCTGCGCCAGCTCCTGTGCGCCTTCGCTATTTTGAAACTTGATATTCTGCGCGGCGGAAAATGTGGTGCCAAGGAAGTGCGAGGTGCCGGCCTGCAACGCCTTGCCGTCCTGCATGATCGCTTCGATCGAATAGGTCGCGACCGCGCCGGGGAAGCGTTCATTCTCCGGCTTTTCGCCCGCCACGACGGGCATCGCGACGCAATCTTGCGCAAAGCTGCGATAGACTTCCAGCATCTTAAGCGTTTCTTCCATCGCCTCATCGACGGTGGCGTGGGCGGTGTGGCCTTCCTGCCAGAGGAACTCGGTAGTGCGCAGGAACATGCGGGTGCGCATTTCCCAGCGCACGACATTGGCCCACTGGTTGATGAGGACGGGCAAGTCGCGCCACGACTGGACCCAGCGGCTGAACGCCGCGCCGATCACCGTTTCCGACGTAGGGCGCACGACCAGCGGCTCCTCCAGCTTGGCTTCGGGATCGGGGACCAGCTTGCCATCCTTCTGGATCAGCCGGTGATGCGTGACGACCGCCATTTCCTTGGCGAAACCATCGACATGCTCGGCTTCCTTCTCGAAATAGCTGAGCGGGATGAACAGGGGAAAATAGCAATTTTCATGCCCCGTCGCCTTGATACGCGCGTCCAGCAGCGTCTGGATCCGTTCCCAGATGCCATAGCCCCATGGCCGGATGACCATGCAGCCGCGCACGCCGCTTTCCTCGGCCAGGTCAGCCTCCGAAATGACGGCCTGATACCAGGCGGAAAAATCCTGTTCGCGGGTGACGGAAAGGGCGTGTTTCACGGGAATGGCTTGCCTGCTGTAGGGAATGGATGGCGCGCAATAGGCCATGCGCGCCGTCCCCGTCCAGCCCCGACTATCAGCTAACGCCGACGCCCAGTTTTTCGAGCCACGCCCGCGCCTGCTTCGGTTCGCCCGGCGCGTCGGACGCCACCGGACCCCGCGCGGCAAGGAAGGACTGGTGCAGGGCAAAAGGCTCCAGCCCCAATTGATCGCGCACGGCGTCTATGTCGCTGGCCAGTTCGTCGAGCGCCGCGACGACCGGCGACGTGCGGCTGCGCGCCGCCTTGTCGGGCTTATGATCGAACAAGCCCCACACACCGCCCGCCGCCGTGCGCAGCGCAGCGACCAGCGCGTCATGATAGTCCGCTTCCAGCTCTATCCTGCGCACGTCCAGCCGCTCCAGCCGGTCAGCCTTGGCCATGGAAATGCCCCGTCATCAGGCCAGCTTGTCGATCTTGGCATTCAGCGCTGCGAGTTGCGCCTTCAAATCGGCGATCTCGTCATCCTTGGCGGTTTCGACCGGCTGCGCTGTCCCGGAACTGGCACCAGCAGCGCCCATCATGCCCGGAACGCCCGGCATGACCCCGCCTGCGCCCTTGAACGCAGTCGTAGCCGCTTCGAACATCTGCATGTTGCGCTTGGCGATTTCGGCCAGCGGGCCGCCACCGAACGCACCCTGCATCGCTTCCTGAAACTGCAACTGGTTCTTGCGGAAACTGTCCATCGACGCTTCCAGATATTGCGGCACCATGGATTGCATCGAATCGCCATACATGGCGATCAACTGACGCAGGAAGTTGACCGGCAGCATGTTCTTGCCACGCTGTTCTTCTTCCATGATGATCTGGGTCAGCACATTATGGGTGATGTCTTCGCCGCTCTTGGCATCGACCACCGTGAACATCCGTCCTTCGCGCGTCATCTGCGACAGCAGGTCCAACGTGATGTAACTGGAAGTTTCGGTGTTATAAAGCCGCCTGTTAGCGTACTTCTTGATGATGACCGGCTCTGTATCACTCGCCGTCTTGGACTTGGCCATGGATTCCTCTCCCAAACCTGTGCATCCCGCAATAGCATATGGCGATGCCGCACCGCAACATGGGCCGCGGCCTTTACCCCTTTTTCTCAATATTTTATGGCGCGAAACGGAAGGGAATCCCGAACTGAGACGACGCGCCTTCATTGGTCTTCGCCGCTATCAGCACGCCCGCCGTCCATCCCCGCCCCCGGCCCCGCCCGTGATGGCACAGGCGGGTGCCGCGCGTATGGTGCGCTATGGTGTTGATAATGGCCGCGCGCCGGTCATCTTCATCCCCTCGCTCATCAATCCGCCGCAAGTGCTGGACCTGTCCGAACGGGCGTCCATGCTGCGCCACATGGCCGCAACGGGGCATAATGCCTGCCTGGTCGATTGGGGAACGCCATCGGCGCACGACGCGGCAATGGGACTGGACAGGCATGTCACTGACCGGCTGCTGCCGCTAATCGCCGCGCTGCCGCGTCCGCCGATCCTGGTGGGCTATTGCCTGGGCGGTACGCTGGCGCTTGCTGCGGCGATGCTGCACCCGGTGCGTGCCATAGCGACCATTGCGTCGCCATGGACATTCGACGGCTTCCCCGATGCCGACCGGCAGGAAATCGCCACGTTGTGGAACGGCGCACGGTCGCTGTGCGAACGGTTGGGCTATGTGCCGATGGAAGTGCTGCAATCGGGTTTCTGGGCCATGGACCCGGCCCGCACCATCGCCAAATATGCCGCCTTTGCCGATATGGAGGACGGGTCGGATCAGGCCCGCGCCTTCATGGCGGTGGAGGATTGGGCCAATGCCGGTCCCCCGCTCAGCTTTGCGGCGGGGCGCGACCTGTTCGACCATCTCTATGCCGGGAATGCCACCGGGGAAGGCCGCTGGAGCGTTGCGGGCCGCATGATGGACCTTGCCGCCCTGCGCTGCCCGTCGCTATCCGTCCGCTCCACCACCGATCGCATCGTGCCTGCGAACGCCGCGCCCGATCTGGATGAGGACTGGCAGTTGCATCTTGGCCATGTCGGAATGGTCATTGGCCGAAAAGCGCACGAAACCCTGTGGTCGCCCCTCTCCCGATGGCTTTTCACCCATGGCGGATGATGCTATGTGCGCCTGCGAAAACATGACCCAATAATGTGAGGATATCGCCTTTGTCAGACATCGTCATCACCGCCGCCAAGCGCACGGCCGTCGGCAGCTTCATGGGGGCGTTCGGATCGACTCCGGCGCACGAACTGGGACGTCAGGCGATCATCGCCGCACTGGCACAGGCTGGCGTCGCCCCCGAAGAAGTGGACGAAGTGATTCTGGGTCAGGTGCTGTCCGCCGGACAGGGCCAGAACCCCGCGCGTCAGGCCGCCGTCAACGCCGGTATCCCGGTGGAACGCACCGCCATTGGCCTGAACCAGTTGTGCGGTTCGGGCCTGCGCGCCGTCGCTCTGGCGGCGCAGGCGATCCGCGCTGGCGACGCCAGCATCATGGTCGCCGGTGGGCAGGAAAGCATGTCGCTCGCCCCGCACGCGCAATATCTGCGCGCCGGTAGCAAAATGGGTCCGGTCACGCTCGTTGACACGATGATTCATGACGGCCTGACCGATGCATTTGGCGGCTATCATATGGGTATCACTGCCGAAAATCTGGCCGAGAAATATCAGATCAGCCGCGATGCGCAGGATGCCTTCGCCGTCGCCAGCCAGAACAAGGCCGAAGCCGCCCGCGCCAGCGGCCGCTTCGCCGACGAAATCGTGCCGATCACGATCAAGGGGCGCAAGGGCGACACCATCGTGTCCGCCGACGAATATATCCGCGCCGGTGCCACGATCGAAGCGATGCAGGCGTTGCGCGCCGCTTTCAAGAAGGACGGCACCGTCACGGCGGGTAATGCCAGCGGCATCAACGACGGCGCGGCTGCGCTGGTGCTGATGACCGCCGACGCCGCTGCCAAGCGTGGCGCGACGATCCTGGGCCGGATCGCGGGTTTTGCGACCTGCGGCGTCGATCCCTCGATCATGGGCATCGGCCCTGCCCCGGCCAGCCGCAAGGCGCTGGAAAAGGCGGGCTGGTCGATCGCCGACCTCGACCTGATCGAAGCGAACGAAGCCTTTGCGGCGCAGGCGCTGTCGGTCGGCCAGGAACTGGGCTGGGACGCGGAAAAGGTGAACGTCAATGGCGGCGCGATCGCCATCGGCCACCCCATCGGCGCATCGGGCGCGCGCGTGCTGACCACCCTGCTCTACGAAATGGGCAAGCGCGACGCGAAAAAGGGTCTGGCCACGCTGTGCATCGGCGGCGGCATGGGCGTTGCGATGTGCATCGAACGCTGATCCTAAGCTGACGAACAAAAGGCCGCCGCTCCGGTTCGGAGCGGCGGCCTTTTCTGTTTCAAATCATCCCCCATAGTGGGACGATTGATCCGCTGCCTACCCCCAAACCCGGTCGAACCGCGCGCCAAGCCCGGTCAGCAATTCATATTGCGACAAGCCCGACAGGTTCGCCGCGTCGGGCAACGCATAGGCCATATCCAGCCAGTCGCCCTCCCCAACGCCGCGCGCCCCGCTGACATCCACCGCGATCAGGTCCATCGACACGCGCCCGACCACCGGCAACCCCGCGCCGCGCCATGTCGCCGCGCCCTTACCCGAAAATCCGCGCAGATAGCCATCGGCATAGCCCAGGTTCAACACCGCAATGTCCATGTCGGCGCTGGCCAGATGCGTTGCATTATAGCCGATCGTGTCGCCCGCCCGCACGCGCCGCCGCTGCACGACCTGCGCCTGCGGTTGCACGACCTGCACGATATGCCCTGCCGCTTCCCTGCGCGGCACCCCGCCATAGAGCGCGATGCCGGGCCGGGTCAGGTCGAAGGCATAATCGCGGCCCAGACAAATGCCCGCGCTGTTCACCAGGCTGTAGCGCCGCGCCTGCGCCCCCGCCCGAACATCGACAAAGCGCGCGCGCTGCACAGCGTTCAGCCCGCTATCCTCATCGCCCGACGCCAGATGGCTCATCAGCGTGTCGACCGCCAGCCCATCGATCAGCCCGCTGACATCCTCGCGCCAGTCAAGCCCCAGCCGGTTCATGCCGGTATCGACCATGACATCGCACGGCCCGCCACCTGCCGCCAGCCAGCGCGCCACCTGCACCGGCGAACACAGCACCGGCCGCGCCCGCGACGCCAATGCCTGTTCCATGTCAACGTCGCGCACGCCATGCAGCACGGACAGGCCCACGCCATCGGTCAGCAACGGCTCCACGATCGCCGCCTCACCCCAGTTGGATACGAAGAAGTCGCGGCACCCCGCCGCCATCAACCGCTGCATCACTGCAACCGCGCCCAGCCCATAGCCGTCGGCCTTGATCGCCGCGCCGCACGCCGCATCGCCGCTCTGCCCCGCCAGCCAGCGCCAGTTGGAAACAAGCGCCGCCCCGTCAAGGGCAAGGCGCAGCGGAGCGATATAGCCAGTCATCCCCCCGCCGATAGCGCGCCCCCGCTCAGGCGTCGAGGGGGCGATCCTTCGTTTCAGGCAGCGCGATCAGGCATGTCACCAGCGCCATCGCCACGACGGCCAGCGTATACCACAGCCCCGCATAGGGATTGCCCGTCCGCGCGACGATATATTGGCTGACCAGCGGCAGGAAACCGCCAAAATATCCGGTCCCGATATGATAGGGGATCGACAGCGACGAATAGCGGATGCGCGCGGGAAAATATTCCGACAACAACGCCGCCACCGGCCCATAGGTCGCCCCCGACAGCGTCCACAATAGCAACATGGCAAGAAACAACAGCATCGCGCTGCGCCAGTCGGGCGTGACTGTGCCAGTGGGATAGCCCGCCCGTGCCAGCGCCGCGTCCAGCCCGTCCGCGCTCAGGTCCCTCACCGCGACGCCCCCGACATGGACGGCGGGAACAGCGCCCACGCCCTTGTCATAGGATATGCCGCGCTTGGAAAAATGGTCCAGCAATTTGCCGCACGCGGTCGGCTGCACCTTCGCGAAGGGATCGAAGCTGCAATCCGGCCCGCTGACGGCCACCGGCGCGCGCTGCGCCGCCTGCGCCAGCGCCGGGTTCGCGGTCGCGCCCATGAACTGATAGATCGGCACCGCCAACAGCAGCACCAGCGCATAGCCGATGATGATCGGTCGCCGCCGCCCCACTCTGTCCGACAGCCAGCCAAAGAAGATGAAGCTGCCGATGCCCAGCAGCGCGCTGCCCCCGACCAGCAATTGCGCCATGCCCGCCGACACATGCAGCCCGCTTTGCAGGAAATAGAGCGCCTGGAACATCACCGTGTAGGCAATGACGGTAAAGCCCGCCGCAATGCCGATCATCGCCACGAACATGCGTTTCTTGTTACCCGCCGCGGTAAAGGCTTCCTTCAACGGGTTTTTCGCCTGCGCCCCCGCCTTCTTCATCGCCAGAAACACCGGGCTTTCGCTCAGCATCAACCGCATCCACAATGAAATGGCCAGCAGCGCGAGCGAGAAGAGAAAGGGGATGCGCCATCCCCATGCCTGCCATATTTCCGGCCCGACGATCGCCTGCGTCACGACCACCACGACCAGCGACAGGATGAACCCGCCGATCACGCCCGCCTGAATGAAGCTGGTATAGAAACCGCGTTTGCCCGGCGGCGCATGTTCCGCGACATAGATGGCCGCGCCGCCATATTCCCCGCCCAGCGCCAGCCCCTGCGCAATCCGCAACGCGATCAGGAAGATTGGCGCAGCCACGCCGATGCTGGCCGCCGCTGGCGTCAGCCCCACGCCCGCCGTCGCGATGCCCATCAATATGATCGTCGCCAGAAACGTATATTTGCGCCCAAGCCTGTCGCCCAGATAGCCAAACAGCGCCGCGCCGATCGGCCGGAACGCAAAGCCGATCGCAAACCCCGCCAGCGTATACAACAATTCTACCGTGGGATTGTCGGTCGGAAAAAATGTCCGTCCGATGATGGGCGCCAGCACGCCATAGATATAGAAATCATACCATTCGAACACAGTGCCCAGCGCCGACGCGGTAATGACCAGCCGGTCGCGCTTCGCGTCCATCACATAATCGCCGCCGACTGCCTCGCTCACGCCCACCCCCGCCTGTTTCGTGCATCACTGCCGCGTTTGGCGTGCGACGGCAAGCCGTGGGCGGATCAATCCGGGTTGCGCGCCGTCCATATCCACGCAGCGGCAGGAAAATCCACCGCGCCCTCGCTTGCGTGGCGTTCGCACACCCGCGCCATCGCATCCATCATCGCGGGACGATCGGCCGCCGATGCTGCCTTGATCGCGCGGGCCGCCGGCCCGATCCTGCCAAAATACTCCACCGCATCGGCCACCGCGTCGGCGCCTTCCCCCGCGCGATAGGCAATGTCGACCGGATCGCCCGCCACATCGCCCCAACCCGCCTTATGCAGCGTCGCGCGCACGAACGCCGCGTCGGCAAAGCCGAAAGGACCGGGCGCATAGCCTGCATCCGCGCCCGGCGGCGGCACGCCCAGCGCCGTGGCAATCTCGCTCGCCCACAGGTTCGACCCGACATCGCGAAAACAGGAAAAGACGATATTTGCGCCCGGCTTGGCCGCCGCGCGAATGGCGGCCATGCCCGCCACCGGATCGTCAAAAAACATCACGCCATGGCGCGATACGATCAGGTCGAACGGCGGCAAATCGCCCATCACCTGTTGGACCGCTCCGGCAAGGAAGGTGCAGTTGGGCAAATCCGCCGCCCGATCCGCCGCGATGGCCAGCAATCCGGGCGACAGGTCGATGCCCACGACCTGCACGTCATCGCGCATCGACGCCGTTGCAATGCTGGTCGCCCCCGCGCCGCACCCCCCGTCCGCCACCCGGACCGGGCCATCGGGCATCGCGGCCCGAATAGCGCGGTTCAGATGATCGGCCAGATCGCCGAAACTACGGTCGGTCCGGCGCCATTCCTGCGCCCATACATCGCCTGTCGCGCCGGTCCATTCATGGGTGTTCAGCCTTGTCATGGACTGTCCATCCCACGCATGGCCCGGTCGCGCAAAGCCTATTCCATTTCCAATATGATCGCGTCCACCGCCAGGCTTTCGCCCTGCTTGGCCGACACAGTTTTCACCACGCCCGCCTTTTGCGCGCGCAGGATATTCTCCATCTTCATCGCCTCGATCACGGCGAGCGGTTGCCCGGCCTCGACCTTGTCGCCCTCACCCACATGCAGCGCGACCAGCAGGCCCGGCATCGGGCAGATCAGATAGCGCGACAGGTCGGGCGGGATTTTTTCGATCATATGCGCGGCAAAGGGGGCCGCGTGCGCAGGCAGGATGCGCAGCGTGTGGCTGGCCCCATGCGCCGTCAGCACAAAGCCCGACCGCACCGGCGCGATCCGCACGCTCAGTTCCTCGTCACCAAATTCCGCCTCGATCAGCCGGTCGCCCGGCGTATATTCCAGCGCCATGTCGAGTTCTTCGCCATCCACCGTCACGTCATCGCCGTCGATCAGCACGTCATGTACCGCGTCCCCGATCTTGACCTGCCAGCCGGTCGGCGGGGCGAGGCGCTTGCCCAACTGCCCGTCGATCCGCCGCGCCCGGTCGGCCTGCGCCATCGCCGCAAAGGCACCGATCGCCGCCAGCCGCACCAGCAGTTCGGGCGATGCAGGCGCACCCTGGAATCCGTCGGGATATTCCTCCGCAATGAAACCCGTGGTGATGTTACCCGACCGGAAGCGTTCATGCTGCATCAGCGCCGACACGAAATCGATATTATGCCCCGGCCCTTCAATCTCGAAACGGTCCAGCGCCGCGATCTGCTTGTCGATGGCTTCGAGGCGCGTCGGCGCCCATGTAATCAGCTTGGCGATCATCGGGTCGTAGAAGATGGACACTTCGCCCCCCTCCTCCACGCCATCATCCACGCGCACGCCATTGACGGCTTCGGGCGGATTGTAACGCACCAAACGACCCGTCGAAGGCAGGAACCCGCGATAGGGGTCTTCGGCATAGACCCGGTTTTCGATCGACCAGCCGTTGATCTTCACATCGTCCTGGGTGAAGCCCAGCTTCTCACCATTGGCCACGCGGATCATCTGTTCGACCAGGTCGACGCCAGTGATTTCCTCGGTGACGGGATGCTCGACCTGGAGCCGAGTGTTCATTTCCAGGAAGTAGAAGCCCTCCCCCGTGGTATCCGCGCCCGACACGATCAGTTCGACCGTCCCCGCACTGAAATAGCCGACCGCGGCGGCCAGCGCGACGCATTGCTCACCCATCGCCTTGCGCATCTTGGGCGTGACGAAGGGGGAAGGCGCTTCCTCGACCACCTTCTGGTGGCGGCGCTGGATCGAACATTCGCGTTCGTTGAGGTAAACGATATTGCCATGCTGGTCGCCCAGCACCTGAATTTCGATATGGCGCGGGCTTTCGATGAACTTTTCGATGAACACGCGGTCATCGCCAAAGCTGTTCAGCCCCTCGCGCTTGGTCGCCTCGAACCCTTCGCGGACATCCTGCTCGCTATAGGCCAGCCGCATCCCCTTGCCGCCGCCGCCAGCCGATGCCTTCATCATCACCGGATAGCCAATCTCGTTGGAGATGCGGACGGCATGTTCGGTATCGTCGATCACGCCGACGAAGCCGGGGACGACATTGACGCCAGCAGCCAGCGCCAGCTTCTTGGACTCGATCTTGTCGCCCATCGCCGCAATCGCATTGGCGGGCGGCCCGACGAAGATGATCCCCTCGGCGTCCAGCGCCTTACGGAAACTCTCCCGCTCGGACAGGAAACCATAGCCGGGGTGGACCGCATCCGCGCCAGTCGCCTTGCACGCCGCGATGATCTTGTCGGCGATCAGATAGGACTGCGCGGCAGGCGACGGGCCGATATGCACGGCTTCGTCGGCCATCAACACATGCGGCGCGCGGCTGTCGGCATCGGAATAGACCGCCACGGTCTTGATACCCATCTTCTTGGCCGTGCGCATAACACGACACGCAATTTCGCCACGGTTCGCGATCAGGATCTTGGTGATTGCCATTTTATTCCCTGTCCCAGTCCAAATTTCTAATTCCGTTCGGGCTGAGCAAAGTCGAAGCCTCCTCTTGAGCGGAGCGAAAGGACTTCACTTCGTTCAGTTCAGCCCTTCGACTTCGCTCAGGGCGAACGGGGTATTTTCAATCGCCGTGCATGAACATGCCGACGTCCAACATAATCCAACCAAAGCCGATCAGGATGGCGAGAAAAAGCATGACCATCGGCCAAGCCTTCACGCCAACATTTCCCAACCGTTCGTCACCCTGAACTTGTTTCAGGGTCCATTCCTCCCCACGCACCGTCGCTCGCGATTGCACGATGGATGCTGAAACAAGTTCAGCATGACGAAGTGTGGAGACGCGGATCATGCAGCAATAACCCCACCCACACTCGTCATGCCGGACTTGATCCGGCATCCCGCTTTCTTCCAACGCAGCGCCAGAAGAACAGCGGGACCCCGGATTAAATCCGGGGTGACGAAGTTGCGCCGACCTTGGCTCCCCTCCCCTTCAGGGGAGGGGCTGGGGGTGGGGGGTTGCCCCACGCGGCGCGTCATGAGGATAGGCCCCACCCCAACCCCTCCCCTAAAGGGGAGGGGCTTAAGAGGACGCCGCGCAAAACTCACTCAGCCGCCTCCATCGCAACCTTAACCTCGGCCTGCATCGGCACCACGCCCAGCTTAGCGAACAAAGCCGCGTCTGCATTGTCGCCCGCGTTCGCCGTGGTCAGCAGCTTGTCCCCAGTAAAGATGCTGTTCGCACCCGCCATGAAGCACAAAGCCTGACACGCCTCCGACATGCTCTCACGCCCGGCACTCAACCGCACCATGCTCTCCGGCATCACGATCCGCGCCACCGCCACCGTCCGCACAAACTCGATCTCGTCGATCTTGGCGAGCGGCGTGTCGGCCAGCATGTTCCCCAACACCGTGCCTTTGACCGGCACCAGCGCGTTGATCGGCACGCTCTGCGGATGGGTCGGCAACACGCCCAGCGCGTGCAGAAAGCCGACGCGATCCTCGCGCGTCTCGCCCATGCCCACGATCCCGCCGGAACAGACGTTGATCCCCGAATTGCGCACATTTTCCAGCGTTTCCAGCCGGTCGCCAAAGGTCCGCGTCGTAATCACCTTCTCATAATGTTCAGGCGACGTGTCGATATTATGGTTGTAATAATCCAGCCCCGCGTCGGCCAGCACCTTGGCCTGCCCCTCGCTCAGCATCCCCAAAGTCATGCATGTTTCCATGCCCATCTGGCGCACGCCCTGCACCATCTGGACGATGGCGGGCATGTCCCGTTCCTTGGGGTTGCGCCACGCCGCGCCCATGCAGAAACGCGAGCTGCCCGCGTCCTTCGCCTGCGCCGCTGCCTGCATCACCGCCTGCACGCTCATCAGCTTTTCGGCCTTCAAGCCGCTTTCCGCCGACGCCGACTGGTTGCAATAGCCGCAATCTTCCGGGCAACCGCCGGTCTTGATCGACAGCAAAGTCGAAAGCTGCACCTCGTTGCGCGGAAAATTCGCGCGATGGATCGCCTGCGCTTCGAACATCAGGTCGTTGAAGGGCAGGTCGAACAGCGCGGCGATTTCGGCGCGGGTCCAGTCGTTACGGGCAGTCAGGCTATTCATGCAGCGTCCTCGATCCCCGCAGGGGGCATGTTGTGGCCGAGGAGGCGCAGCACGTCGGCTGCCGCTTCCACGACGTTGGTGCCCGGTCCATAAATGCCCTGGACGCCTGCGTCACGAAGGAAGTCATAATCCTTGGGCGGAATGACCCCGCCTGCAATCACCTTGATGTCGCTGCGCCCGGCCGCGCGCAACTGCGCGATCAGGTCGGGGATCAGCGTCTTGTGGCCCGCCGCCAGCGACGAAGCGCCGACCACATCGACGTCGTTCTGCAACGCCAGCACCACCGTTTCGTCCGGCGTCTGGAACAGCGGACCCGACAGGACGTCGAACCCCATGTCCCCGAACGCGGACGCAATCACGTTGGCGCCCCGGTCATGCCCATCCTGCCCCATCTTGGCGACGAGCAGTTTGGGCTTGCGACCGAGGCGCCGCTCGACGGCCTGCACGCCGTCAAGAACCTGTTGCCAGCGGCTGTCACCGGCATAGGGCGCGCCATAGACGCCCTTCACCGGCGTCGGCTGCGTGCCGTAACGATTGAAACTTTCCTCCATCGCGGCGGAAATCTCGCCCAGCGTAGCGCGCGCGCGGGCGCACTCGACCGCCAGCGCAAGCAGGTTGTTCTCGATGCTCGACGGCTGCGCCGCGCCATCGCGCAACGCCTGCAACGCGGCCTGACATACCGCATCGTCGCGCTGTGCCTTCACCCGGTTGATCCGCGCAATCTGCCCTTCGCGCACCGCTGCATTGTCGATGTCCAGCGTCTCCAGGAAATCCTCGGTCGCCAGCTTATATTTGTTCACGCCCACGATCACGTCGTCACCGCGATCGACCCGCGCCTGCCGCGCCGCCGCCGCCGTCTCGATCATCGCCTTGGGCCATCCTGCCGCCACGGCCTTGGCCATGCCGCCATCGGCCTGCACCTTTTCGATGATGGCCCAGGCTTCATCGACCAGCTGCTGGGTCAGCGCCTCGACATAATAAGACCCACCCAGCGGATCGACCACTTTGGTCATCCCGGTTTCTTCCTGAATGACAATCTGCGTGTTGCGCGCGATCCGGGCGGAAAAATCGGTGGGCAGGGCAATTGCTTCGTCCAGCGCATTGGTGTGCAGCGATTGCGTGCCGCCCAGCATCGCGGCCATCGCCTCGATCGTGGTGCGCATGACGTTATTATACGGGTCTTGCTCGGTCAGCGACACGCCCGACGTCTGGCAATGGGTGCGCAGCATCTTGGACCGCTCGTCCTGCGCGCCCAACTGCGTCATCGCCCGGTGCCACAACACCCGCGCGGCCCGCAGCTTGGCGATCTCCATGAAGAAATTCATGCCGATGGCGAAAAAGAAGCTCAGGCGGCCTGCGAACTTGTCGATGTCCAGCCCCGACGCCACGCCA
This sequence comes from Sphingobium sp. KCTC 72723, assembly GCF_014280435.1. NCBI lineage: Bacteria > Pseudomonadati > Pseudomonadota > Alphaproteobacteria > Sphingomonadales > Sphingobiaceae > Sphingobium > Sphingobium sp. KCTC 72723. The sequence continues at coordinate 855,192 of NZ_CP060388.1, read as the reverse complement.
TATTTCACATATTCCATGCCGTCGGCGATGGTGAAGGCCAATTCCTGCACCTGCGTCGCGCCCGCTTCCTGCATATGATAGCCGGAAATGGAGATGCTGTTGAACTTGGGCATCTCGCGCGACGTGTAACCGAAAATGTCGCTGATGATCCGCATCGATGGTTCGGGCGGGTAGATATAGGTGTTGCGGACCATGAACTCCTTGAGGATGTCGTTCTGGATGGTCCCGTCGAGCAATTTGCGGTCGACGCCCTGTTCTTCCCCCGCGACGATGAAGAAGGCAAGGATCGGAATGACCGCGCCGTTCATCGTCATCGACACGCTCATCTTGTCGAGCGGAATACCGTCGAACAAAATCTTCATGTCGTCGATCGTGTCAATCGCCACGCCCGCCTTGCCGACATCGCCGGTCACACGCGGATGGTCGCTGTCATAACCGCGATGGGTGGCCAGATCGAACGCGACCGACAAGCCTTTCTGCCCGGCTGCCAGATTGCGCCGATAGAAAGCGTTGGATTCCTCCGCCGTCGAAAAGCCCGCATATTGGCGAATGGTCCAGGGACGCCCCGCATACATGGACGCGCGCACCCCGCGCGTGAACGGCGCAAAGCCCGGCAGGCCCGGATCGCCAACCTTATCCGGGGTCACATCGTCGGCGGTGTAGAGCGGCTTGACAGCGATCCCTTCCGGGGTCTGCCACGTCAGGTCCGCGCCCTTCACTTCCTTCGTCGCAGCAGCGGCCCATTGATCCAGAGTCGGCTTGTCGGTCATCTTTGCTCTACCCTTATTCCTCTCCCGCAAGCGGGAGAGGATACGCAGGCTTGCCAACTTGTTGGCTAGCCGAAGTTGGAGTGGGCTATCCCATGCCCACCCCGCTGCGACTAGGGGTCTGCTGCGCAGCCCCCAGTCTTGCTGCCCCTCCCGCTTGCGGGAGGGGTGGTATCAGTGCGCCTCCTTGGGCGTCTCCATAATCTCGGTCAGCACCCCGTTCATATCCTTGGGATGCACGAAGAAGATCGGCGTGCCATGCGCCCCGATGCGCGGCTCGCCCAGCACCCGCGCACCCTTCGCCTCGAACCACGCTTTGGCTTCCAGAATGTCGGCCACTTCATAGCACATATGATGCTGCCCCCCGGCCGGGTTCTTGGCGATGAACGCGGTGATCGGCGACGCCGCATCGAACGGCTCGATCAACTCGATCTGCGTGCCATTTGTGCCATTCTCCCCCGGCGTATCGACAAAGCACACCTTCACCCCCTGCGCAGGCAGGTCGAACGGTTCGTGAATTGTCGTCGCACCCATCACATCGCGATAATAAGCGATGCTCTTTTCGAGCGACGGCGTGGCAACACCGATATGATTGAGACGACCGAGTTTCATCATGCGTTCCTAAACTTCGTCATTCCCGCGAAGGCGGGAATCCATCTCCCACCCCATCCCAAGGCGCGAGGCCCGGAGATGGATCCCCGCCTTCGCGGGGATGACGGACCTTAGTCAAAGCGGAATATTGTCATGCTTCTTCCACGGATTTTCCAGCGCCTTGTTGCGCAGTTTCCGCAGGCCCAGCGCAATCCGCCGCCGCGTCGAATGTGGCTGGATCACCTCGTCGATGAACCCCTTTGATGCCGCCACGAACGGGTTGGCGAAGCGCGCTTCATATTCTGCCGTGCGTTCGGCAATCTCGTCCGCCGTCTTGCCACGGAAGATGATCTCGACCGCGCCCTTGGCCCCCATCACCGCGATTTCGGCGGTCGGCCAGGCATAGTTCAAATCGCCGCGCAGATGCTTGGACGCCATCACGTCATAGGCCCCGCCATAGGCTTTGCGCGTGATGATGGTGATCTTCGGCACCGTCGCTTCGGCATAGGCGAACAGCAGCTTCGCGCCATGCTTGATGATGCCATTATGTTCCTGCGCCGTCCCCGGCAGGAAGCCCGGCACATCCACCAGCGTCACGATCGGTATTTCGAACGCATCGCAGAAGCGCACGAAACGCCCGGCCTTCTTGGACGAGTTGATGTCCAGCACGCCCGCCAGCACGAATGGCTGATTGGCGACGATACCCACTGTGCGCCCTTCGACCCGGCCAAAGCCGCAGATGATGTTGCCCGCGTGCGCCGGCTGCACTTCGAAGAAATCGCCTTCATCCACGATCTTCCTGATCAGCTCGTGCATGTCATAGGGCTGGTTCGCGTTGGCGGGGATCAGCGTGTCCAGGCTCGGCTCGATCCGGTCCCACGGGTCGGCGCTCGGCCGCTCCGGCACCGGCTCCTTGTTCGACGCGGGCAGGAAGTCCACGAAATCGCGCACCGCCAGCAGCGCCTCGATATCATTTTCGAACGCCACGTCCGCCACGCCCGACTTGGTCGTGTGCGTCACCGCGCCGCCCAGTTCCTCCTGCGTCACGACTTCGTTGGTCACCGTCTTGACCACGTCCGGCCCGGTCACGAACATGAAGCTGCTGTCCTTCACCATGAAGATGAAGTCGGTCATCGCGGGCGAATAGACCGCCCCGCCCGCGCATGGCCCCATGATGACGCTGATCTGCGGCACCACGCCGCTCGCAAGCACATTGCGCTGGAAAATCTCCGCATAGCCCGCGAGCGAAGCCACGCCCTCCTGAATCCGCGCGCCGCCGCTGTCGTTCAGGCCAATGACCGGCGCGCCGACTTTCAGCGCCATATCCATGATCTTGCAGATTTTCATCGCGTGCCGTTCCGACACTGCGCCGCCATAAACGGTGAAATCCTGACTGAACAGGAACACCAAACGGCCATTGATGGTGCCGGAACCCGTCACCACGCCGTCGCCGGGGATATGCGCTTCGTCCATGCCGAAATCGGTGCAATTATGTTCGACATACATGTCGAGTTCTTCAAAACTGCCCTCGTCCAGCAGCACCTCGACCCGCTCCCGCGCGGTCAGCTTGCCCTTGCCATGCATCGCGTCGATGCGGCGCTGGCCGCCACCCATGCGCGCACCTTCGCGCTTGGCTTCCAGCTGTTCGATGATGGCGAGCTTCGACATACAGGCATCTCTCCGGGCAGTGCGGACTTTCGTGGATGCTGCCTTTTCAGCCTTTTGTCTTTTGCGCAAATGCAAATTTGCTAAATTGCAAAACGCGACTTTGCAAATTAAGACCGTCGCGCACTTCAAGGATGGATCATGGCACGCGGCAATCGTATCTTCGCTGGACCCCGCCTGCGCCAGTTGCGCCTGGACCATCGCATGGATCAGGCGACGATGGCGCTGGCGCTGGGCATATCCGTCTCCTACCTCTCGCAACTGGAAAATGACGACCGCCCTCTGACCGCCAAGGTGAAGGCCGCGCTCGCCAACAGCTTCCCCACCGACTGGGCCAGTTTCGACGATCGGGAGGATGAACAGATGCTGGGCGCTTTCGCCTTTGCATTGGGCCATCCCGAACTGCCCGGCGTCGCGCTGGAACCGGAACGGATCGAGAAACTGCACCTGCAATTCCCCGAATTTGCCGCCCGCTATGTCGATCTCTACAACGCCCATATGCGCGCCAACGAACGCATCAACATGATCGAGGAAGCGATCGCCAACGACCACGAAGTGCAGGCGCGTCTGCCGTGGGAGGCCGCACGCGACTGGTTCCACGAAGCGGGCAACTATGTCCATGCGCTCGATTGCCTGGCCGAAGATATGGCCGCCAGCTTCACCGCCGGGCAGATGCTGGACGAAGGGATGCTGGTCGAAGCGCTCGCCCGCCGCCACGGCATAGAAACCGCCATCGCCGACACCCCCGACAGCGCGCTGCGATCCTATAGCAGCGTCACGCGCAAGCTGTTCGTCAACGCCGCGCTGCCCACCGAAAGCCGCAAATTCATGCTCGCGCATCAACTCATGATGCTGGAAGGACAGGCGGTGATCGCCGATGTGGTCAGCAAGGCGGGCCTGCCCGTCACCGGCGCGGACCGGCTGCTCGCCATCGGCCTTGGCAATTATGCGGCGGGCGCGCTGCTGATGCCCTACGCCCCGTTCCGCGAAGCCGCCCGCACCATGCGCCACGATATCGACCGGCTCGCCCGCACCTTCGGCGTCAGCTTCGAACAGGCGTGTCATCGCCTGTCCACCCTGCAACGCCCCGGCCTGCGCGGCATCCCCTTCTTCTTCTGCCGCGTCGACATGGCGGGCAACATCACCAAACGGCACAGCGCCACCCGCCTGCAATTCGCCCGCTTCGGCGGTGCCTGCCCCCTTTGGAACGTCCATGAAGCCGTCGCCATCCCCGACCGCATCAACGTGCAACTGGGCGAAACGCCGGACGGCGTGCGCTATGTGTCGATGGCCAAGGGGCTGGTGAAACCGTCAGGCAGCTACAGCCGCACCCCGCGCCGCTTCGCCGTCGTCCTGGGCTGCGAAACCGCCCATGCCGCCAACTTCGTCTATGCCGACGGCCTGCAACTGGAAGTGGAGGGCGCCGCCACCCCCATCGGCATCACCTGCCGCCTCTGCTCCCGCCAAAGCTGCGACCAGCGCGCCTTCCCGCCCGCCGACCGCCCCATCCATGTGGACCCGGACAATCGCCAGATCGTGCCTTACTGGATTGGGTGAGGGCAGTCGTTCCTAGCTGGGATCTTCGCGGAGCAAGGTTTCGAAATTCTGTCCGCCATAATAGAAACCGATGATAACAACGGCTGTCTCTTCGACCATGAAAGCCATAATCACGCGACGCCGATGGGCCAACGTGCGCAATCCTGGCCGCACATCGTCTCTGGCCGTGCCGATAAGCGGATAATCGGCCAGCGTTTCGAGATGAGCGAGGATGCCGTCAGTAAATCGCCGCGCGATATCCGGGGTCGCAACCTGGCTTATATAGTCCTGAATGGCGGTAATCTGATGACGGCTTTCAGGTGTAAAGATAATCTTGTGCGGCACATTCAGTCGCGATCGGCGATTTGCCCGTGGCGATCGGCCAATTCATTTCGAATGTCGTCGATCGCAATTCCGCGAGAAGGATCGACCCGATACGCATCATAAGCAGGCAAGGCGATCCCGTTCAACCAACCTTCTATGGCGCGGTCCCGTGCCTTGAGCGCCCGCAGACCATCGCGAATGACCTCACTCTCACTGGCATAGACGCCCGACGCAACCTTTGCCCGGACCTCGTCCGCCATCTCGTTCGGCAAGGTCACACTGAATTGTTGAGTCGATCGCATGACGCATCCTTTCGTCAATGGGATTTAATCCTATCGCATCGGGTTTGCAAATGCCTCACCCCGCCACCACCAGCGCCCCTTCCAGAAAATCCAGCATCGCCCGCACCCGCGCCGCCGCCCGGTCCTCTGCCGCATAGAGCGCGTGAATATCCTCGCCATCGCCCGGATTATACGCGCCCAGCACCTCCACCAGCCGCCCTTCGCGCAGGTCACGCGCGACATGGAACCGCCCATGACGCGCTATGCCGCCACCCGCGATCGCCATCTGCCGCACCACTTCGCCGCAATTGCCAAAGAAGCTGCCCGGCACCGCTCGCTGCACCACCTGCCCGCCGACCCGAAACGGCCAGCTATCCACCGACCGGCGGAAACTGAAGCGCAGGCAGTCATGCTCCTCCAGATCGTCGGGCGTCTCCGGCTCCCCCCGCCGCGCCAGATAATCGGGGCTGGCAACCACCACCATCGCGCTATGCCCCAGCTTCTTGGCCCGCAAACTGGTGTCGCGCAGCGGGCCGATGCGAATGGCGATGTCCGCCCGTTCCTCGACCAGATCGACGATCGCATCGGTCAGCGTCAAATCCACCGTCACCGCCGGATAGGCCGCCCGAAATCGCGGCAGCAGCGGGATCAGACATTCATAGCCAAAGGAGGGTGACGCATTGATGCGCAACACCCCGCGCGGTCCCTGCCCCTCCTGCCCCAGCCCCGCCTCGACTGCCATCATGTCGCCGATCAGCACCGCCATCCGGTCGCGATAGGCCACGCCTTCTCCCGTCAGCGCCAGAGCGCGCGTCGTCCGCCGCACCAGCGCCACGCCCAGCCGCTGTTCCAGCCGCGCGATGGATCGGCTGACGGCGGACGGGGTCAGGCGCAAAGCCTTGGCAGCGGCGGCAAAACTGCCTTCGCCCGCGACCATCAAAAACGTCTCGATATCGCCGAACCTGTTATCCATGATTCAAAATCACTTCTGAAATGATGACGTGCCTACTAATCATCAATCGCATAAATCGCCACTCTATGTCCATCTTGCTGTCTACTTCACTTTTCGAAAGGCACCCCCCATGGACCTGAAACTCAACGATAAAAGCGCCATCGTCACCGGATCGACCGCCGGCATTGGCCTGGCCATCGCGCGCCGCCTGTCGCAGGAAGGCGTCGCCGTCACCATCACTGGCCGCAGCCAGGCAAAGCTGGACGCCGCCGCCGCAGAGATTGGCGGCTCCGTCAACGCCGTGCTGGCCGACCCCGCCACGGCGGAAGGAGCCGCCACCCTGATCGCCGCCGTCCCCCGCACCGACATCCTCGTCAACAATCTCGGCATCTACGAAGCAAAGGATTTCACGGACATAAGCGACGCCGACTGGCACCATATCTTCGAAGTCAACGTCGTCAGCGGCGCGCGCCTTGCCCGCCATTATTTCCCGCAGATGCTGGCGCAAAACTGGGGCCGCATCCTCTTCATTGCCAGCGAAAGCGGCCTGTTGCCGCCTGCCGAAATGATCCATTACGGCATGACCAAATCGGCCCAGCTCTCCATCTCGCGGGGTCTTGCCGAACATACGCGCGGCACCGGCGTCACCGTGAACAGCGTGCTGCCCGGCCCGACCCGCTCCGAAGGGATCGTGGATTTCATCCGCTCCGTGGTCGATGACAAGGACGCATCCGAAGAGGACCGCGAAGCGGAATTCTTCACCAAACTCCGCCCGCTCTCGCTCATCAAGCGATTGATCGAAGCGGACGAGGTCGGCGCGATGGTCGCCTATCTCGCCAGCCCGCTCGCCGCCGCCACCAATGGCGCAGCGGTTCGGGTCGAAGGCGGCATGATCCCGACGATCGCCTGATGGTCGGTATCGCCTGACACCGTTCCAGCCGCCTTACGGAAACTGGCCCTGTCGCTCGTCTCACCCTTTGATTACAAGGATGAAGATGAGCGACACGACCTGCCTTTCCCGCATGGACCATCATCTGGTACAGGACGGCTATGCCCGGTTGGCGGGGGCGGAAACGTTCGCCCTTCTGGCCGTGGAACAGGACGACTGGACGCGCTTCGCCGCCAGCTGGAACGATCTTGGCCCGGACCTCTACATGGCCGATGGCGGACGCTACCGCCGCCGCCGCCACGCCGCTTTCGCCTGCGACCATGGGCAGATCATGCGCAAGCCGCATCAGCCCCATTATCAAAGCCGCGACTATAATGCCCTGAATGGCGACGTGCAGCGCTGGTTCGACCCGGTGGACGAAGCGACCATCGCCAACCCCGCCTGCCAGGCGATCTTCGCCTTTTGCGCGGCCCAGTTCGACACCGCGTCCGCCACCAGATGGCATGTCGAAATGCACCAGTTCCGCATAGAGGCAAAGCCCGGCACAGCAGGCCGCCCCACACCCGAAGGGCTGCACCGCGACGGCGTGGACCGCGTGTTCGTGCTGCTGGTCGAACGAGTCAATGTCCGCGAAGGCGTCACTCGCATCGGCGCGCCCGACGGCACCCCGCTCGGCGAATTTACGCTAACCCATCCGGGCGACGCGATGCTGATCGATGACCACCGCATCCTGCACGGCGTCACCGAAATCCACCCGCAGGATCCCGCCCGCCCCGCCTGGCGCGACGCGCTGGTCGTGACCTTCGTGGCGGACTGACGACAGCCCGCCACAAAGGCTGGATCCCTATTCCCCCAGCGCCAGTTCGATCAGCGCCATGGTCGACGGGTCGAACCCGGTCGCCCCCTCCGTCTCGATCGACTTGGCGATTTCCTTGCCCAATTCCACCCCGAACTGGTCGAACGGATTGATCCCCATCAGCACTGCATTGGCAAAGGTCCGATGCTCGTAGAACGCGATCAGCGCGCCCAGCGCATGGGGCGTCACATCGTCCAGCAGGATCGTCGTGGACGGACGATTGCCCGGATAGGCGCGCGCGGGATCGGCATCATTATCCTTGCCCCGCATCAATGCCGCCCCCTGCGCAAAGCAATTGACCAGCAGCGCCCGGTGATGCGCCGGGTCCAGCCCGTGACCGGACTCGATCGACGCGATGAATTCGACCGGCGTGATGATCGTCCCCTGATGCAGCAACTGGAACACCGCATGTTGCGCGTCGGTGCCGACCCCGCCCCAGGTGATCGGCGCGGTCGGGCCATCGACGGGCGATCCGTCCAGCTTCACCGCCTTGCCATTGCTCTCCATCTCCAACTGCTGAAGGTAGGAGGGCAGCAGCGCCAGCCGCTCGTCATAGGCGAATACGGCTCGGGTCTGGCACCCCTGAACCCGCGCATAATATTGGTCCACGAACGCCGCGATCAGCGGGATGTTGTCGGCAGGATCGGACAGGCGGAAATGCCGGTCCATTTCAGCCGCCCCCTCCAGCAAACTCTCGAACGCATCCCAGCCCAGCGCCAGCGCGGCGGGAAAGCCGATCGAGGACCAGAGCGAATAGCGCCCGCCCACCGATTCGGCGAACGGCAGGATGCGGGTTTCATCCACACCCCATTCCATCGCCCGCTCCGGCGCGGCCGTCAGCGCGATGACCCGGCCATAGGGATCGTCCACCCCGCCCTCGATCATCCAGTTGATCGCGCTCGCCGCGTTCAGCATGGTTTCGCTGGTGGTGAAGGTCTTGGACGCAATGGCGATCAGCGTCGCGTTGGGGTCGAACCCCTCGATTGCCCGCTCCAGCGCCGTGCCATCGACATTGGACACGATCGCCACGTCATAGCGCACCCCGTCACCGTCCAGCGCATCGACGATCAGGTCCGGGCCAAGCGCCGACCCGCCAATGCCGATGTGCAGGATGTGGCGCACCTCGCCCAGCGCGCCTGCCTCGATCGCATCGACCAGCCCGCGCATCCGCATATGCAGCATCTTGGCATGGGCGACGCTGTCGGCATTGCCCTCACCCCGTTCGGCGGGATGTTCGGCGGCTCGGCCTTCGGTGTTGTTGACGGCCTCGCCCGCAAACAGCGCGTCGCGCCGCCGGGCAAAGCCCTGCTCGTCGGCCAGTGCCAGGAAACCGGCCATCAGGTCATCGGTCAGATGCGTCTTGGACCAATCGAACCGGATCGCCCCTTGACTGCGGACCAGCTTGGCAAGGCGGTCGGGATCAGTGGTGAAGATGGACTTCAGATCGGCTTGCGGAAGCGCCGTGATGGCCGCCAAGGACGGACTGGGCAGTGCAGGGCTGGGCATGGACTATCCTCTTTGCAGTTGATCGACACCGACGCTGCACCTGTCGATTCTTTCTGTCCTTAGCCAAAATTCAGGCGCTTTGCATCGTCAAGGACGTGCTTGACGCGCCCGGCATCTGGCCTCACAAGCCGGCACGGCCGCTTTGTCGGCGCGTATCAAGGGACGAAACGACCACCCATGACTGCAAAATCGGAAACGCGGGACTTCCTCTGGTTCCTCGCCAGGCTGGGCCTGTTCGTCTTTGTCCTGCGCAGCTTCATCATCTCGCCGTTCAATATCCCCTCGGAATCGATGCAGCCGCGCCTGTTGATCGGCGACTATCTGCTGGTTGCCAAATGGCCCTATGGCTATTCGCGCTACTCGCTACCGTTCAGCATCCCGCTGATCCCCGGTCGCATCCTGGCGTCCACGCCCGATCGCGGCGACGTGGCGGTTTTCAAGGCACCGCCGTCCCAGAAGAACGATTATATCAAGCGCGTCATCGGCCTGCCGGGGGACATGATCGCGGTGCGCGGCGGCGTCGTCTATCTGAACGGCGCGGCCATCCCGCGCCAGAAGGTCGCCGACCTCGTCATTCCGGTGACGCCGAACATGGTCGATGCGGCGGCCAAGGAAGGCGCGGAAACGCCCTGCTACCGCCCGGATTTCGAGGAAGCCGCGCCCGGCGGCGGCCGCCAGTGTCGTTACCCGCAGTTCCGCGAAACCCTGCCCGCGACCAAAGATGTTCCGGCCAAAAGCTATAACGTCCTCGACCTTGTGCCGGACGGCGCGGCGGACGACCGCGACACTGTGCTGGTGCCGGAAGGGCATCTGTTCATGATGGGCGACAATCGCGATCGCAGCGCCGACAGCCGCTTCCCGGCGGTCGAAGGCGGCGGCATCGGCCTCGTCCCCATGGAAAATCTGGTGGGCAAGGCGATGATCTCGGTCTTTTCCACCGATGGCAGCGCCAACTGGCTGCTGCCCTGGACATGGGTGTCGGCTGCGCGGTGGAACCGCATCGGGGAAGGCTTTTGAAGGGCGACCTGCATAAGCCGGACACCGCCGGATGGCTGAACGCGCTGATCTGTCGCGCGCCGCACCTGCCCGAACGCTTCGAACAGGCACTGACCCATGGCAGCGCCAAGCCGGTCAATTACGAACGGCTGGAATTTCTGGGCGACCGGGTGCTGGGGTTGCTGGTGGCCGAATGGGTCTATGACCGCTTTGCCGGCGAACCCGAAGGCAAGCTGTCGCGCCGTTTCAACGCGCTGGTATCGGGCGAAACCTGCGCTTCCGTCGCACGGGAAGCAGGCGTGCCGACCCATCTGGTGCTGGGCAAGCAGGCGCGCGACGATGGCGCCGCCGACAGCGACAATGTGTTGGGCGACGTGATGGAAGCGCTCATCGGCGCGCTCTATCTGGAAGCCGGGCTGGACGAAGCGCGCACCCTCGTCCGCCGCCTGTGGGCCGGGCGCGTCGATACCCAGACCGCCGCTCCGCGCCACCCCAAGTCCGCGTTGCAGGAATGGGCCGCCGCCAACAAGCGCAAGCCCCCCGAATATGAGCTGAAAGACCGCGCCGGTCCCCACCACGCCCTGCGCTTTACCGTGTCGGTGACGATCAAGGGCGCAGGCGAGGCCAGCGCCACCGGCGCGTCGAAGCAGGAGGCCGAAACAGCGGCGGCTGCGGCGCTCATGGAGAAGCTGGCGGGGTAGTTTCCTCGCGCGCCATAACAGGCTATTATCCCCCTTTCCGTCATTCCGGCGAAAGCCGGGATCCCGCTTTCTTAAAAGATCCGGTGGGATGCCAGCCATCGCTGGCATGACGACAACATATTTTGACTGCGCCAATGTGGCTCAGGACGAACGGAGTAGTTTTGACAAGCATGAATGAAACGCAGCGCTGCGGCGTCATTGCCGTCGTGGGTGCGCCCAACGCGGGCAAATCCACGCTGGTCAACGCGCTGGTGGGGCAAAAGGTCGCGATTACCAGCCCCAAGGCGCAGACCACCCGCACCCGCGTCATGGGCGTGGCGATTGAGGGGACTGCGCAGATCGTTCTGGTCGACACCCCCGGCATCTTCGCGCCCAAACGGCGGCTGGACCGGGCGATGGTGCAGGCGGCATGGGGCGGCGCGCAGGGTGCGGACCTGATCGCGATGGTGGTCGATGGCAAGGCGGGGCGTGGTCCCAAGCTGGAACCGATCATCGAATCGCTGAAACACCGCAAGGAACGCAAGTGGCTGATCCTCAACAAGGTGGACATCGCCATCAAGGAAAAGCTGTTGACCCATACGCAGGTGTTGAACGACACGCTGGGCTTCGATGAAATCTTCTTCGTGTCCGCCGCGACGGGCGACGGCCTGCCTGAACTCAAGGCTGCCTTTGCCGCCGCCATGCCGGAAGGGCCATGGCATTTCCCCGAAGATCAGGTGTCGGACGCCACCGACCGGATGCTGGCGGCGGAAATCACCCGCGAACAGCTTTATCACCAATTGCACGCCGAACTGCCCTACGCCACCGCCGTCGATACCGAACAATATAAGGAACGGCAGGACGGATCGGTCGAAATCCACCAGCAGATACTGGTCGGTCGCCCGACCCAGCGCGCCATCGTGCTGGGCAAGGGCGGTCAGCGCCTCAAGGAAATCGGGTCGAAAGCGCGGGAAGAACTCGCCGCCCTGCTGGGCGTAAAGGTCCACCTCTACCTCCACGTCAAGGTCAAGGAAGGCTGGGAGGATGATCGCAACATCTATCGCGACATCGGTCTGGACTGGGTAGAATAGCCGCCGGGGAACAGCCGGAAATCGCTTGTTTACCTTCTGTCGTTACGGACCCGTCGCATGGGACCGAAACGCAAGATCGCCTGCTTTGTCAGCATCTCCATCGTGGGGACGCTCATCATCATGGCGATCATATCGGCCATTCCCGGCATGTTCATACCCTGGCGCTTCTTTGGCGTGGGGATATTGTGCGCAGGCAGCATTTCCACCCCAGTCTGTTTCCTGCTGGTTCGGCAGAATGAGGAAAATCGCCGTTTGCGCCGCGAGCTGGAACAGCGGCTGGCGGACCTGCGGCGGCTGGCCGATATCGACGGCCTGACCGGCCTGCTGACCCGCGCAACCTTTTTCGAGCGCGCGGGTCAGGGCCATCATCGTCCGGGCAACTGGCACCTGCTGATCGACATCGACCATTTCAAGCGATTCAACGACGATCATGGCCACCAGACCGGCGACGCCGTGCTGCACGCGGTCGGCGCGGCCATCCGCGACGCGCTGCGCCCGGTGGATCTGGGTGGCAGGCTGGGGGGCGAGGAATTTGTCCTGTGCATCGCCGATTGCGATGAGAGGGAGGCAACCCGGCGCGCCGAACATATCCGCGCCTCCATTCAGGCGCTACGCGTGCGTGCGCCCACAGGCCGCATCGTGCGCGCCACCGCCAGCATCGGCATCAGCCCTGCCGACCCGATGCTGCCGATCGAGGCCAGCCTGCACCGCGCCGACATCGCCATGTATGCGGCCAAGACCGGCGGCCGCAACCAGGTGCGGCACGCCGCCTGAACGCTATTCCGCTGCTGCTGCTTTCTTCTTGGCCGGAGCCTTCTTCGCCGCAGGCTTCTTCGCCGCGCCGTCCTTCTTCGCGGGCGCATCTTTCTTGGCAGCTGCCTTTTTGGGTGCCGCTTTCTTCTTCGCGCCCTTCTTGGCCGGTGCCGCTGCTGCGCGCGCGTCGATCAGTTGTGCGGCTTCCTCCAGCGTCAGTGCGTCCTTGTCGACCGTCTTGGGCAACGTCGCATTGGTCGTGCCATCGGTGACATAAGCGCCATAGCGCCCTTCCATCAGCTTGATTTCCAGTTCCGTGCGCGGATGCGCGCCCAGCACCTTCAATGGCTCCCGCCCGGCGCTGCGCGGCCCGCGTGTTGCCGCCTCCGCCAGCTTGACGACCGCGCTGTTCATGCCGACTTCGAAAATCTCCGCCGTGTTGGACAGCCGCCCATATTTGCCGTCATGCAGCAGATAGGGTCCAAAGCGCCCGATATTCGCCACGATCGGCAGCCCCGTTTCAGGGTGCAGGCCCACTTCGCGCGGCAGGCTGAGCAGCTTGATGCCCCATTCCAGCGTCAATTCGCCATCGGGCAGATCCTTGGGGATCGAGCCACGCTTGGCCTCCTTGCCCTCACCCATTTCGATATAGGGACCAAAGCGGCCGGATTTCCTGACGATGTCCTGTCCGGTGTCGGGATGCTGGCCCAGAATCTCCGGCCCGCTATCTTCGCCATCCTTGCCACCGGGCTGGCCGAATTTCCGCGTGAACTTACATTCGGGATAATTGGAGCAGGCGATGAACGCGCCGAACCGCCCGCCACGCAGCGACAATTGCCCATCCGCGCATAGCGGGCAGGCACGCGGATTGCTGCCGTCCGCCTTGGGCGGGAACAGCATCGGTTCCAGAAACTTGTCCAGTTCCGCCGTGATGTCCGACGGCTTCTGCTCCATGATCTCAGCCGTCTTGGGCTTGAAATCGCGCCAGAAGGCTTCCAGCACTGCCTGCCATTGCGCGCGGCCGCCGGAAATATCGTCCAGCTCGTCCTCAAGCCCCGCCGTGAAGTCATAGGACACATAGCGCTCGAAAAAGCGCTCAAGAAACGCCGTCACCAGACGTCCGCTTTCCTCGGCGAAGAAGCGGTTCTTCTCGATCCGCACATAGTCGCGGTCCTTCAGCACCTGCAACGTGGACGCATAGGTGGACGGCCGCCCGATCCCCAATTCCTCCAGCCGCTTGACCAGCGATGCTTCGGAATAGCGCGGTGGCGGCTGGGTGAAATGCTGGTCCGCCGTCACCTTCTTCTTGGCCGGGGCGTCGCCTTCGCTCATACGCGGCAGCAGCTTGCCATCCTCATCGTCGCTGTCGTCGCGCCCTTCCTCGTACAGCGCCAGGAAGCCGGGGAAGATCACGACCTGCCCCGTCGCGCGCAGCGTATGCGTGCCGGTGGCGTCGTTCATGTCGATGGTGGTGCGTTCCAGCCGCGCCGACGCCATCTGGCTGGCCAGCGCCCGCTTGAACACCAGGTCATAGAGCCGCGCATGATCGCCGCCGCCCACCTTGTCGCGCGAAAAATCGGTCGGGCGGATCGCCTCATGCGCTTCCTGCGCATTCTTCGCCTTGGTCTGGTAGATGCGCGGCTTGTCCGGCACATAACCGCCATCATAACGCTGCGCGATCGCGGCGCGCGCGGCGGAAATGGCGCTATGGTCCATCTGCACGCCGTCGGTCCGCATATAGGTGATCGCGCCATCTTCATAAAGCTGCTGCGCGATTCGCATCGTATGGCTGGCGGAAAAGCCCAGCTTGCGCGCCGCTTCCTGCTGGATGGTCGATGTCGTAAAGGGCGGCGGTGGATTGCGGGTGAGCGGCTTCGTCTCGACCCTCTCGACCGTAAAGCGCCCGGCCTCGACATCGGCCTTGGCCGCCATCGCGTCGCCCTCACGGCCGATCGTCAGCCGCTCGATCTTCTCGCCCTTCCAGCGGACGAGGCGCGCGGTAAAGGCGGTGCCGTCCTGCTCCATTTCGGCAGCAACCGACCAATATTCTTGGGGCTTGAAGGATTCGATCTCCCGCTCGCGCTCCACCACCAGCCGCAGCGCGACCGATTGCACCCGGCCTGCCGACTTGGCACCGGGCAGCTTGCGCCACAGCACCGGCGACAGGGTGAAACCGACCAGATAGTCCAGCGCCCGGCGCGCGCGATAGGCATCGATCAGATCCTCGTCCAGCGCGCGCGGCTTGGCCATCGCGTCCAGCACGGCGGCCTTGGTAATCGCGTTGAACGTCACCCGGTCCACGACGGCGGGCAACGCCTTCTTGGCGCGCAGCACTTCCTGCACATGCCAGCTTATCGCTTCCCCTTCGCGGTCAGGGTCAGTCGCCAGGATCAATCGCGTCGCCTTCTTGGCGGCGTCCGATATGGCTTTTAGCTGCTTGCCCTTGTCGCCGTAATTCTCCCACGACATGGCAAAGCCATCGTCCGGGTCGACCGACCCGTCCTTGGCCGGCAGATCGCGGATATGGCCATAGCTGGCCAGGACATGGAAATCCCCGCCCAGATATTTCTCGATGGTTTTCGCCTTGGCCGGCGATTCAACGATGACAAGCTGCATTATGGCCCCGAAATTAACTGCCTCACACGTATGCGCGAGTTTGGAAGGCGATGACGGCGGACGTCAAGCGGTGCGAGTGATTAGGGGAGATAGTGACCCAGCGCCAGCTTCTTGTCGAAACGGCGCGCTAAGCGCACGGGTCGGCCCGGACAGGGGAAAATCTACCTGATCGAGATCAAGTCGTGCCGATGGGCCTGCGACTTTTTTCAGGATGCCGGGTTGTATGGGCATCGTCCGGTTTGTCCGAACCCATGGCGAAACCCTTTATCAAGACAGGAAAAACCATGTCCGATTCCAGCCACGATATTTCCACGCTCAACGGCCTGATCGCCACCACGCTCGACAGCGTCGATGGCTATACCGAAGCGGCCAAGGACAGCGAAAATGCCCGCTTCACCGCGCTGTTCACCAGCCGCGCCAGCGAACGGCGTCAGGTCGTCACGCGCCTGCAACAGGAAGTCCGCACGCTGGGCGGCAACCCGGAAGATGACGGCACGATCCTGGCCGGGGCGCACCGCGTTTTCCTGAACCTCAAAGCCGCACTGACGGGCAAGGATGACAAGGCGATCATCAACGAAGTCGAAGCGGGCGAAGATCATATCAAGGCCAAGTTCGAAGACGCCATCGCCGATCGCGACCTGTCGCCTGCGACCCGCGCAGTGATCGAACAAAGCTATGTTTCGGTCAAGGAAGGCCATGACGAAATGCGCGACATCAAACATTCGATGCAGCATTGATCTGACAAGCAGGCAGCGGGCGGGCGCAATCATGCGCCCGCCCGCTGCCACTATCGCAAACTCACGCGCGCACCCGCCAGCCGGTCCAGCCGCTGCGCCAGTTCCAGTTCCAGCAGCACCGTCTGCACTACCGCAGGCGACAGGTTCGACAGCCGTATCAACTCGTCCACCGGCACCGGCGCATGACCCAGCAGCGCGACCACAGCGTCCCGTTCGCTGGCCAGAACGTCACTCGACACCGGCTCGCTAACGAAATCGAAATTGCCCTGCCGCACCATGCGCGGGTCGATATGGCCGACGGCTTCCAGCACATCGGCCGCGTTCTGCACCAATATAGCGCCCTCGCGGATGCAAGCGTCAACAGTTGCACGCCACACAATGCACTGATTTAACTGATTAATTCCTGAGACGCCTCACAAGTCTTTTCCAATCATCCTCGCTGCTCATCCATTCTGGCCGATCTGGGCGTCGAGGCGATGGAGCAAAACGTTCAGGATGGCTCCGACAGCGCGAGCATCGTAAATGCGCTCCGACGGTTTCCATCGCGGTGTTCCAGCCGTGGGCAAGGAACCAGCGGTTGAGCTTTTCGACATCGACAACTCCTGAGTGGCCACATTTGCAGATGATGAAGAGATTTGCTTTCCGACGAGCGTAATCGCCTAGATTTCTAAGCGTGACATTCGCGCCCATATCACAGCGGCAGCATCATCTGCCTGT
Organism: Sphingobium sp. KCTC 72723; assembly: GCF_014280435.1. Classification (NCBI taxonomy): domain Bacteria; kingdom Pseudomonadati; phylum Pseudomonadota; class Alphaproteobacteria; order Sphingomonadales; family Sphingobiaceae; genus Sphingobium; species Sphingobium sp. KCTC 72723. The sequence continues at coordinate 838,235 of NZ_CP060388.1, read as the reverse complement.
GATCCCAGATCGTCGGGGGATGCTCTATGGCTATCATGATGCTTTGCGCGAGTTCGACTGCTGCCTGTTCGCGAAGGCGTTCGTTGGGTGCCGTGAGGGCAACTCTGGCCCATGCTGGCGCGTGGAGAAGGCTCTGAGCGAGCCAAAGTGAGTCGGGGTGGGTCATGGCAACATGATAGGGAACAAACCAGGAACATGGCAATATGGATTGCGATGGATCGTTATTCCTCGTCGGGTTGCTCCAAAGGGGTCAACATGCCTTCAAAGATCGCGATGATCACAGCATGGCTTTTGCCCGGTGCCTTTAAGCGGATGCCTTCGCTCTCCCAAACATCTGGTTCGATCTCGGTTATCGTCCTGCCGAAGCGATCATAAATCGTCATAGCCAAACCCCGCCTGTTCCGATTTCACCAGCAAGACCCGGTGCGCTGATGTTGGTGCTATTTGTTGGCGGCGTTGTGCCGACCAAACGAGCAGTTTCCACGAGGGTCGCTGTCGTGGTGTTGATGACGACTATCAGTCCCGATCCACCACCGCCGCCACCGCGTCCAGCTTTCGCATCTGATGCTCCGCCGCCGCTGCTGCCACCGGTGCCGCCTTCGCTCGTAATGAGCGTTGGGTGATCGGCTGATGTGGTGTGGTAGACCAGATAGATCATTCCACCGCCGCCACCGGCTCCACCACCACCGCCACCTGTTCCTGAGGTGCTTGCGGTTCTTCCGTTGCCACCATTGCCACCACGGCTGGTGATTACGCCTGTGGTGCTGCCGGGGATGATATGTCGGGCTGCTAGATAAACGTTCGCACCACCGGCTCCACCGCCGCCACCGCCACCGCCGGTATTTGTGCCGTTACCGCCACCACCGCTGCCGCCACTGCCACCTTGACCACCAGCTACGAACACGATGCCACGAACAAGGCTTGCGACATATCGACGGACTGCGAAAGGCACCGAAGCGTTCACTGCACGACTTGAGCCTGCGGTATTCACGCCATCGCCGCCTGCACCGCTCATGCCACCATGACCACCACCAAGGATTGCGACGCTGCCCGCTGATGAGCCGTTGTTTCCTGTCGTGGCCGTGCTTGCGCCACCAGCAACGCCAGAAGCGCCTACGCTGGTTGATGCCGAGGAACCCGTTACTGCGCCTGATGTGCCGCCACTTGCGCTGCCGCTCGATTGTCCGTTGCCGGTGACGTTTGGTCGGATGCTGTTGGCTGTTGCATCTGATAGATCGAGAGTGCCAGCCACATAGACATGGAACATCGTGGTGTTGAGTATGCCCGTGCTAGTGATGGTCAGATTGTTATAATACATGTCACGGGTCAGGTTGACCAAACTCGCGATTGTAACATCGCCATCGCTGCCATCGCCGTAAATGGCCAACGCATCGAGTGTTGGTAAGCCCACTGGTGCCGGTGTTCCGGGTTCGCCTTGTGTGTAGCGCGACGATTACGGTGTCCGGTCGGCGTCAATTTTGATGGCCGATAGGTGGCCGCGCCGGTTGGTGAATTCTGGCTACCATTTGCTGTTGCGAGGAGCAACCGTCGAGCGACAATTACGACGCTGGGTAATTGTCGCTGGCGCTGGCCGGAAGCGAGGGTTTGAAGCGCATGGGATGGTTGGCATGTAATTGCCGCTGGCGACAATTACCCGTTGCCTCAGCAAGGGTGCTCCCGAGCGCGAAGCCAGCGACAATTATGATGGCCGGTCCGGGGCGCCATTGGGCGGGTCGTAATCGCCGGCGTTGATGCGGGCGACGGCGGAACGCTTGCGGTAGCTTTCGCCGTTCATCTCGATGATGGTCGAGTGGTGCACGAGGCGGTCGATCGCGGCGACAGTCATGGCGGGATCAGGGAAGACGTTGTCCCATGCCGAAAATGGCTGGTTGGCGGTAATGGCGAGCGAGTGGCGTTCGTAGCGGTGGGCGATGAGCTCGAACAAGGCGCTGGTCTCGACCTGGTCCTTGCGGACGTAGGACAGATCGTCGAGCACGATGAGATCGAACTTGTCGAGCTTGTCGAGCATGGCGGGCAGGCTGAGGTCGCGGCGCGCGGACTGGAGCTTCTGGACCATGTCGGTGGTGGAGCAGAACAGGACGCGCCGCCCCGTGTCGATGAGGGCATGGCCAATGGCGGCAACTGCGTGCGTCTTGCCGGTCCCACTCTGGCCGAACAGCAGCAGGTTGCCGCCGTTCTCGATCCAGTCGTCACCGGCGGCGAGGGACAAGAGGTGCGGTTTGCGGATGCCGGGGGCGGCGTCGAAATCGAAGGTGGCGAAGGTCTTGCCTGCGGGCAAGCCGGACTGGTCGCGATGGCGCTGGATGCGCCGGGAGGAGCGATCAGCCATCTCGATCTCGAGAAGCGAGGCCAGCAGGTTGGCGGCCGGCCAGCCATCGCGATCGGCGGTGTCGGTGAGGCGCTTCCAGTTGCGGTTGATGCTCGGCAGGCGCAAGGCCTTCAGCAGGGTAGGCAGTACGGCGGCGGCCTGATCCTTGGTGCGGGTCATCAGTGCACCTCCCCGCTGGCGATCAGGCTGTTGTAGCTGTGCAGATCGGGTGGCGGGATAGCGACATCGCGCTGCGATCTTGCGGTTGGCAGGAACTCGTCCCTGAGGCTCTCGACATCGGGCAAGCGCCCGCTGTCGAGAGCCTCATCGATCCGCCGGGCCAGCACGTCGACACAGTCGCCCCTGGCGGCGATATCGAGCAGCGCGACGGCATCGCGGCAGGCCTGCCGTCCATCGAGTTGGGCATCGAAGGCTTGCCAGGCCCGCCGGTAGGCGTGATCGGGGAAGAGGGCTTCGCGGTAGACGAGGTTGCGCAGTGCACCGGGCTTGCGGCGCAGGTTACCGATCATGTGCCGGAAATCGATGCTATGCCCCCGGTGGGGATGACTGATCCGCACACGCGGCGTGGACATTACCCTGTCCGGGCCGAGGAAGAGCTCGATGCGATCGTCAAAGAGATGCGCGTTGAGGCGCCGTCCGACGAGGCGGGAAGGCACCGAATAGGTAACCCGATCGATGGCGACGGTGCCGTTGCGGGTGACATCGACGGTGACCATGGCGAAATCGGTGGTTCGCCTTGCGGGCAGCGCCTTGAGTACCCTGCGTTCTGCATCGATGCGCGCAGCATGCCGCCGGTTCTGTCTGGCGACCTGCGCCTCAACGAACTCGCGCCAGGCCTCGATGCTGACGAAATCGCGGCTGCCCCGCCGGCGTAAGGCCTGATCGAGCCGTCGCTTGAGATGGGCATGGGGACCTTCGATCGATCCGTTCTCGTGCGCCTCGCCGCGGTTGTTGCGGGTAGCAAGCATGCGGTAATGACGACACAGCTCGTCATAGCTTCGGGTGAAATCCCGCTGCGCATCGGCGTCGAGGTTTTTGTAGGCGGCTGACAGGGAATCGCTGCGGTGTTCGGCCGGCGCACCGCCCAGCTTCCACAACGCATCCTGCAGGTGCTCCGAAAGGGCGGCAAAGCTCTCCCCGCCCAGCACGACAGCCGCATGCTCCCAGCCACTCGCCGCCAAGCGGAAGTGGTAGAGGCGATAGGCCAGGGTCTCGCCGGCAACAGTGACCTTGAGACTGTCGCATACCGTGAAATCCGACAGGCCCTGCCGACCGGGCTCATGATGCTGCGGGAAGAAGATCTCCTTCTCGCCGCCGTGCAGTGCCCGCCAGCGGGCGATCCGGCGTTCCAGTGTTCGTCGTATCGCATCGGGAACAGCATCCTCGCCGAACTCGTCCTGGAGCGTCTCGAAGACCGTGACGGCAATGATACCGTCGATCTGGAGCAACTCCTCTATACGTGGCCAGAATGGCTCGAGCGGATCGGCGCGGGTGCGCCAGTGGCGCTCCTTCTTCTTCTGGGACGGAAGCTGCGGATCGTTCTCGATCCGGCGTGCGCTGCGTTCGCTGATACCGGCCTTGGCAGCCGCGACGGCCTGGGTGTGTTGGCGACGATGGGTCATGAAGAGAAATACCTGCTGATCGGAAATGTGGTGGCCCGGCATCGCAAACCCATCGCTCGTTGTTCGATGAGTGTTCCGATACCACCGCCCGCCACAGCCCCGATCTGCCCCCCGAAAGAAGGGGAAAAAGATCGCCACCGGTTGTCTGGTCCGCTCTCCGGTCGGGGCTGCGCCCCTCCCTACGATCAGACCAGACAACCGATCCTACCGGCCATCATAGTCGCCGCTCAACCGGCCATCGTAGTTGTCGCCGCGCACCTTGTGGTCCAGTGGCTCCCGTTGTTCCGGGTTCGCCTTGTGGTCCTTGCGGCCCTGCGATGCCTTGCGGCCCCTGAGGTCCCTGTGGTCCAGTGATGCTTTCTCCGGCTGGTCCGATTGGTCCCTGTGGTCCAGTTGCTCCTGCTGGTCCCATTGGTCCTGTGATACTGTCACCGGGGATGCCTTGCGGTCCTGTCTCACCGGCTGGCCCTTGTGGACCCGCGATGCCTTGTGGCCCTGTTTCACCGGCTGGCCCACGTGGACCGGGGATATTGCTGGCCTCGATTACCAGTTCAGTAGCTGCTGTGGCCTCTACGACAATTTCCGGCACATCGCCGACTAGGATTTCTACGCTGAACTGCGCCAGTTGAACTTCGATCATTGCGTGAAGCCAACCGCGACAATTTCACCACGCCATAGCACCTGATCCATGCCATCGACCGTGCGCGTGACCATGAACGGTTTGGCTTTGCTGCTAAGCTGGGCAGCATGAGCTTCTGTGAAATGAAGCAGCCGACCCAGTGGATTGCTGGGATCGATTTCGGGGATGAGAGTGAAGCCGCTCTTGACGACGAACTTGATGTCCGCGCCAGAGATGTCGATCGGTTGCTTGGTCACTTTGTCCCTGAATGTGAGGGGCAATAGAGTGTCTGCTGCGCGGTCGAGTTCGATGAGAGATGATGTGATTTTCGCCATCATCTACTTACCATTTCACGCAGATATGGCGAAGCCCGACAACCATAGCTGTCGGGCCTCTGACGAATTATCTTTCCTTGATACCCATGCTATCAAGTAGCGCGTCAGTGGCACGCTGTTGACGCTCCTTTTCGGTCAATGGGAACAGGAACAAGTTGTTATCATCCGTGATATAATCCGCTGATGTCACGACTGGTGGAGACAAATGCACCGCTGCGGCTTTTGGCATCTTGCCATAAAACACCTTTGCATCGCGCTGGTACTGCCTCGCGGTCATCTTCACATAAAGCAAAGGGTCCAAGCATCCCCGGTAGCCCTCGACCTTATCAATGACACTGGTAGCGTAGACGTGGATCAAGTGGGTGGCGGCGAGGCATCCATCAACCAATTCATATTCATCCAGCTTCTGCACGAATACAGCCGCAAGCCTTTCATAGTGCGCAGTGCCAACGCTTGAAGCGAGCGGGATGATGAGGCTGATCGTGTTGGCTGTTTTTGTCTCTGTCGATACCCAGAAATGGGTATAGCCAGTTTCCAACATTTTTGATGCGAGACGTTCCCACGCGGACAGCGGATATTCGAGTATGATCGCTGATGCTTCGATCAGATTGGCTTTGGTGTTCTCGCCCTTCTTCCATGACGCGAATGACCATGCGCGCGGTTCATCATTAAACTGCATGAGGCGGTCTCTACTATTCTCCATGTAGGCCATTATGCCATAGCAATTTGCTGAACTATCGACGCACGCGATGTAGCTGTCACGAAGGCCATAATTGCGATTTTTATCGAAACGGGAAAGGGTGATCTTCTGCATGATATTCTCCTTTAAGTGCAACCTCACTGGCTGCACTCGTATTGATCCCAGAAGCATCAAAACAGGGGTCAAACGGGTCTAAAACTGCTGATTTGGAGAATGTCACTGTTTCAAGGGTGTAAATACCTGCATGGATATAACGATCAATGGTGTCACCCAGTCTAAAGAGCAGTGGCAAAAGCAATCCGGCGTCAGAGGGTCGTTCATTGATGAGCGTCTGCGCGAGGGATATGCTGGGTCTGCACTTCTCATTCCACAAAAGCAGTGGAAGCGCCTTGAGGCTTTGGATGAGGCCGAACCAAAGGATGCCTATGAAAAGGCCGTTCGTAAAATGATCAAGGCCGACATTGCCCAGTTTCGTTTCGATATAATCGTAGAGCTATGTCGGGACATTGGGTTGGGTGCTTTCAAATCATCCATGCTGCGCCGCTGCCTGAGCCGTGCCAATTTCCGCTATCCGGTCGCTGTCGATAACTGGAACGTTCCTGTTGATGGCTCTCTATGGTCGTTCAACGGACCAAAGGGAAAGCCGCGCATGTCATGGATGTTGAAGCGAGCCGAACAAGCCGAACGTTGGGTGAACCCGCCACTTAAATACTGATGGGTGCTGCGCTTTAACAGAGCTGCTCAAGCGGTGCCTACCCGGAGAACGTATTGTTCTCCGGGTTTTCTATCAATCGGGCTTTTTACCTAGCCAGCCTTGTACCGTGGCTGTTTCGTAAATTCGAATGGCTGTCCAGATAACTGTAAACAGTGCCGCGATGGAGGGGAGTATCTGAGCTAGCGTTGCGATAACGACGCTGACTGAAACGATGTCACCGGCTGCGGTTACAGCTTCTACAGCATGTTCTCTCATTAAAGCCCGCCCGTGCTGTACGCATCACCCAGAGCCACTGCTACCGCGATTACCGTACCCGACACACCCAGTCGAATGAGGTTGGTCATGAGAAGGCTTTTGACCGCCGGAATGGTCCAAGCGATTTTGATGAAGCGACCGGTGCCGACGAGGACGGTTTTGAGGAAGGACTTTTTCTCAGGGGTTTCACTATCACTCATGATCGCTGCCCTCCTGCGCAAACGGAAGTTCAGGCTCAGCCACGCTATTGACCGGCGCTAACTCGAAGAGATCGACTGACAGATTTTCCGCTGTTGCATTTTCAAATTCGACCGTCATGAACCCAGCGCTTGTGATGGTCACAATGCCGAAGTCTTCAATGGTGACACCGAACAGTTCGGCCATTTTGGGAGATTTGAACGCTGCATAGAGCGTGTCGGCGTGAACGGTTTGGAATGTTTCTGTAGGCTTCTTTTTTGCCATGATGCGACCCCCGGAGGTGATTGTTTCTGTGCGATTATTTAACCGTACAGAGAACGCTCACTTCTCCGGGGGAGGGTTATCAGTTCAGGGGCGCAGTCGGCATCGTTGGGGTGCCGGTAGCGGTTGGCTCTTCACCGTCCCAAACAGCGATAATGTTCTTCAAGCGGGTCAGTTCGCTCTGTAGCTGGAACTTGGTGCCATTCTGCATCGAGACGTGCTGGCTGATAATTTGGCTGGTCATAAAGTCCACAGGTTGAGCGCGATGTGCTTCGGCTTCCGCCGCCGCTTCGTCTGCCTTTTCCATCATCGTTTCGATGGCTAGGATGCTGCTTTCGATAATCTCGCGCTGAGTGAGATCGGGGTTGCTGTATTGGGTCATAGGAAATCCTCGTCATTGTTAACGTAGGTATTTACCTCCCCAATTTGCGGTTCATTTGCGCTTGCCTGATATGAGGGCGATCATGTCCAAATCTCCCATCATTCTTGTCGGGGCACTCGTTGCCGGTCTTGTCGGTGGTTTCACCCTACGAGACACAACCACCTTGCCAATCGCAGATGCATCGACTGATGCTCAGGACTGGAAGCCGCGCAACACGATCCAGCGCGATATTGGAATGTCGGCGGAGGAATTGGACGGACAGCAACCCGATGCCGGGATCATGGGATCCAGACCCGCTTCGGCGTCACGTTCGGCTTCGGGAAGAGCCGTTCATCATCAACTATTTCAACCTAGAAGATAAGGAGCTAGACAAGGCTCTCAATCGGTAGGGGGAGCTATGGACGGAAAGGGACTGGCAGAATTGTTAGGGGTGTTACCTCTACTCCTGTACCTTGGCTATCTCGCACTGCGCCACTGCGCAGGGTATCGGCAACACACCGTGAGTTACCGAGAGCCTGGTGCGCGGCATATTCATTCTCAATGGGTGAAGCTGGACGATCCGAAGGCAGACTATCGCCAGAAAGTCCGATATCACATGATCAATGGCCGGCGCGTACGCTCAGTTAGTTGGGAAAAGGTCGAAAAGGTCGAGGGCAACCCGCCGCTGCTAATCTCGCTCGTGCTCGTCTGGCATGAACTGCGCACATTAACGTGTCGGAAACACAGCCTCTACCCATTCTTCGACACCGCCGCGAAGCGCTATTCGATGCGGCAGGACGAAAACGGGGGGCACCTCGAATGGGAGTTTCTCGATAAGTTCGAGATCGATTGGGAGTTCAGTTCGCCGAAAGACGCGAACCTCACCCTACTGATCAACGGCAAAGTTGAGGCCACTGCTGCGTGTGTTGATCAAGCAGAGGATGGTGAGATCCCAACCTGGGTACTCACTACTGGTGAAAGCCACGCTGTCGCATCAGTCCCATGGGTATCCATGTTTGAAATCACTGGGCGGGGTGCTTTGTTCGAGTATCGCAACCGTCTCGCAGAGGCACGGCAGCATTCCGACTAATCCATACAGCCAAGCGTCAGCTATCGCCAATGATCGTCGTAACCGGACTGTCCGCCATCCACCCATGTTGGCCGTTCATATCATTGTTTCCGTGAAACTGCTGCTTGTAGCCCGAAACCTCGATACAAATTGGCCAGCCGGATATGATCGTCGGTCAGGCACTTGGGCAGCGCGTCATACCATAGAGCGTCTCTGACGCCCTTCTCGTAGGTGTTTGGACTTAGCCCGACCGTGTAAGCGCGGATCGCCCATACAACCTCAGCTGGTGCGACCCGTAGGGACAGGGTATGTCCTGCAACAAGAATGGGCTGCGCTGCTGGACAAAGCTGGTCGAGCAATGCCCAGCGTTCAGCCATGTCGGCATATGATATATCGAATTTCGCATTGCCCATAATCATCACGCTGCCGGGTGCATGGGGTGAAAATGGCTGGCCATAAATCTGAGCGATCAACCTGGCCTGATGTTCTGTAGTGACAAGATCGACATCATCGACATGGCCATTACGCCATGCTGGCAGGAAGCCGCCCAGCTTTGCGGCCATGCTGCCAATCAAAAATATGTCAGAGATTTGTGACATCGAGGATCAACAATACGGATGGGTAAATCCAGTAGTCGCCGCCATTCTGATGGACTTGGGCCACCTGATTACCCACGACTTCCCAACCGCTGTTGATCTTTTCATATCCAACCAGCTTGACTTCATATTGGCCAGTACCGTTGCCATAGCTGTCGTCGATTTCTACTAAATCGTAAATCTCAGCACCGCGCTCGATGGCCATCCGGTTCTGATGGAAGGCATAGGTGCGACCGCCAGCGTATGTGCCATGTCCTGTTCCAGCGATACACATCGGTCCTTGCTTGGACGAATATGTAACCTGACCAGCGCTGTTACAGAGTTCCAGACCCCAACCAGAAGTCGATGGTGTGGGATTAGGCTTGTCGAAAATATACCAGTCGATAGCCCAGTTGCTGCCATTATTGCGCGGTGAGTTCTGACTGGTAATCTGCCACTGGAAATTCTGACCGTTCTTTTCAACACCAACCACTGCCGCGCTAATGTTCGTGGGTCTGATGGCCATGAGTGGATACTGGCCATTCGAGACTGCTGGCACCCAAACACTGCCATTGCTCTCGTTAGATGGGTTGATCTGCCCACGGGCGATCAACGACATACAAGGGGTTGTCTCGTCTAGCTGGACCGCTTGCGCGTCGTTGAGAAAGGATGCTCCATAGGCCATTATTTGTATCCGTAATAGATGTAGGTCCAGTCATTGCTTTTGACGCGGAAGAAGATGGTCTCCCCGTCATTATATATCTGGCTGTAGCCTGAGCCGTTCTCGTAATCACCTGTCCCCGCAGTCACGATCACATACCAGAGCGCACTATTTGCCGGGCCATATGGAACAGTGAACGACTGATAATCGCCGGTCATTGATCCATAGAGATTAACGCTCGCGTTGGGTGTGTTGCCGAAATGCGAATGAACGCCGGTCAACTGGCCAGTGCGTTGAGTAGTGTCGAGAATGACACCGCCTTGCGCGTTGTGGAGGTTTAGTCCGTAAGCCATTAGGCGCTCAGATTTCCAAATCTCGCGCGCACGACGCCATTCTCGTCAAAGACCTTCCAGCAGCCGTTGGCATATTCGGTTCTCGCGCCACCACCCGGTTTCTGGATTGCGAAATTATCCGCATTGATGACCATATTGCCGGTTGAGCCATTGTTGTTGGCTTCCCAGCCAGTCACATAGCCATTCACGTCTAGGCGAACTGCCGCACGAGCAAGAGCGGTGTTGGCCTTCCCATCGACGCTAGTGACGGTTTCGTTGATCGTCGTCACCGACGCTTCGTTGGAATAGGCGGTCATATTCTGACCCTGTTCCAACTTGACCTGACGCCAGCTAATTGTGTTGACGCCGCCACCAGTCTTGTAAGCAACCAGACGCGCCATGATGTGCGTGGCATTGCCCGGCGACTGAACCGTCATCTTCAAGGCATTGCGGCTAGCGCCATCATTGCTGAAATCATGATTAGCAGCGCGACTAGGCCCGCCATGCTGGGTGATGTAATTGCCCCCGCCGTCATACCAGATCATTTCCAGATAGACGTGGCCGGTGCCGCCGCTGTGGAGGAAATACGCGCTATCGGCGCTGAAGGTGTAATGCGTGCCACCAAAGATCGGGACGCGCTCACTCTCGATATAATTGTAACCCTCGAAATTCGTGCCGTTGCCGGTCACTCGACCCCAGCCGCTTGATGTATGCGGCGACCAACCCCCATGAGTACCAGCCCAATAGTTCATCCCCAACTGGAAGCCTCCGTTTCGGAGCAGGTTGGGGCTACCCGACTGAACGATGGTCGTCAGATTTGCGACCGTGCTGTTCGCTGTAGCAATCGCAGTCTGGTTCGTTGAGATTGACGCCTGCTGCGCGGATGCCGTTAGCGCGCCATAGCCGGGACTATAAGGGCTTGGGCCGCTGGCCTGTTCATAGGTCTGACGCAGCATGGGGCGACACATCCACGCATAGCTGTCGCCTTGACCTCCATAAGTCGGGTCTTTGACGAACACGATATGCGCGCGAGCAGCATTCGAGGGCGACTGGGCTTTGCCCCAGCAACGCATCCAAGCGTTGATGTCTCGACCACCGGGCTTCGATGCCGTGTTCGTATCGGTGTAGTTGGAACTAATGCCATTGCCATTGGCATCGACCCAATCAACCCTGACATAGGCATTACAGCGATGCGCGGCGGTGTATGCGCTGACCTCATACCATTTGCCGCCTTCGACTGAGATTTGATCGGAGTGAAACTGCGACCACTGGCTGGTATCGCCATTGGGCTGATTGATGCCGATATTGTGCTCGTTAGTCGGACGCCAATCGTCGCCTGACTGATCGCGTCCAAATGCGAACCCGTTATTGTTGAATGGGCTATAGAAGTTCCATCCAACCGTGCTGGTGATGAAGGATGTCTCAGGGATGAGATTACCGCCACCAGTCGAGAATGTAGCGGCCAGATTGGCGCTGCTCGATGCCGCCGCTGCTCTGTCATTGGCCCATGACGCACTGCCTGCCGCCGCACTCGCGCTGCTCGATGCTTCACCGGCCTTGATGCTGGCAGTGTTGGCACTACCCGACGCCGACGAAGCGCGGATGCCAGCCTGATTGGCTTCATAAAGGGCATTGCTGTAACTGGAAGATGCCGCTGATGCGCTATCGGCTGCGGCCTTCTCGGACGTGATGTCCTCGATGGTTATGCCAGTCATGTGCCAGAGGCCGTTCGGCGCACCACCAGTTGTCTGATATTCGAAGATCGGCTTCCAGAGGCTTTTCCAGTTACTATCGACGGTGAACTCTACGCCGATCTTTCGGAAACCGGGACTATTGACCGCGATGTCGTTCTCGCAGTTGATGGCTACGGCATCGCCGCCATGCCCATCTGCGTTTCCGTCCCAGATATTATTATTGGTACGAAGCAGCCAGATTTTGACCGTGGCACAGTTGGTGCCGTGGCTGTAGAACCAACCCGTAACACGGTAGCGGCGTCCAATAGTCTTTGGGACGCTCTCCTTGAACATAATGCGGTTATAGGTGCCGCCCTGACCCGGACCCTGCGCAGTGATGTAAGGCTGCGGCCAGCCAGCATCTGGGCCGTTCTCAAAACTAAAGCCGTTCCCGTTGTCGCCCGAATATGCGTAGGCGTCCTTGCCGATTGGACCGACGAAGTTAGGGAAGGTCTTTGCGAATTGTGCTTGCGCGCCAGCCTGAGCGTTCGACGCACTAACCTGACTACTCGACGCCGCATTCGCTGATTGGCTGGCCTCGCTGGCCTTGCTACTGGCCGTTGATGCCGATCCAGCGGCAGCACCAGCGGACTGACCGGCAGAATTCGCGCTATTGCTCGCTAGACCGGCCTGCTGTGAAGCTGTCGATGCCGATCCACTGGCATTGGACGCAGACTGGCTGGCTTCGTTGCGATAGGTGTAGGCATTGCTTTCATGGCCTGCTGCCGCGACACGATGATCCCATGCAGCACCTTCATGCGCGCCAGCGGCCTGACGGTTCAGCCAAGAATTGCTTTCGTTGGTTGCGGCGTTCGTCTGACTGGTGTTCGCTGCGCTTGCGGAATTACCCGCTTCACTGGCCTTGATCGCGGCAGTCGATGCTGAACCCGCTGCGGCTTGCGCCGAACCATAGGCATTATACTCACCAGTGATGTCGCGGATTTCGACAGACTGGACGACGAAGACGCCCTGACTATCCAATCTGAACAGCGGCCTTACCCACTGGACGCCCTGATCCAATAAAGTGTTGGCATGAACATCAAGCGTATGTGTCGCCCAAGCGCTGCCCCAGCCTAACTGACCTTGCAAGATCGCAACGCCGGTGTTGACGTTGTTCCACTGACTGCCATCAGGCTTGATACCGATGGCGTAGATGGCGGCATTTCGCTGTGTGTCGTTTTCATGTTGCGCGGCCAGCAACCACTTAACGGTAATGCGAAGAACATGATCGCGGACGAGTGGGAGACGCCCCTTGGTCGAAATATGCGGCGAAAAGGTCGGGTTGTTCTGGACTTGGAGAATACGACCGTAGGTGCCGTGGTCATAGGCGCTGTATCGACCATCACTTTCGAGAGTGTTCGTGCCGCCGCCAAAATCCCAAGTCCAATTCTTGAGGCTCTGGAATGTGGCAGGCATAAGAGCCTGTGCGGCGGTCGTGGCCGATACTTCTGCGCTCTGTGCTGCGCTGGCCGATTGTCCCGCCTGTGACGCGCTGGACGACGCGCCCGATGCGCTTCCCGCCGCTGCGCTGGCCGACCCCGCTGCTTCTCCGGCTTTCGTGGATGCGGTATTCGCACTGGCAGATGCAGAACTGGCGTGCTGGCCTGCTTCGGTCGATTTGCTGGATGCGGTTGATGCGGAACCCGCTGCTGCGCCAGCAGACCCCGATGCCTGCCCTGCGCTATTCGCAGCTAGACCGGCTTGTTCAGATGCGCTCGATGCCGATCCGCTGGCATTGGTGGCAGACTGGCTGGCCTGATTGCGGAACGTCTCTGCTTCACTGCGGAATTGAAGGGCATTTACGGCCTGCTGATATGCTGCTTCTTTCTGCTGCTCGGCATTAGTGGCGCTGGATGCGGCATTGGTCGCGCTGCCGCTGGCCGCGCTTGCGCTCTGTTCTGCGCCTGTCTTGGAAATGGCTGCGCTTGATGCGCTCTGCGCTGCCGCATTGGCAGAACCGGACGAATGATACTCGCCAGTGATGTCGCGTATTTCGATGGACTGGACAGCATAGTTGCCCTGACTATCAATGCGGAAAAGAGGGCGGGTCCACTGACAGCCGTTGTCGATCAAAGAGTTGGTGTGAACTTCAAGTGTGTGAGTAGCCCAGAAATTACCCCAACCAGTCTGACCCTCAGATATCTGGAGCGGGGTGTTGATGCTGTTCCAGTAATCACCAGTCGTCGCACTATCGGGCCTGATACCAATGGCGAAGAGCCACGCATTGACGGGAGAGCCAAGCTGCCCGCCGGTCAGCGCCCATTTGACGGTGATGCGATATACTTTGTCGCGCACGAGCGCGATGCGGCCCTTGGGAACGATATGTGGGCTAAAATGCGGGACGTTATAGACATCAAGGATGCGCCCAAGCGTACCGTGGTCATAGGCCCAGTGCCTGTTGTCGGTTGATAGATCGCCGTTGCCTTCGCCCCAATTCCACGTCCAATTCTTGATGTCGCCGAATGTGGACGGCATGAGCGCCTGCGCGGTAGTCGATGCGCTGACCTGTGATGCCATGGCTGCGCTGGCCGACTGACTGGCCTCTGAGGCTTTGCTGGTCGCCGTCGATGCGCTGCCCGCCGCTGCCTGAGCAGAACCATTCGCGTTGGACGCCTGCTGCTGGGCTTGATCGCGCGCTGTTTCGCTGGCAGTTTTCGCCGCGTCGGAGGCAGCACGGGACGCCTCGCTGTTTCCGGCAAATCCTGCTGCTCCGTCTTTAGCGGAGACGGCTAGATCTTTCGCCGCGTTGGCAGCGGATTGGGCCGCCTGTGCGTCGGTCTTGGCCTGAGCGGCATTATTAGATGCCGTTTGGGCGTTGGTTTCGTGTTGGGCTGCGGCGTTGGCTGATGCCGCTGCGCTTGCGGTGCTGCCATATGTGGCCTGTAGATCGGCAGCGATCTGTTCGGCGGCTTCAATATCGGCTTTCAATTGCTCGCTGGATATCAAACCACCGATAGCGTCTGTGATCGCGTCAATGACCGCTTCTGCCGGTTTGCCCGCAACATTTGTACCTACTGGTGCGCCTACAGTCGCATTATCTTCCGGCTTGCCCGTGCCGCTGATCTTGTCCCACTGGGCTGCGCTGGCAATTTCCTGCGTGAGCGCGATCTTCGCCGAATAGACAGCTTCCCAAGCGCCACGGAACGCAACACGATCAATTGGCGTGTCGTGACTGCCATTGTCCCAAGCCGGGGATAGGCCGTTCAAATATCCATTCAGGTCATTGAACCGCAGCGTGTAGGTCGCAGCGAACGCGGCTACGTCCCAACCAGCAGCATCGCTGAGCAGCTTGTTATAATCGGCTGTTTCTACCGCGTGCTGTTGCACCCAGTATTTCTTTTCCGCCCTATCCAAAACGCCATCTGCGACCATCGCATCAAGGCGCGATAGCTGGATCGCGACATCGGCTTGCGTCTGCTGGAATTCGTCCAGTGCAGCTTGGAATGCTTCATCGGTGACATAACCCTCTGCATCGTAGATAGCCGGGCTGATTTCGCTCGTGGTGTGGACCGACCAGCAACGGCTATGACCGACCGAGACTTTCCAAACCGGGCCTGTACTGGTCTTTTCCGTGAGGTCGATGACGAGAGGAAGAGTGGAACGATCGCTGCGAAGCTGGCCACGACTTATAGGGGCATAGAAGTCACCGACCTGCCAGCGACCCGCGCCATCCGGGAACAGATAGCCACCAGCTTCATAGACAGCGCGATAGACGATATCTGCGACATTCGTTGCTTCCTTCGCATAGAAAAACCATTCAGCATCTGCGAACGCGCCGAACGTACCGAAGATAGCGGTTGGCTGGATTTCACGAATAAGCTGCTGGGTGATCGTCTTGACGGTGTTCGTGTAAACGCCATAGTGCAGCGCGCCCTGCACATCACAGGTTAGCTTTTGACTTGGCTGACCACCGAGACGAAACAAGCCCTGCGCATTGCAAGTGGCCCATTGACCCGGCTGCAAGTCGAGTGCGATTAGCTCATTATATGTTGTGACGTTGGCCGATGAAGCAGCAAGCTCTTGCGCATATTCATAGACGGTCGGGATTCCAGCAATCGGCCCATAGCCATGGACCTGATAGACCATGTAAACCGTGTCGATCTGAACTGGCTCAATGTTCTGGCAGAAGCCATGTGCGCGTGGCTTGAGAATGCCCTTGATGCCAGCGCCGCCTTCAAGGCCGCCGGTGCCTGCATATTCCTCATAGAGTGCTGGGCGCTGTAAATCGGCTTCGCTGCCCAACAATGCGACACTCGCGTAGATTTCTTGCCGATTGAAACCCGATACCCGACCGGAAAAGACCTGAGTATATTCTGTGAAGGGAGCGCCATCTTCGCCATACCAGCAAGAGGCCAATGCGTTGGACCAGTCATAGGACGACCATTCCTCATTTCCATATGCATCGGAGCAGATGAACTCTAGGTCGCCATAGCTGATGGTTGGGATTTGAAGCTGGCCACTGGACATCAGGTTAAAGCTGAATGTGGGCAGAGTTTCCAGCAGGGGCAACCACTGCTTATTGTCGAGATTGACGCCAGCATTGCTGACACCCCGCCGCGACATGTGGATCGTTGCAAGTTGGCCGTCCGGTCTTACCGGGGTGACTTCGATTAGATAATTTCGATTTCCCATCCCATATTTACCGTGATAGGCACCGAGCTAATATCAGGGAGGTCGGCTCGTGAATTTCGCTACATTTGCTATCAGTAGCTTTCTAGTGGCCATTCTTTGTGTAGTGTTTGTGTCGAGTGGCCCAGAAGCGATGATTGTAAATGCAATTATCGTATGGGCTATACCAGTTATGATCGCGGCAGTTTTGCGGAACAAAGAGACCCTAGCAGATCGTTATCTGTGGCCAACGATCCTTTTGGTGATAATGATCGCGTTGATTGTCACTGGATTGTCGTGACGGTCAGTTCTAAGGTGTAGATGTCACCAGTGATGAATGTCATTTTAGACGTGCCGACCATTGACACGAACGCGCTGCGCTTCTGCATGTGTGGATCATTGTAGATCGGGATGAAGAGGAAGCCGCGCCGATCACTGGCAGCTAGGCAGAAGTCCTCCCAGACATCATAATATGACGTGGTATCCATGCCAGACAGATTGATTTTCCAAGTCGGCTTCGTGGAGAATTTGCGCAGGTAGCTGCTACCCTGATTTTCATATGAGACTTCGGCACCTACGTCGATGCCATCCCATTCGACTGCCGTGCCAAGCACTAGATTGCTGATCTGAACATAGCCCGCTGGGTTGCCCGGTGATGTTATTTCAATGTGGATAATTGTGTGGGTAACTGGATTGGCCAGTCGAAACACCACCATACCGCCAGTTGCCTTCGCTACACCTGAATAGGCCGGAATAGTCTGATCGATTGCAGGTGCGGTCGTGACCGTCGTGGTGTCATTGGCAGTGCGAATGCGGATTGTATCGGTTGCGCGCAAGTTCGTTCCCACCAGCGCTATCGTGTCCCACGCGCCGGTTTGTGCCAGCATAAGATATGTGCCTGTCAGCCCCGTGGAGCGCCATACAAGGGCTTTCTCATCGTGCAGCATGTTAGACGCGCTCGTAGCGGCGGCGGTGCTGCTGGGCGTGATAGACACGCTCTTTGGCAGGACGAAAACTGTGCCTTTGTCGATCATTATCCTCTCACCTCAATGGTCGAGATACCTTCATTGAAGTCGATGGACGTGCTGATGCCTTTCATGGGTTCATTCACTGTATCATGCTCTGCAACTACCTGCCATTGGGGTGGACCACCTGTGAAGAAGTCCAGCCAGAGCAAACCCTCAATATGATGTTGAAAGAGTCGAGGATGCTCATTCTCTGCTAGTATCTTATCCGCAAGCGCTTCGGCTGCTGCCTCATTGAGTGAAGTATCAATGGTGATCTGACCCGCACCATCATTGAGCGCAAGGACGCCGGGGTTAGTTGCAATTGCTCTTCGATATTCATGTAGAACGAACAACGCTCGATCGGTGTTGGTGACTGGCATCATGCTCTCCTGCTTATATGTTATTTACGTCAGTTCGCGTTAAGCAGGACGCCGTTTTGTCCGGTAATGGCTGCGCCGATCATCTTCCCATTAGTCACCGCGTTAGCGATGATGGTCAGAAGGTCATTCGACGTGTTAATTGCGGTCGTAACTTGCTCCGTCTGCGTCTCGACAGCGGCAGTGGTCGCTTCCGCGCCGGATGCCTTGTTAAACTCGCTGGTGGCATTACCCATCGCAGCTTCTGTCAACGCCTTCAAATCTGTAAAGGCATCCTGATACTGCTTGGTGTTTGTGCCATAGACATCGCCCAGTTCGCCCATCACTGTCTGGACAAGGCTGTTAAACTCGTCGCTGTTGACGGTGCCGCCGCTTGCAATTGTCGCTCTGAATTTATCCAGTCCCTTGAGGTCTTCCTGTAGCAACGCAAATGGGGTCTTACCACTCGCGCTACCATTCAACTGCTTCATAGTCTCGGTGAGACCGGACAACTGGTCATCAAGAATTTCCTTGAGCTTTAAGCTGCGATACTCTTCCAGACTGCCCAGTTCAGCCGATGTCGCACCGGCTTTTTTCATCTGCTCCGCGAGGGTGTTTAGGTCTTTAGTGGCTTCCTCAACTGCACCTTTGATCGGATTATGGAAGTTGGAAAGGCTCTTGAGGATGTTCTCATAATTCTTAGCCAATGTTAGCGCCTGCTCGTCACCGTTGGCACTGATTACGCGCTTTGAGAATTCACTGATGCCGGTTAAGATGCCGTCTTTCAGAGCAACCTGAATTGCGTATGCGACCGCAGCTTCGGCGTCGTCGCCAAAGTCTGTGACATCCGAATACTTGCCCTTGAGCTTCCCTGTGCGTCCTGTGTCGGATACGCGCCAGTCCTTCTTATACATGCCGATTGACACCGAAGGGGAACCCGTGAGCGTAGCGCCCAGTTCTGCTGCGATGCTCTGTAGGCCGCTGATGACCGACCCTGCTGCACTGTTGCTGCCGTCCTTCCTTGACGTGCTGTTGCCCGTCAGGCTGCTCACACCAAGTTCACCGCCCGCCATTTGACCGATAGCCGCCGTGCCATATCTGGTTTTCTTCAACAAACCGCCAGCGATGCTCCCCACAATAGAGCCGACCGCAGAACCAATGGGACCGCCAAAGCTACCGAGTGCGCCGCCGATCTGCGCGCCAGTTTTGCTTGTCTTGAAGCCCAGCGCTTTACCGATTGGTGCCAACGCGGAATTGATTGCTTTGCCCATTTCAGCGCCAGCGACCGCGCCACCGACTGCTTTACCCATTCCCTTTAGGAACGGACTGTTCGTGGTCCCGAATACCTTGTCGAACTTGCTCCCAATATCTGTCTGGGCTGTCTTGAAATTGCTGATGCTGTTGGCCGCGCTGCCAATGCTGTCGATAAAGCTGCCCAGTTTGCCACCGACCCGCGATCCAATATCGCTAAGAAGGTCGCCCACATCACGCATCTTGGCGGAGAACTCATCGCCAATCTCAGCCATGGTCTCGTGGAATTCTTCACCGGCCTTTTTCACGCCAGCCGCAAACTCAGCCGCGCTGATCTTTACGTCCTTGTCTTTACTATTGAGCGCCGCATTCAGGCCGGACACTCTCTCATCATATGCCGTTTGAGCTAGACCGCGACGTTGGCCAATCGTGCCATGCGTGGCCAGTGCGGCCTTACCGAACGTGGAACCGGCTTCCATGATCGCCTTGGTTTTCGCTGCTTGATCGTCCAGCGCTTTGTTCTGGTTCTTGATGGCCTGTTCGCGAGCAAGATCGCTACGGAGCGTTGCTTCTGCCTGTCGGAAGATATCGCCCTGTAGATCGGCCTGAGTAAGACCCTTTGTCAGTGCGTCTGCACGAGCGTCCAATACGGACTTCTCGATTTCAAGCTGGTCACTCGATGCGCCGCTCTGACGCATTTTAAGAAGAGCCTCCTGATTTGCGAAATCGATTTGCTTCTTGTTATGCGCTTCAAGCGCCTCAGTGGCGAACTTCGCAACGCGGGTCTGCTCCATGAGGGTTGCGAGCCGTGTGGCTTCATCTGCCGTAATGTCACGTCCGACGATCTTCTGATATTCAAAGACCTTCGCCTGCTTTTCACGTTCCTGAGTGTTCAGCTTCGAAAGGGCCAGTTCCTGCTCTAGACCCTTCCAGAAATCCTCCTGCTGCTTGGCCTTGTTGGCGGCGGACTTGTCGGCTGCACCGGCCTTGTCCTTACCAGCGGTCTTTTTCCCGTCACCAAGCGCGTCGAACGAGATATCACCCTTGGTGCCGACGCCAGCGGCCTGATCAATCCATGCGCGGTTCGCCTTCTTGTCGCCGTAGGTCTTTTTTGCGCCTTCCCAGACAGCGCCGCCGACCTTCTTGGTACGGCTAAAGGAGAGGTCGATCTTACCGAACCCGGAGAAGTCGCCGATCAGTGCCTTCGCGAGCGCCGCGCCCGTTTGCATGAAAGCGGCCTTTATTTCCGCCAGGGCGACTTTGAAAATGTTTGGAAGCTGGTTCGCTACGAATTCAGCAGCGCGCAGGATGCCGACCAAACTCTCGCCAGCCGACTGCCCGGTGTCACCAAATGATGGGGTGAGCCAATCGAACAGGGAAGCGAATGCCCACTGGATGCCATTGACGACCATTCCAGCGGCCTGACCGATGAAGCTGAACACCGCGCCGATGATTTTGCCAATTACGGAAAACACGGTGCCGACATAGGAGGCAGCAACGGCTAGGTTGGACATCATCGCCGTTGCGCCAGCCGCGCCGCCGAACTGGACAGTGAACAGATTGCCCACGCCCTTGATTATTTCCCATACGCCCTGAAGCAGGCCGCCGAAAATATCCATAAGACCGGAGAACATTGGCGTCATCGCACCAATGCCTTCGGCCAGCGTATTGACCATATCCTTGACGGTTGCGCCGAACATGCCGTCGCCCATGCTGGCCATGAACAGGAAGAACTTGTCTTCCAGATTTGCGAACGCGCCGTTCAGCGTGTCCATTTGGCGTGCCATGGCACCACCGAAATTGACCTTGCCGATCCCGACGAGGTAATCCTGAATTTCCTTGCTGTTTTTACCGACCGTCTTGGTCACGCCTTGGAATGTAAAGCTGACCTTATCGCCCTGCTGGCTCGCCTTGATGCCAAATTCTTTGAGGCGTTCAAACTCGCCCGTGGTCGCATCCGCAACGGCTTCGATCATCTGGGACATGTTTTTGCCCATCGCCGCCGCCGTATTGCCATAGGACATCATAATATCGGCGGACGTGGCCAGACCCAGAGCGCGCAGCTTGGTGAAGCCTTCAACCGATTGATCGAGGGAGAATGGCGTCTTGTTGGCGAATTCGACTAGGCCAGCCCAAGCGGCGTTCATCGCCGTGGTGCTTTTGACCATGGTAAGCAGGTTCGCCTTGCTCTTTTCGACCTGAGCAGCCGCGCTGATGCCAGCCGCGCCGAGCGCGAGGAAGCCTAACGTAATTCCTGCAAGTATGCCGGGGAGGCCCATCGACATGATGGCCTGACCAGCGCGGGCGAATATGCCGAGTTTACCTGCCCCATCATTCGCAGCAGCGCCCAGTCGGCCCATTGAGCCGCTAGTCTCTTCCAATATGCCTTTGAGACCCTTGCCCTTGACCGACACACCTTCCAGAAATGTCGTAAAGCTCTTGCCCTTACTCGCAGCAGCAGAGGCCGCAGACCCGACGCCGTTCGTAGCGTCGGACATCATGCGAGCCTGTTTGCTAGAGGCTGATGCCTGATTACCTATGGATTGAAGGGACGCATTGACGCGCTTTGCTCCGGCCTGTGCGCCAGAACTGTCAATGGTTACGCGGATGGTTCTAGCAGTCTCGGACATCTATTATTTACCGAGACTTCTGCGTTCCCTTCATCCGCGATGCTGCTTTGTCGGCTTCAACGTTAAGCCCCGTGATATCCATTTCGCGGATGACAATTATGAAGGCTTGCTGTTCGCGAAGTGTGAGGCGCAATTCGGGATTGCGCGCATATTCTCGGATTTTGCTGACTGGGATCGGTCCCTTGCCCATGCCGACGCAACGTTCGGTTTCCAGTTCGCAATAGGCATCCCAATAGAACGAACTGGGCATCTCAGGTGCAGCCGCCAGATGCATTTGAAGAGCTGCATTGGTAGGTTGGGCGGCGCAATCGACTAGCAATTGCGAACCGCCCCTTAGATACCATTTGAGATATTCACTTAGTTTTTTTTGGTGCTCTGCGCGTCAACCACTGGATCGACTTCGCCATCCTCATCATCCACAGCCTTGAAGTTCTTCGTGTCAGTGGCCTGTGCGAACAGTTCGCCGAATACGAATAGGCCGATATCGGTCTGTGTGAGGAACTGGAAAGCATCGTCCTTCGTGAACGGCACGTCACCATCTTCGCTCTTGATGTCCTTCCAACCCGTCATCGCGATATGAACGAACTGATGGATAGCCTTTTCCTGTTCGTCCTTTAGCAGCTTGATTTCTGCTTTCTGGTTACGATTATAGCGTTCCTTGGCGACCTTGAAGAATGGGCTGTAGGGATCGTAGCACTTGACATCAAAGGTGCCGTAATATGTGCCGTTCTCGTCAACAGCAATCGAGATGCCCTGATCAGCCAGAGCCTGATCGTAACGAGTTGGGGTAACGAATTTAGTCATTATGTTGTCTCCTTGGAAATCATCATCGCGACTATTTATTCATCACTGAGCGGACCTTTTTGGGGTCCGCTCAGTGATGACGTTGATGACGGAGAACAGAGCTAGTTTATGGCAGCTTCTCGATTTTTAGAGCAATGCCTTCTGTGCTGTTATATGCGCCAGTGATCGTGACCGTGATCATCATGTCATCTTCTGTGACATCGGACGGGGTGGACGCCTGACCATAGATCGTGAACTTGCGGCCATAGCCAGCAGTACCAACATCGAATGAAACGGTCTGCTTGGTGCCGTTCAGCAGTGCGTTATAATCCACACCCGTTTCACGGTAGAAGGTCAGTTCTAGCGTTGCGTTTCGAACGCCAGACGCTGCTAGTCCCTTTGCATAATCCGCACTCAATGTATTACGCGCATTGCGGGCCTGTTCGACGTTCAGGCTCAGACTGGTGAAATTGAGGTTGGTTGCACCCGCGACAGTGACGTTCAGTACCTCTGAACCAATATACTCATAAGCGGTATCAGGAACATTGGTGGTCGTGAATGTGCCAGCGATTGCTGCGGCCTCGTCCTGCTTGGCACCCATGATGTCAAAGGAATAGGTTACTGCACCAGCAGCTTCTGCCGAAAGAACGAAGTTGGTCGCCATGCAGCCAGTGTTGACCTTGAACAGGTCAGTTGCGAGTTCCGCGATATAGGTAAAGCTGCTATCGGTGGTTCCGGCTTTCAGCACGTTGGCCACATATTTGCCGCTTACTGCGCTTTCCATGAGCATGTCGGTCACGCCAGCAGTGATAGCGTTGAGTTCAATCGAACCGCTGACTGACTGGTTGCCCCTGCGCGAACCATTGGCATTGCGACCCGGCTTGATAGTGTCAGAAACGACTTCTCCACCATCCTTTACCAGCAGACTGTCACCGGCTTTGCGTGGCAGTTCGTAGCGGTTTCCAGTGGTTGGCAGCGCACCGAAGACGGTTTCGGGAATTAGCGTGACTTTTACATCGGTAGAACTAATAAATGCCATTCTGCATCTCTCCAAATAATAGTTTCAGGAGGCTGCAATGGCCTCACCGATATTTATTGAAGGGATGCAGAATGAGCGGTTTGAGCGCGTCTTATGTGCGATGCTTGCTGCGGTAGTAAATGAGCAGATTGATTTGGAGGTAGCTGCCGTTGGGGATGCGCTGCGGCGTACAGCGATAGATTTCAATCTGTTGTTCAGAGCCTCTAAAATCACGGAAGATATGCATCGCAATGTCGGCGATGTCCCATGCACCTAGGTCAGTCTCAGCTACCGGCAGGTTCTTTGGCTGCATGATTTGCAGTGTCGCAATTCCAAGCTGATTATAGACCTTTCCGTTCCCGATTGTGGCTAGGCTGTTGTCCGATGGGTTGATGACAAAGCGCGCCCAAATACGGCTTTCATCGGGTTCCCCATCTTCATCACCAATGTAGACAGCGAGGTTCGGCGCAGACACCGAAAAGCCGTCGATTGCATGTTGGTTCAGGTCTTCAATATCTTTGGCCAGCATCATGCGCCTCCATCATTATAACGTTGCACGATGCCTTCGACGAAATTGGCCGGAGCCTGACGGCTATGCCCATCATTTAGAGCGCCCAGATACGGCACGGCATTTTCTATCACGCCTGCTTCATATGCCTTGGTCGGTAACGTTGCCTGCCAACCACGACGCGCAGTGCCTTCATCTACCGGAGTGGCCAGCATGAGGTCGCGTTGGGCGTCGAGCGTGGTCTTCTCCGTCAATTCGAGAAGCTGCTTTTCGGTAAGCTGGATATCCTTTTCGAGATTGCGGATTAAGTCTGACGTGTCGAACCTCATGATCCTGACCCCGCAACTACATTCCAACAAATGGCCGTGCCATCTGGGTTGAATTCTACAATGTCGGTAATGCGGTAGGACTGACCGGCAAAGGTGAGCGTGTCACCGGCCTTGGGTTCGGTCCAGAGCGTATAACCCGCCACCTTAGATACCGTGCCATCTTCGGCTTTGATCTTGATCGTCGCACGCGCAGCCATGCAGGGCAGAACAACTTCGTCCGCGCTGGCCACCTTGCCAGTTGCGCGGTTACGCACGCCGGGGATTGTCCGTGTCAGGGTAGCTGAGACACCAAAGGTCGCCTCAAGTTCGCTGCCCGCCCCCAGAGCCGCCCGTAAATCCGTGTAAACGCTCATCGGGTGCTAACTCCAAATGAGATCCCGCATGACGCTGTACGGCCCGAATATGGGGCAAGCAGGCCGGTAATGACCGGGTAGGGGTCAGTCGGTGCGTCGGCCCATGTTTTCTTGATGCTTCCCGCGTCGCCCGCAATCTCCTGGCTTTTGAGAGCGGCGGTCTGGACGGCGGCGAATGGAGCCTGTTCGGCCAACAACGCAATGCCGACAATTAAACGTTCGTCAGGCTCGTGGGCGTTCAGGATCGGATATGGAATGGCATAGACGCCGAGCGCATAATCCAGTGCCTCTTGAAGCTGCGATGCCTCCACGGCATCCTTGCCTCGCGCTGCTAAAGCGTCGTTGATCTGTAGAAGAGTTATGGACATTGGGTTCCCTCGCTGTTGCGCAGGTATTTACCGTTCTGTCGTGGCGATCCCCGGCTGTTACCAGCCGGGGAACGTCTTGTTCACACGCTATTAGACGTCGTTGAATTTCAGGAAGCGTAGGCCGAACTGTGTGTCCGGTGCGACCTTTGCCCAGCTAGCACTGGCTTCGAGAACGGTCTTGACCGCTGCCGAAGTGGTAGGGATCGTACCGTTATAGTCCATGCCCAGTGGAATGATTGCGCGGGAGAAGCGCGAGTGCAGAATGTCTGCACCACCGCCGTTACCGCCATTCGCCTTGCGCTCTACTTCAAAAGCCTGCTGAGCAGTGCCTTCGCCGTAGCCAATCGAACCAGTGCGACCGATGATTGCTTCATCGTTGGTCAACTTGTTGGTCTTGAGAAGCGTAAATCCCTGATAGGTAGCAAAGCGAGTGTTAACATCGGAAGGAGCAACAAAGCCATCATTCTGCGCCTGTAGCTTCGCATATCGACCGTGGCTGACCATCAGTACGTTGAACAGCGGCGACCACTCTTCAGCAGTAGCGATAGCGTCATAGATGGCAGCCATATCCCAGTCAGTTGCAACTTCATGGGTGATAGCCGCATTAGCAGCCAGTGCAGCACGAACGCCAACTAGGGTTGAGAAGAACAGCGACTTGGTAATGGCATTGCGATGACCAGCCAATGCAGTGGCTAGATCGCCCTGCTTACCATATTGAGTGATAATCTGGGTCAGGTCTGTGGTCGCAAGCGCATAGTTGAGGTCGAGACGCATTGCATCATAGGTGCCGCCCTCGATCGAGCCTACGTCGCCTTCATCGTTGATATCGTCGTTGCTGACGTTAAACGCTTCACCGGACAGTGGCTTGAGATAGTCGAGCGAGACTTTGCGTGGTCCGCCATTTGCAAGTGCGGAGACTTCTGCGCTGGAAGCGGTTAGACCCGACTGCACAAGTTCGTTGGTTTCCTGCGCGATAGCGGTTACGCGCACATCCATCTTGCGCTCTGAACCGGCCAATCCAGCAATAGTGGTGTTGGTAATTGCCATGTTATTTTCTCTCCATTACGGACTGTGTCACGGCCCGTTACGAAGAGCCGTGAGGGCGTTTTTGGCCCTCACGGTTATTTAGTTTTGCTGTTTACTGCCTCGTCTCTGAGCGTGGTTCAGACACGTAGATCAGGACGACCCCAATTCTCAGCCAATGCATTGCGTTCTGCATCTGGAAGGCCATCAAAGGTGTTCCAGTCAGAGGGGCTGACTGGTGGCTGAGTGATCTTGCTTGGCTTGGTGCCATCATTACCCGCTGCGCCGCCGCCACTATTGTCTGGTGCAGCAACATATCGCTTTCCCGCACCTGCAAAGTAGCTCTTTGCAAACATTTCGACTGGCTGTTCGTCTAGGCTCACAGTGCCATCTGTATCGACAGACATGATGCTTTTGAGATATGCCATCACCATCGGTGCATCTTCTGACTGCACCTTGTTAGCGATCATGATCTTGTTGAGTTCGGTTTCAGATTTGTAGGTGATGAGCGACTTGGAGGCATCATCAGCGCGCTTGGTCGCCGCTTCTAAATCCTTTGCAGATTTAGCAAGCTGGTTCTTGAGGCGTGTCACTTCATCAGCAGAAGCATTTTCAGCCTCTTCCTTTGCAGTTTCCTTATCCGCTTCAAGCTGCTGGATGGATGCGCGGAGCGCTTTCAGGTCTTTGGTGAGGTCCGCATTATGCTTGCGAAGGGTGGTCAGTTCAGAGTTGGCCTCTGTATTTTCGTTCTCAGTAGACATTTTTCTCTCCATGCCCGGACTGCGGACATCAGGTGCGGGACTGCCGCTGCTGCCGACCAGTGGACTGCACGGGTCTGCGCACCTATTTATTGGGAGAGTATGCCTTTGTGCCTGCGGCGCAGTTCATCAAGTGACAGCACAGTGCCGTCGCCCTTTATCAGGTCTTGGAGGGTCAGCTTGCCGGATCGGAACAAGCCTGCTCTGGTCGGCCCAAGTATGTCGTCCTGCATGGACGTACCTTTTTTGGTGAGCCAATCTGAAAACGTTATGTCGCCCGGTATGGCTCCATCCATGCTGGCGCGCATTGCTGGTGTCAGCTCGTCCTTATCCAATCCCAGTTCGCGATAGGACTTCGTGACCGGGATGGACGCGCTGCGACAATTTAAGTGCCGAGGTGGGATAGGGCCGGAGCCGATGGGGAATATCTGACCAGACAAGCCCGCGCATGTGATCGACGTGCGGCTATCAAGCGTCGCCAAAAACGCCCAACCCTTGACCGCGTTGCTGCCCTTCCATGTGGACTGAGCCGCGACCGTTGAAACATGGCCGGTGGCGGTGCGGACAATGGCTTGCGCTGATCGGCGGGATATCTGCAAAACGCCGTCAGCATATGCACCGGCTTTCGTTCCCCTGATCGTTCGCACAATCTGATCGGTCGTCTCGCCGTTCACGATGCCATTGCGGATTGCCCGGTTGAGCCGATCCATGCGCCCGGTTTCCATACCGTCCGTCCAACGGCGAAGGAGCGCGCCTTCCATTGGCGTTGTGGTGACAAGAGCGCGCAGCACGGCAGGGGCCGGGACCGTTGTGGCGACCTGAACCGGCATGACCTTGTTGAGCGATGCAGCCTGAAAATCGGCTTCCACCAATGCAAGATCGGCCAACTCGGTTTCCAACCTGGCCGCGACCTTGGCATAGACTTCCGCGTTGATGACGCGCAGGTCTTCCAACAAGGCTTTGAGGCGTTTGGTGCTGGCTGGTCCTAGGTCGAATCCCCGTTCTTCAATGGCGATAAGCCGTGCAGCCAGTTTTTCCAGCAAGGCCTGATCGGCGTCGTTGAGCAAGCCCACAATGTCGCGCGCCAGCCCATTGCCAAAACGTTGCAATTCGACCGAGTGTCGCACTGCGATGTCGCGCAGCGTCTCGTTGATCGACATTATAGTTCTCGGCTAGTCGTCAGCGCGGTCGGCTCGTCAATGCGTTCGGCGGCGAGGCCGCTCGAATAGGCGTCAAAGGTGATGGTATCAGCGAGCAACCCGCCATCGCGGATTAGGTAGAATACCTGTTCCTTGGTCATGATGCCTGCTTGGATCGCTGCTGTATAAGCCGCTAGTTCCAATGGGGTCGTCTTCGCCGGGGTGAAATCCAAGTTCAGCGTAAAGCGCGTTTCCGGGTCTTCCTTGCTTTCCGCGCCCATCCACCAAGCCATCCAGCGCAGCACCTTTTCCATTTTACGCATGATGGTGCGGGTGACGCCTGCCAATGTCGCATTTTCCGAAGTGCGGCGGATTTCGAGCGTTTCGGCTGCTTCTGCCACGGCCTTTTCATCCGCGAGAATACGCGAACCGACCGCCGACATTTGGCTCTTCAATTCCTTCTGTTGCTCGCGGATCGAAAGCACGCCAGCACCGGTGAATTCGAGGAAATCGACATTGACATTTTCACCCGACAATTCCCAAACGACATGCGAACCAGCCGGATATTCATTCCGCTCCTTATCCGTACCATCCGGGTTTTTCTGCCGCGCAGCGTTGATGACGACCTTTTGCGGGCCAGAGCAATTATAGAGCGCCTGCGATAGATCGCCTTCCTGAATATAATGGCTGGCGTTGATGTTCACGACATCTTCGAGCAGCGCTTTCTTTGGCAGAGGGCCATTATGCCGCTTGATGATTTCAAAGGGAATGAAGTCGAGGGGCTTGCCCAAACGGCGTGGTGTATGGCTGCTTGCCTGCTCATACTCGCCACCTTCGCCTTCGCGATGGATCGTGACGGTATAAATGCCGTCCACCAATCTCAGTTCACGATACTGATGGGCGGTATCGCGTAGCTTGACGTAGGTGTAGCCTTTTAAGCCGTTGACCAAGCCCTGCTTAAAATCAAGGATGCTCTCAAAGGGGTAGCCAGCGAGGAATGGACGCCAGTTCAAAGCAATAGCATTGGCAGCGTTCAAGCCTGTTGGCATGTCGGCGGGATGATCTACAAGGATGGCGAAATAGTCGGTTGTCAGTGTTTCGCTCACAACCTCGTCTGAGAATGTTTCAAGACTGTCACCGTTCTGCGTAATGATGTCCTTGACCGCCTGTAGCGTGGGACTTTCTAGGATCGGGTCTTTGCGGAATATGAGGCTGACACAACCGTCATGGACGCGGCTTGCTGCCGGGAAAAATGCTACGCGCTTGAGGTAGGAAGTATAATCGGCATCTGTCATGCCCGCCGCTGGTAGCGGCATGTAGTGGATAGCCCGTGCGCGGCTTTTCACTGCATCTTGACCGGCGATGAAATCCCGGTTCATCTGCATTCGTTCTGCCCACTTTGACAGTTCTGGACTTTGTGTGTTCTGATTATCTGCCATGGGCCACCTGCTGTTATTAACAGCGATATTTACCTGTGGCTGGACGGCTAAATATGTGTGCGGCCCTTACTCCTTTAGCCGCAATTGCAATCGGTGGTGGACAGTGGGCTATGATAGTAGTCCACTGTCCATTTTTATGACTAGGCTATGGCAGCAACAGACCGCCATTTCGTCGCGCAAGTGCGGCGTATTCGGACAAGGTGTGCTTGGCTAAAAACCTCGTGTCTTCAATAACTGTGACACCTTGAATATCTAGGTCGGCAACTTCGGGAAGCCATACTGATCCGATCTCCGCGCAATGTATCTGACATAGCCCAAACGCCATACCCTCATTGTCGCACTCACTGAGCAGCCAGAGACAGTATGTGTGGGGGGACATGCAGCTTGACTACTGGCATGAAGTCTTGCTCTCGATCGGTGCCTTTGAGGGGCTGCTGATGCTCATGATTTATTATGAGCTGTTGAAGCTGTGTAGGTCGGATTAGCGCTGTCCATTCCATGTGCCATTCTCCATTTTTGAGGGCACAACGGCATCAAGCGTCACATGGTAAGAAGAGCAAGAAAAGGTTTAGCGCCAATGGCCAGTCACAGGCACGATGGACATTCCCGACGGACGGACAGCATTTGCGAGGTCCATCAAATGCCAAACGGCCCATACCATCGCATCTAAACGGTCAGGGGACTTGGTGACGCCCTTCATACCGAATTCGCACATCTGCTCTTCAAGCTCAGGAAGCGCGCCCACATGCCTGATCATTCCCCGCTCATACTGTGCCGAGACAGGTTCAGCACGAGAGGCCTTACCTCCGGTCCTGCTAGTCGCATCCACGGGCTTGATGTCGATGTTAGGAAAGAACTTCCTGATGTTCGCCTCAAGCCAATTACCGCCTTGGTTCTTTTCAATGACCACGCGGGTAGCACCCCAGTCGGCCATCAGATCAACGACCTTCTGGCTTACTGCATCCGGCGTACCCTTCATCGTGTGATCGGCTAGGATCGCGACTTTTCCATTGTCCAGCAGGGCTGCAACAATGATGCCGCTAAGATCGCTATTCTTGTGATTGGTGACAGCGGGATCGACTGCTACGATTATGCGGCGGATGCCTGCCAGTTCAGGTAGTGCGAGAGTTTGCTTGATCGTGTAACTGCTGGGTTTGGTGATACGCTCAGCGTCGATCATCGCAGCGGTAAAGATCGCGTCAGGGTTGTCATCAGCCCAGTCGCCGTCAATGAGGCTCTTCCTATCGGCAGCGGTCATACTCGCCGCCTGTCGTCTCAAATAATCCTCACCCAATACGTCGAGATTATTCTGCGGGAATAGCTTCATCGCTGACCAGCGGTGATGATCCTCTAAAGCGTTCCCGTCAGTTGGGTTCATACCGAGAATGAACGCTTTGTATTCCCAGTCCTGCTTCGATCTTGGGTTACAGTCAGCGACGAACAAATTGTGCATCATAGCGCCATTGTCGTATTTTTTCGGGCTACGGAGTCGGCTCATCAATGCAGAAACCTGAGTGTAATTGAAGGCGTTACACTCGTTGAACCATACAGTTTGGAATTCCTGTCCTCTGACCTTCAACAGTCTGTCGTCATCTAGTCCGTTGTAGAGCATGACGGAGCCATTGGGGAACGTGACAGTTAGCTCGCTCGCGTTGATCTTCAGCTTGGCTTCCAAGCCGGGATAAGCGAGATCAAGAACCTCTTTCAACGTTTTGTCGAATAGGGTTTGCTGGCAGTTGTTCCGTGTATCTCGATAGATGCCATGGCGCGAGCCTGCGGCGTTCATAGCGCGGTTGATGATCGCCAGTTGGATTACGAGAGACTTGCCGGAACCACCACCGCCATAGCCAAGTACATAGTCATAAGCGGGCGTATTGATCTTACGAAGCAGCGCAAGTTGATCGCAGTTTAATGTCAACTGGGGCGTGATGTGAATGCTTTTAGGAGCCATCACATACTTATCTGGGCGCTATACGGTAATTCTCGACATAACCATTAGGCAGTTGCATCGTAAGAACGTAAGCAGTGACATTGCACTGTGAGAGGTAGAGACATGAACAATAATGAGACAGCGAAAATCATCACGTTCCCCACCAAACAGGTGATGGCTCGTCGGCTACTTGAGATAGCTTATACGCTGGACGTGAGAGATGATGAGGCTGTGAATAGCTTCTTAGACGTGCTCGATAGGTTAGACGCGATGACAGCGCCGCCGGTTGAGCCAGTCAGATATCTGACAGTGTGAGCCAAAAAGTGGATGACTTCTGCATCACATGACGTCGTTAGAGAGCGGGCAGCAACGATGCTGTAGATGCAGAAGGAACAGTTAGATGATCGATTGGCAGAAAATCGTGAAGCCCGCCGATGCAAAGGCCGGTAACAAAGCTACTCCACGTGAGCGCTTTGTCGCAAATCTCCGGTCGCAGCTTGCGCTCTTCCAAAAGCCTACACTGGCAGGGAAGCGCCATTTCGTAGCGGAGGGTGATCAGACCATATTCACGGCGCGCATGGGGAATATGGCAGTTGAGTTGCTGCCCGGAAAGCGCGCAGTTGCGATCCCGACAAAGGACTTCATGGCAGTGATCGAAGCTATCGTGGCCGATGTTGAGAAGGGCGCGTTTGACGAGGTGCTTGGAAAAATAGCCGCCAACTATGCTGGGCGTCGGAAAAAGGGCAAATAAGCCCCATATGGCGGTAAATTCCAACGGCGGGGCCATGTGTCCCGCCGTTCTGCCATAAACCCGCAAGACACCTTGCTAGGGACCACGCCTCGCGCGCGCGCGTAGGCGAGCGGGAGTCTATATTATCGTAAGATGTTGCTTTCGTTATATTTTGTGAAAAAATGGCTGGACATCTCTAGCGACCTCGTTTAGACGGGGTCTCATCAGCCG
Source organism: Sphingobium sp. KCTC 72723 (assembly GCF_014280435.1). NCBI lineage: Bacteria > Pseudomonadati > Pseudomonadota > Alphaproteobacteria > Sphingomonadales > Sphingobiaceae > Sphingobium > Sphingobium sp. KCTC 72723. The sequence goes on along the minus strand of NZ_CP060388.1, from coordinate 805,988 downwards.
CTACGGCGTCTGACTTATGGATGGCGCGAGTGGCGCTTCACGGGTCTCGATCCCCGGCCTTCCACCGATACGACTTAAATGCCCATGTTGTATTCCGCGACCTGTCCGCAGGCCGTGAGGGCGTTATCGTTTTGGTGGTTTCATGCCTTATAAAAATCCTTCACTTTTGTGCGCACCGATAGACCTGCATTCTCATTCGGTCGGCGGGAAGCCGCCTTATCAAGTTCATGGGCAATTGGTTCAGGGTCAGACAGTCGGGCGAGCGCACCCGGTGACAGGCGATCTTCCGATGGCGGGTGACCCGGTTTGGTCAATCCCGTATCCGATTGTCCCGTGTAGAACCTTGATGTGGGGCGATGACGGCGGCGTTGTCCATTTCAGCGCTGGGGTGCCTTCGCAAGAAGCGTCTGCGTTCGTCTATGGTGTGATGACGTGGGTTTTTTACGGGGCGAAGGCAGCAACGCTTTTCAGCATTGAAAAGACCCTGTTCCCTGATCCGTGGCTCAACGTGTATACGAGTTACCCCGATGACTGGGAGGCGCTCGATGCCGTTCATGCCCGCTTGCTCCGTGCTGGAACGAACATCTTCAAGGAGGTCTATGCGATCTGTGACGAGGTGCGGTCATGACACGTCGCAAAAATCCCGGCGAGAAATCTAAGCCCCGACCGATCAACTGGGACAAATATCCCCGTGCCGACGCCAAACGGAAGGGTATGCATTATGTGGATGTCCTCTTCGACAATCTGACTCCGCCAGGTTGGGAAGCCGCGCAGGTCCGAGATCCCGCGCTCGATGATGGAGAAGCAGCATGAGCAAGGATCATCAATATGAATTGTTCGACCTGCCGCCGGTGAACGATACTGCTGAAAAGCTGAAGCGGCGGGACGATGAGGTCAAGAAGCACAAGCTCGAGCGGAAGCGCAGTCTGCGCATCGTGAAAGACGCGATTTATTTCCCGCCGAAATATCGAGAGCAGTTGAAGGTGCTCAAGACCGCTGCCCGCTCAATGCTGGCGAAACGGTAGACTATCGGATCGCCGGCTTCGGTCGGCGGTCCCCATGGAAGCCGAAGGGCTGATTGTCGAGCATAACGGAACCACCGCGATGCGGATCATGGTTCGGATGCCCTGATCTTTATTGGCCCCGCAGAAACCACGGGCTTTATTTGGCTCTGGGTGCTGCGGGTGCTGCGGGTGCTGCGGGTGCTGCAAAAATGGGTGTTTCTCCTTAGTAGTATCGTAGAAAAAAAAGAGTCATATTTTTCTATCAATAATAGAAATATAGTATTCTTCCAGCACCCATCCCATTTTCTACTAGAGAAACTGCGAAAAACTGGGTGCTGGAACGGGTGCTGCAAGGGTGCTGGGGTGCTGCAAGGAAATCCTTCCAGCACCCACCATTCCAATAATGACGCCAAAAAACTCCATCCTGTATAAATAATAATGAAGACGCAGGTTCGCAAAGCTGCCGTCTTCGGCAGCGGACCTCGTCTAACCTAAGACGAAGAACTTTGACCCGCTGTCCGATTGCGAACCCGGACAGCGGGTTCTTTGTCATTAGGAGATATAGATGACCGATACTTGTATAGATGATGCCAAGCCACACCTAACGATATTACCGGACACGACGGTAGCGGCGGTAGCGCCGGTGCAGGTGGCAGCGCCGACATACGATGCCATGATCGCCCAAATTATTACTAAATTGACCGGCGACAAGCTGAGCGGCGTTCCCATCGACAAGATGGCCACGCTGCGCCTGCTAGACATCAACGAGGATAACAGCACGCTGCGGGAATGGCTCGCCACCAGCAATGTCATGAAGAAGCCCGACTTCGACAAGGCCATCAAGCGCATTGCCCGTGATGCACGTATAGAAGCCGCGCTGGGCTTTGTTCCCAAGGATGCGGAGGATTTGGTGCGCCGTTACGCCGAGGCGCAGAAGGTTACGCTGACACCCAGCGGCCTGTTGAAGCGCAGCAAAGCCTTCCGCCTAGACGGCGGCGACGAGGTGAACGCGAGCAATTGCGATACCAGCGCCGTGACGCAGCTCGTCTATGATGTAGCGAACGCGGAGGGCGCCAACCTCGATAGCTTTGGCCGCGAATTGCGGCTTCTATGCGCGAAGTTCGAACTGAATTACCGCGATACCGTCATCGGCGATGCTCTCGATACTTGGCGGGAGGATGTGGTCCGCCAAACGAAGGTCGAGACGTTGTTCTCGGTGCGCTATGAAAAGGGCAAGGCAACTGGTCCAATCGGTCAAAAAATGTGGGCCGACATGGAACTGGCCTGTTTCGATATCAGCGCAACAGTCATCGGGTTTCCAACCGCCGTCATTAAAAAGTTCATGTGGCAGGTAAAGCGTAAGGCTCGCGGCATGACGGTCACGAACCACCTGATGCCGGTTCTGTCGGGCGCACAGGGCAAAGGTAAGACGCATTTCGTCCAGACTATGACGAAGCCCCTTGAACATTTCAAACGCGAGGTGGATTTCAATATCATCACAGACGGTAAGACCGCCGACATCTGGTCCAGCCTTATCCTGTTCATCGATGAAATGGGCTTCTTTAAGAAGCAGGACGTGGACGTTGTGAAAAATGTTCTGACCGCTGACGTGCGCTCGATCCGTACGATGCGGCAGAACAGCAGCGCGCCAATCCGTAATCACTCGACGTTCATCGGCTGCACCAACAAAAGCCTCGGACAGCTAATCCGAGACGAAACGGGCGGGCGTCGGTTTGCAGAGCTTGTCTGGCGCAATGATCCTGATTGGGATGCATTGAACGCGGTCGACTGGCCGCTACTATGGCAGAGCGTTGATGAAACCGCGAAAGACCCGTTGATCGCGGCGGGCATGATGGAAACGCTTGTCGAGCAGCAGGAAGAAAATCGCAACCAAAGCCCAGTCGAAGTATGGGCGCTTGAATTCGGCCACACCATCAAGAACTGGACCCTCGCCAAAGATATGCATCTAGGGTTCCGTGAGTGGGAGAAGGATGCCTTTTCGCGTTACGATACGAACCAGACGAGTTTTGGTCGTCAGCTTTCAGACCTCGTTACCTCCGTTGCTGATTTCCCGTTTGAGAAGAAGAAGACGAAGCGCGGCTTAGAGTTCAGGTATGGGGGGTAACGAAATGACTGATCAAGAGCATATCACTGCGCTCACGGACGAGAACATTCTACTGCGCAAAACCATCGAAATCCAGAAGCGTCAGATGCAGGAGATGTATCGTGGCGATGAGGTAAATCGGCTCAGGGCAAAGCTCGCCGAATGGGAGGACAGTATGCCCCGCATTAATGGGGGATACTATCATGGCAAGCGGTTCATCGTCCCGTATCGAGACCACTACAGCGATGATGGAAGTGCGTCATGACAAAGCCTATGGGTCGCCGCCGTGTATTTTTTCCGACAACCGTGACACTATTCAATCCCGGCGGGTTCGACCTGGAGCGGGAAGTGGAGCGTGACGGCTGGCAGGGCTTCATAGAGCGTCGGCTAGGGCAATGGTTTCACGAGACGGGCATACGTTACCGCGCACCGAAACGGGCGACTATGACGCCCTGCGGGCGCTGTGTGACTATAACAATTGAGGTTATCGGTCGCAGCGCCGCTGTCATGTTTGCCCTTGCCCATAGCCGCCCATATTGGGCGGAAGATAATGACTAGGCGGGGGTGCAGCCAGTATAATGCGACATGAAGACACGCAACGAAATCTGCAATGAACTCCGAACATACGCTACCAATCCCGACGCAGAGACTTGGGTCTATGATCCAGATGAAAAACGTTTTGTCTCCCTCAACAGCTTCCCCAGCAAACCGACGATCAAACACAAAGTGGGCGACCGTCGATTGATGGGCATGGTGATCACTTACAATGGCATCACCGACAATCAACTGGGCTGGGCAGCACGCACTGGCATCCCGAACCACGTCATTGGCGGTCGGCTCAAAGCAGGATGGACGGTAGGAGAAACACTGGGCTTTGAACCACGCATCAGTCGAAAAGGTCGGCGTCCTAAAAATCGGCAGTGAAGCCGGGCGTTGCGCGCTTGGTGATGTTGGTCACTTTTGGGACAGGGACTTGACGAACGCAACAGCGCTTTTGAGCGTGAACATGTTGTGATTAGCATGGTGGATTTTAGCATTGTAGGGATCGGTGTGGCGCAGCGATAAGCGCAGTTGGCGAACGTCGAGCGCAATGCTGCGCGCTACAGATACGACATAGGGCGAACTGTTACGCAGGGCAGTACGGACGTAGATTTCGGTTGAGATGCAGTTAAGCGCGTTGAGTACATGAAGCGTTAGATAGCTGGGCTTGGACATAACAGTTCTCCTTAGTTGCCCAGACACTGTGCTGCCAATCGATCAGGCAGTCATCCGAACAATGACGCCTACAGTCACCTTTCTCCAAATCAGTTCAGAAAACAGGTGACGCGGCAGTCAGGCGATGTCTTTTAGATCATGCACAGGCAGACAATGGAGACAGCCAGTGCAGAGTCAGATCGACCTTAACAAGCTCGCAGATTTCATGTTTGAGGATATCGAAACGTCGCCTGACTACGAGGAAGACGAATTCTCTTTCCACTTCCAAGGTGTGCGCTGCTACTGCGAACGTTATGTCACCCATTACCGCATTGAACTCGGCCATGAAGACGATGTCGTCGAATTGCCCAGGCATTGATTATCAGATCTGAGGCATCCGAATATCTAAAACATTCCGATTAGGCTCAGGCTCCAGTGCGCCAGCGTTTTCCCTGCCCCTTGCAAAGCTGCATAAAACGCTTCGGGATTTTCGGCGGCATAGTCGATTGCTTTCGTCGCCACATACTCGGCGGCAAATGCTCCTACGGTAACGGCGGACCATTTGAAGAATGAGCGGATACGATCCGCTAACTTCTTAAACCGGCTCTCGGCGCGCTGCACAACCTCCAGATCGGCTTGCGTTTCCCGATCCTGCTTTGCCAACTCTGCACGAACTTCGGCTACACTTTCTGCCGCCTCTACCAGATCGCTATCTTCAGGAGTGATCTGAAACTCTGTTGGCGGTGCATTATGGCCCATGCCCGCAGGCCGGTCGCGCCAATATGCGATGTGCTGCTCGATCCGATCCAACTGCGCGCCAAGTGCGTTCAGCCGTTCTGAAAGGTCAACGTCCGGTTCTTCCTCCTCCTCTTCGTCTGGCTCGACCTCTTGAATGCGACGACCGTTCGGTGCCCAGTCATAGAGGCCATCACTTTGAACCTCCTCAATTGCGCGGCTAATTAGATCCTCGGGCGCGTCAGGAAAGGCTCCCGATATCTCTTCTTCGGCGTCATAAGGGCCGCCCCAAATATACTGGTAGCCGCCCTCAGCAGATTCGTACGGTGTCTCCTGCGCGGGATCTTCATAATTCTCGTGGAACCATCCAACCATGGTTTCTACGGCTTCGTCCTCGTCCATACCCTCAATGGATGGAACGGGCGTCGGCCCAACATAGTCAACACCAGCCATAAGTAGCCTTTCTCAGGAATGCTAGGATCATATCCGGCCAAATCATTTTGGCAATGAAATGAAAACACTTTCCTCGTCAGATATCTCCATAACGCTCCTTTAACGAACGCACGGCTAATCGAATTCCGACAACAGGAGACGCCCGTGCTTTTCTACGTTCTTCCCGATCCCGCTAATCCCTTGCGCTTCGTAGCTGCCCTCCGGCTGACTGAGCAAAGCCGCACGAAAATGATGGCGAAGGCGGCAGAGCTTACCAACGTTCCAAATCCCACGCGGGGACTATTAAAGACGACGACGACCCATATTGTAAAGAAGGCTTGGGAGGCGAGCGATCTAGGGAAATGGATCGCGGGTCATCGGGACAACGTAGTCATTGCATTTCATCCGCGTGAAGGCGACACGAAAATCAGCCTTACTTTCGAAGATCACAAATTGGCGTCGTTATTCCAGCATGAATGGCGGGAAGCAGCATGACCCCACCCTATGACGACATTTTACGGCGCTTCCGTCTCACGAAGGCGGCAAGGGCTGCAATAGGGGAGGCGTTTCAACCGGCAACGGAATGGGCGGCAGCGAACGTCGCGACTGACGGCGCACTTGATGTTGAATTGATCCCAATTGCGGGAGACTTCTACAAATTCAATGTTCAGTTGCCGGACGAAGGCCGCACCATGTTCCTCGACATTTGGCAGAGGCTTTGTGATGTAGCAGACCGACATGCTGAGTTCGGCGCAAAGGTAAGCCGCAACCAAATGCAATTAGCAACACATGAGTTGGTTCGTTTGTGGTCCGCACTGGTAATGGAACATTCGGCGTTGAAACAGTGGTCCGACAACCAAGGCTACACCTATGACACAGAACTCTATGACGGACTGACTTCGGTTGCCATCGTCAAATTCAATCAAGATGATGCCGTGCAATATGCTAAATTGGCAGGCCATTTCGGAGCGGTGCCTAGCAGGGGTTGATAGGTCGGTTTTTGAAAACGTTCTAAAAAATATGAGCGGTACGGTCGGTTTCTGTGGTTTGAAAATAGACTTCTGTGGCTACACCCGGCCCAACCAGAGGATTGGGGTATACCCCTTCCAACCTGCCTCCACCTTTCACCCCACGCTGGCGCTCAACGTTCGATAGACTGACATGCGGCTGATACCCATAGCTCTCGCGATCACAGAGGGGTTCTCACCACTATCTTTGCGCCGCAGCACCTCAGCAGCGTCGATCACCGGCCCGCGCTTATAGACCCCCGCAGCTTTCGCCTTGGCTATGCCTTCACGCTGCCGTTCCCGGCGCAGATCATTCTCGAATTCAGCAACGGCACCAAGGACAGCCAGCGTCAGCTTTCCGGTCGAGGAAGCCGTGTCGATAGGTTGATGCAGACATTGGAATGCCACACCCTTTACGGTCAGTTGATCGAGCAGCGTGAACAGGTCTTTCAGTGACCGGGCAAACCGGTCCAAGCGACTGACCACGATTGTATCGCCATCACGCACGAACGTCATCATCTGGGCCAGCCCGGAGCGATCCATGTTGGTGCCGGTGGCTTTGTCGGAGAAGATGCGTTCGCATCCTTTGGCGTTCAGTTCATCTAACTGCACATCAAGGCATTGCCCAGCAGTGCTAACCCTTGCGTATCCCACTATCATGTTGTCACTCCACGTTTAAGACCCGTGAGCAGTGTTGTCACATGACTTGAAGAGCAAGCGGAGATGTGACAGTCTGGGTGCCAGTCTGTTACACAGTGCAACGGTAGTCCTGCTGTTACAGAATGTATGCGGGAACGATGCCCGTAGACGGGTCACGGAGGGTCAAGACGTCCTTGGGTGCATGTTGGGTAGCGTGATTGGTGTCAGGCGCTCACAAGGGTTCTGCGAGCTGGTGCGCTTCTCTTGATAGATCGATTTAATGCAGCCTCGTAATGGCTGGCATGGATCAGATGGATCTTGCGTATAGACGGTATCGTGGCAGAGTTGGCCAATTCCAACGCTCTAGCAAGACGAGCTTCATAGTATGCGCGATCAAAGCATAGTTCCATTGTTGACCTCCTGAAAGGCTCCCCCAACGCGGCTTGAATGATGCCATTTTTACACGGCCCGTCCATGAGATATTTCGCAACTGCGATAATCTGAACGAAAGCTGCGATGAACTGAAATGCGACCGTGAACGATTTACTTGACTGGCAGTTCTACTACTCGACGGTCCCACCGGAGGACTTGATATCAACATCAATGACTTGAGGCTGACAGGTTGGGATAATCTCACCAGCCATCCATTCGGCGGGCATGTTGATCTGGAGACCCTCATGCTTGTGCGCGACCTCAACAGCGTCACCGAATAGTCGACGGTTGTATTTGCCCGCGAGCCACATCAAGGCTTTGATCTTCAACTCATCCCGGCGAATGTCGCCAGTGCTGAGAGTGCCGCCCTCCGCGACATCAAGGATGGCCTCTCCGAAATAGCGGGCCTTCCACTTGTAGGCATCGTCCATCATGGCTTCAAACTCAGGGTCGAGTGTCATCCATGTCATCACGGTCTGGCGCGCTGGCATCTTTGGGTCTTGGCAGATTGCGATTAGGCTCTCGCCGCAGGCAAGCCTTGATAAAATCGCATTCTCTAGCTTCTCAGTACGACGATAGGGCTGCTTCCGAGTGCGTTTCGACGCCTTCACCATCGCCCCTGACGCTTCCCCCGCATTCTTACTCAACGCTACCGCACCATTTGGTTTTGCCACTTTTGCCACGCATTTCTCCCGTTGCTGTGAACAGACTTCAAAGCTATTTACAGAAACATTGGGGGTTCAGTGGCTCAGGGCAGCATTCATCACTTCAATCTGGTCAGCGGCCGGACACGCGATATAGCATCAATTTGGTGCGGAAGGCGCATGATCTTGTCTGTTAGCCCGCCTGTCACGATGCATATTTTTACTTAGGGGGCGACATGACAGCAGATGAGTATGAGCAGGCCTGTATCGCTATCTGGCATGATGACATGTTGGATCGTCGCGAAGAGGCAAATCTGATTTGTTCATATGTGGAAGGCTTTGCGGACGTTGCTCTAATCCGAGTGGATCAAGGCGCTCTCACGTTGGCCATTGATGGTGGTTATGGTCAGGGGAAAACATTCTTCCTCAAGCACCTTGCCGAACAGCTTAGAATAACCCATCCTGTGGCCTACATTGACGCTTGGTCTGATGACATAGCAGACGATCCGCTGACTGCGTTGGTTGCGACACTGACAGAGGCGCTGGCGCCGTACTTCCGGCAGTCGGCAGAACTCGAAAAGAGTTGGCGCGGCATTCTCGACAAGTCAGGTAAAGTAGCGAAGATAGCGGGTGTAGGGGTCTTCAAGCGGCTGCTTGGCCTAGCTATAACTGGGGGTTCCGTAGAGGCATTGTCAGACGTTCTAACCAATGTGGATGAGGACGTTGGAGACGCAATCAAAAATAGCTTGGAGGAACTTGGCAAGGACGCTGTTGAAAGCACGGAGCAAACCCTAAAGCAGGTTGCCCCAGACAAATTGATGGCTGATCGGGTCACGTCGTATCGCGAGGGACGCAAGGCCATCGCAGACCTCAAGACCTGTTTAGAAGCCATGGTAGAAAATGTTACAGAGGCGGGAAGCTCTCCGCCTGTCGTCATCGTCATTGACGAGCTGGATCGTTGCCGACCCACATATGCGATAAAGCTACTGGAGGAAATCAAGCACCTGTTCGACGTCGCAGGTCTAGTATTCATTTTCGGAATGCACGGGCAGCAGTTGGCCCACTCCGTCAATGCTGCCTATGGCGCTAACTTCGATGGCCCATCATATCTCAAGAGGTTTATAAAACGGCGGTACACGTTGAAAGACGCAGAGCATGTGGCATATGTGCAATCTCTATTGCAGCAAACTGCTATAACAGAGGATGATTTTTCATTCTATCAAATGGCTGTCTACGCATCCAATCCGTACAAGCCTACTCTTGCACAACTAGTTTCTGAATATCTGTATATGTATGATCTGTCGGCACGAGATGCGATAGAGCTGATTGATATACTTGCTACCTGCGCCAGCCTATCGAAGAATAAGAATTTGGTTGCGCCGCTTCTCATACCGCTCGCAATTGGGACAATGAAAGGATTACCGAAGGGGTCATTACCAACCGCAGTCCGCGTTGCCCGTTGGGAGTTTCGAGTTTTTCATAGGCGTAGTTCAAGCATCGACTGTCGTTTAGAGGTTGCGGCAGGGCAACTCAAAGCCGCTTCCGAGATGACGTACGAATTGCTATGTCAAATCGACGATCGGAACGCATTTCAAAGTGCAGCAATCCAAGGCTACGGGCCGAATGGAAATCCGTCTCTTGATGGTATGCAACGATATCCAGATTTGGTCTCTATGGTCAGCCGAATTCAGCGCCCTGCCTTAGAGGAATGATGGCGTCATTTATCTAGTGCTTCATTCAACACACTGGCCAACCTATCACTCTTTACCCAAGCGACCACCGCGTGTTGATAGAACGCTATGTCTCCATAGAACGTTTTCAGGACCGCAATCGTCTCTGCGTCATCCTCTCGTTCAGTGAAGAACTTATAGCTGTAGTCGTTGGGGTATCGTCTTAGGATTTTCAGCACATCGTTCAGCCGTTCATCACCATCCTCGCTGATCGCATATTTCGCTGCATTGGGCGTGATGTCGGGGAAGCGATCAGTCCATGGCTGACACATCATCAGGATCATGACGGGTAGAGGGTTGTCATGCATTGCTGGTAGGTTTAGTGGGTTCTTCATATACGATATTTACAAGACGTGTCAGTAGACAATTTAGGAGATCAGTGATGGCGAAGATGCCTTGGGAAAAATATGCCACTGTATCGGGCAAGATCGGTTGGACGACGAAGAAGTCTGTCCGTGCCAAGGCTCCCGGCAAGTCACCACGGGACAAGCTGTTGGAGGCAGTGGATACTCAGATCGGCTATCTGGACAAAAAGGATGTGGGCAAGAAGGCATGGTTCAAGCCGCATCCTGATGGCGATGTTGTGAAGTGTCAGGTTCGTTATGGTAACACGCCATTGAAGCTGTCCGGTGATGCTACCTATCTGGAAATGTCCATCGAGGCATTGTCACAGTTTCTTGCGGACATTCGCGAGGCTGTTGCGGCAGGTAAGTTCGACGGGCAGTTGGATGAGATCAGCGCTCGTATGTCGGCTCGTCGCACCAAGGGTTGAATGGTTGGGGAGCGCAGATCGGCGTTTGAGATAGATGGAGCCGTACCGACTTTGGTGGGTGCGGCTCCTGCATAGGTGACGCTGCACAAGCTATCTGCGCCAGTTTTGCGGCAGTTCTTCATCCACGTAAGAATGCGATGATCCTAAGAATGGACTAGCTACGACTTTAACGACAACTGCACACCCGAACAGCAGCGTCAGCCCTGACACGATCAAACAGCATACCATAAAAATGCCGATAATCCCGATGAGCGTCTTACTTTTGTAAACGACATATTTCAAACCGCTTAGCAGAAAAAAGACCATTATCGGAGCGATAAGCAAAACGAGCCACCAGACGGTTCTAGTCGTGCCTGCATAGTTCCAGATTATCAACGTGCCGACAGCTAGACTACCCAACAGCCAGCCTACCATCGGCGGCATTGGTGTGTTCGTTTTATTCACGTCCGACACAGTAGCCTCCCATTGCAAGTCAGCATCTAGGCCTCAAACATGTTGATTTGGGTTTAATACGCCTTCATTCGGAAGCACAATGATCCGGGTGCCAGTCCATCTGTCCGTCCGGTCCCTCATGGATCATAGCGGAGGTCCGACCGTCAGGTGCGATATGCACATAAACGTCGCTGTTGTTCAGTGTGACGTGCGTTTCGCCCCGTGTGTCACAGAACATTTGGTCAATCAGTCGGGTAAGGGACTGGTGTGTCTGGACCCGCGCAATATATCGAGCGTCGGCGTCATCGCTGTTAAGGGCAGCGCGGGCAGCGAGCAGTAGGCTAGCATCCTCTTCTGGACGCAATGCACCGCGCTCGATCTCAAGGTCGCGCTTGATACCAGCAAGCCGCGCCTCATCTGCCTCAACTTCCGCTTCAAGCTGGGCAACGCGCTGGGCAAGGGACTTGCTAAACACCTCAAGCAGGTTGTCCGATCCCCGCTGCATCTGCACCCGCTTGGTCGATATGGACCGTTCCAGTTCTGCATAGGCTATGGACAGTCGGGCAACGGCATCGCTTGGCTTGAACGTGCTGTCCTTCATCGCAAGATCGAACATGCAGTCCAACACAGCCCGTTCCAGTGTCTCATAGCGGATGCGGGTTTTGTTGGTGCAGGTATGTCCGCGCCGGGCGCTGTTGCAGCGGTAATAGCTGCGGTCAGTTTTTGCCACATACGTTGAGGGAGTCCCGTTCAGCAGCTTATGTCCGGTGCGACGACCGACTTTCTGTTGGCTCTCAAAATACATGGCACCGCCGCAAGTGCTGCACTTAGCGATACCTGACAGCAGGTTGTTCATGGTTTTTGTCGCCTGACCGCCCCACTTCGCGCGCTGCGACCGTAGCTGCTGGACTCGGTTGAATTTCTGTGCAGTGACGATGTGCGGATAAAAGTCCTGCACGACGATGCCTTTGGTAATTTCGTGCATCGCTGAGCGTGGCCTGCTCATAGGCTCGAACTCGCCAAGCACGGCCCGATTGGTCAGGATTTTGTGTAGGTAGGCAGTGTTCCAGCCCTGACCTCGATCCTTAATCCCGTATGCCCAGGACGCTTCCCGACGTTCGTTTAGGCGCTGCACAATCGAGGGCAAACCGCGTCCCTCAATATACCAATCGTAAATCTCGTTTACGACCGATGCCCGATATGGGTTTACCGTCATGTGCATAGTGGTGTCGTCGCGTTGCAACCAAGCTGGAAGGATTTTTGTCAGTGCGCGGCGGTCACCATTGATCGCTGCTTCGATCTTATTTTGCCAACTGGCTTTGATGCGGATGCTTTTCTTTTCGCTCTCCTCGCGGGCTAGTTCCGATTTGAGGATAATCGACATGACCTTCATCATGTCGATGCGCGTATTCGCCTCGTAAATCTGGTTGTCGTTCCACGTCGCCACGGTGACGCCGCTCATCGTCAGCGACCGGAGCAATTCGACCGCTTGTTCGTAACCAGCTCGTGTAAGACGGTCTAAATTCTCGCAGCACAGGACAGCGCCATTACTGAAATGCCCATCTCTGGCCCTCTGCTCAAATCCGCCGAGCAGCGACCCTTCGGAGCGGTTGTCTCCGTGGTATGCAGACTTGCCCTCTTCGACAATTTCCAACGCTGGGTCGTGTATCCAACCCATGCGTTCGACAAATGCGCGTCCTTCTACAAGCTGGCGTCGGACGCTATCACCCTTCGACTGTTCGTTACTCGAAAAGCGCGCGTAAATCCAAGCAGGCTGGGTCATATTTTCTCCGTAACGGCAAAGCGTTAACGGGGAGTGCAACCGTTTATGAACTGATCAACTGGTTGCACCCCTGCGCGCGCGGATCGAGCGGGGAGCCCGGCACGGCCATCACTTCGCGCCCGGCCTCTCCTGCCAGCCGTGCAGTGATGAGCGATCCCGATTTGGGTGCGGCCTCCACCACAACGGTGCCAATGGCCAGCCCCGCGATGATGCGGTTGCGCGCAGGGAAATGCCGCGCCAGTGGCTGAACGCCCGGCGGATGTTCGCTCACCAGCAGTCCGTCATGGGCGACCTGTTCCTGCAAATCCCGATTTTCCGGCGGAAACACGACGTCCAGCCCGCAGGCAATGACGCCGATCGTCCCGCTGCCTACCGAACCCTGATGCGCCGCCGTGTCGATGCCGCGCGCCAGACCCGACACGACGATCGCGCCGCGCTGGCCCAGATCCTGCGCCAGCGTGCGGGCAAAGCGCACAGCCGCCGCCGATGCGTTCCGCGCGCCGACCATGGCGATGCACTGCCCCTGCGCCATCGCAGCATTGCCGCGTATGATGAGCGCAGGCGGTGCGCCCTCCATCTGGTCGAGCAAGGCAGGATAATCGGCGTCCCCCATCAGCAGATAGCGTGCGCCCAATGCGCGCGACGCGGCAATCTCCCGCTCGATTGCGCCAGCGTCCGCGACGCTCGCCTTGCCGCCGCCCCGCGCCGCCAGATCGGGAATGGCGCGCAGCGCGTCGCCCGCCGTGCCGAACCGGGCCATCAATTGCCGATAGCTGACCGGACCGATCCGGGGTGACCGGATGAGGCGCAGCCGGTCGAACCGCTCCCGCTCGCTCACCCCTTGTCAGTGCCGATTTTGGGTTCCGTCCCCTGCACCAGCCGCGCGATATTCGCCCGATGCCGCCACAGCAGGATCAGCGCCATTGCCAGCGCCACCGGCACCAGTTCGAGCCGCCCCATGAACCACAGGGCCACCGGCGCGCTCACCGCCGCTGCCATGCCGCCCACCGACGACCATTTCGTCCCGAACAAAGCGCCCAGCCAGACCGCCGCAAAAATGCACCCTGCTGGCCAATGCAGCGCGGTGACCACGCCCATCATCGTCGCCACCCCCTTGCCGCCTGCAAAGCGCAGCCAGACCGGATAGCAATGGCCAATAAACGCCATTGCGCCTGCCATCGCCCCGCCACCATCGACCAGCGCCGCGCCGATCAGCACCGCCACGGCCCCTTTCAACAGGTCAAGCAGCAGGGTCGCCGCCGCCAACCCCTTGCGACCCGTGCGCAACACATTGGTCGCGCCGATATTGCCCGACCCGATCTGCCGCAAATCCCCCGCGCCGGTGAAGCGCGTGAGCAACAGGCCAAAGGGAATGGAGCCGAGCAGATAGCCAAGGACCAGAACGAACAGTGGAAGGAGCCAGGGAGGGGTCATAGTCTCGCCGATAGAAAGAAAGCGCGACCATAGCGTGACGGGCGTTGCGGGCAATGGGCGTGTTGACACCCCCGCCCGATGCCGCGACATGCTCTTTGTCATGACCGTCGCCCCCTCTGCCCCGATCCTTTTCTTCGATTCCGGCGTCGGCGGCCTGTCCATCCTCGCCCCTGCCCGCGCGATGCTGCCCACCGCGTCCATCGTCTATGCCGCCGACAGTGCAGGCTTCCCCTATGGCACAAAGAGCGAGGCGGAAATTGCCGCGCGGGTGCCAGCGTTACTGGGGCGACTGGTGGAACGCTATCGCCCGCGTCTGGCCGTCATTGCGTGCAACACGGCGTCGACCATCGCGCTCAGCCATGTGCGCGCCGCGCTCGACATTCCCGTGGTCGGCACCGTCCCGGCGATAAAACCGGCTGCGCTGGCGTCCAAAAGCCGGGTGTTCGGCGTGCTGGGAACCGACGCCACGGTGCGACAACCCTATGTCGATCGGCTGGCGGCGGAACATGGCGCGGACTGCATCGTGCTGCGCCATGGCTGCGCCGCGCTGGTCGAACTGGCCGAAGCGAAGCTGCGCGGCGAACTGCTCGATCCCGCCATCGCGCGCGCAGCGCTTGCCGGACTGACCGATCAGCCTGGCGGCGACGCGATGGACGTGGTGGCGCTGGCCTGCACCCATTTCCCGCTGGTTCAGGACGAACTGGCCGCCGCCGCGCTCCAGAATATCGGCCGCCCGCTCACCTTCGTCCATGGCGGCGAAGGCATCGCCCGGCGCATCGCTTTTCTGACCCAGGGGCAGGCCTGGCCCGCCGCCCCGTCCCCCGGCATCGCCGTGTTCACTCGTGTCGATGACAAGGTCCGCGCACTGGCCCCCGCGCTGGCGGAGTATGGGCTTGGCCGCATCGACCAGCTATGATCCAGCGCATTGGACAAAAGGTCCGATGTCTCTGATCGGTATTTCCCCCTATGCCTGCGAACGGTTAGCGCTGGTAATAGGCGCCATCTGTCGGTAAATGCCGCAACCAGAGGATGCGGGCCATCAAGGGATAGGGCGAGCGTGAACTACAAGCATATCTTTGCGCAGGCGATCGACCGTCTCCATGAAGAAGGCCGCTACCGGGTGTTTATCGACATCCTGCGCAATCGCGGCTCCTACCCCAATGCCCGCTGTTTTCATGGCCATAACGGGCCAAAGCCGATCGCGGTATGGTGTTCCAACGACTATCTGGCTATGGGACAACATCCCAAGGTGATCGCCGCGATGGAAGAAGCGCTGCACGATGTCGGCGCGGGTTCCGGCGGCACGCGCAATATCGGCGGCAACACCCATTATCATGTCGATCTGGAAAGCGAACTGGCCGATCTGCATGGCAAGGAAGCGGCTTTGCTGTTCACGTCGGGCTATGTCTCGAACGAAGCGACGCTGGCGACCTTGGCCAAGCTGCTGCCCAATTGCATCGTCTTTTCCGACGAACTGAACCATGCCAGCATGATTGCAGGCATCCGCAATTCGGGCTGCGAAAAGCGCGTGTTCCGTCATAACGACCTCGACCATCTGCGCGAATTGCTGGCCGCCGAAGACCCCGAAGCGCCCAAGCTGATCGCGTTCGAAAGCGTCTATTCGATGGACGGCGACGTCGCGCCGATCGCGGCGATCTGCGACCTGGCGGACGAGTTTAACGCGCTGACCTATCTGGACGAAGTCCATGCGGTCGGCATGTATGGCGCGCGCGGCGGCGGCATTTCCGAACGCGACGAAGTGGCCGACCGACTGACCATCATCGAAGGCACGCTGGGCAAGGCGTTCGGCGTCATGGGCGGCTATATCGCCGCCGACCAGATGATCGTCGACGTGATCCGCAGCTATGCGCCGGGTTTCATCTTCACCACATCGCTGTCGCCCGTGCTAGTCGCTGGCGTGCTGGCCAGCGTCCGCCACCTCAAAGGCTCCAGCGACGAACGCGAAGGGCAGCAGAAGTCGGCCGCGATGCTCAAGGCGTTGATGGCAGAGGCTGGCCTGCCGGTCATGCCATCCGTCACCCATATCGTCCCGCTGATGGTGGGCGATCCTGTGAAGGCCAAGCGGATCAGCGACATATTGCTGGCCGAATATGGCGCCTATGTGCAGCCGATCAATTACCCCACCGTTCCGCGCGGCACCGAACGGCTGCGCTTCACCCCCGGCCCCGCGCATACCGAGGAAATGATGCGCGATCTGGTGAACGCACTGGTGGAAATCTGGGACCGGCTCGACCTTGAAAAGGCCGCGCAGCAGGCGGCCTGAAACCTGTCATCCCAGCACATGCTGGAATGGCAGGAAAAAGGTTGGTTCAAACCCGCATCATCCCGCCCCGCAACGCATAACCACGATATAGCGCGCGGACATGCGCGACGCCGCCCATGTTGCGCGCGACAGCTTCGATCGCGTGGCCCAGCTCGCGGCGCGGGGTTACATGAAACTGCGCCAGCCATCCCGACAGCAGGCGCTTCCACACGCCCGGCAACCGCTCCTGCTGCCCGAAATCCACGATCTCCAGCCGCCCGCCCGGTGCAACGCAGGCCGCCGCCTGATGCAGCGCCGCTTCCCAGTCGGGGATCATCGACAGCGCATAGCTGACGAACACCCGGTCGAACGTCGCCCGCCCCAGCAGCGCATCCGCGTCGAACCCACACGCATCGCCCCGCGCCAGCGTCACCCGCGCGCCCATGCCTGCCTTCGCGACAGCGCCCCGCGCGGTGTCCAGCATCGCGTCCGATATATCGACACCATAAAGCTGCGCCTGCGGCCATGCCTTACCCACCGCGATCAAATTGCGCCCGGTGCCACAGCCGATTTCCAGCACGCTTGCACCAGCAGGGGGATCAAGGTCGGCGATCAGCCCGTCCCGCCCCAGCAGATAATATTTGCGGGTCAGGTCATAGATATGCCGTTGCCAGCGATAGACTCCGTCCATCAATTGCCCATGCGCGCTCATCACGCGCCTTTCAGCACATAGAGATGCACGCCGCCATAAATGGCCGAACGGTCGCGCGCGGTATAATCGCGCGATGCTTCCGCACGATAGTCCCACTGGTCCAGCACGCTGTCCATGACCCGCCCCGGCAATATGCTCGGCTCTCCTGCGGTACGGAACAGCACCCGCGCGCCCGGCTTTGCCGTCCGCGTGATCTGCGCCCACAGCGCGTTCAACTGGTCGTCATCCATCCAGTCCTGCGCATCCAGCAATATGTAGCGATCCGCCGATCCGGCAGGCTGATCGCGGAGAAAATCGGTGAAGTTGACGTGACGCACATCGACGCGGTCGGCCCGCGCCCGCACGGCGTCATGGTTCACCGCCTGCAAATAGGGCGGCAACGGCCCCTCGCTTGCAGGGTCATTGGCCGCATAGCCCCGCCCGAACGCCTGCACCGCGAAATAATTATCCTTCAGGTCGAAATCGCACGCCAGCTTTTTGAGCCGCGCCTTCAACACCGTGTCCATCCGGTCGTCCCCGGCCAGCGCCTCGAACTGCGCGGGCGGGATGCCCAGCCCGAACAGCGATGCAGGCTGGCTGGTCAGCCAGCGCACAAAGCCTTTTTCGAAGAACGGCGCCAGCTCCGCATCGAAAATGGCCCGCTGCTCCTCCATCGTTTTCGCGTCCAGCATCCGCTTGGGATTGACGCCATGCAGCCGCGCCAGCAGATGCGCCGCGCCAATGAACCGCCCCAGCAGGCCATGCTTGTAGATGCCCCGCGCGAAGCCACCGATCCGCCGCCGCCCGATCAGGTCGCGCCCTTCCCAATAACGCCGCGTCGCTTCGTCCAGATGCGGGGCCACGACATCGCGATAGGCCGCCACATTCTCCCGGCTGTCCGCCTGCGCGAAGAAGCGGTGAAACGCCGCATGGTCGGGCAAGGTCCGCGCCGCCATCAGCTTGAGCCGGTTGAGCGCAATATGTGCGGTATTTAGGTCGACGGCCGTAATCTTCGCCGGATCGTCAGTCAAGTAGGACAGGACGTTGCAGCCCCCCGACGCGATCGTCACGACATGGCAATCGGGCGTGATGGCCAGCGCCTCCATATCCACTACCGGGTCTTCCCATATCTGGGCATAGACGAGGCCGCGAAACGCAAAGGTGAAGGCCCGCTCCAGCAACCCCTGTTTCGACAGATGCCGATGCCGATGCACTGCGCGCGTGACGTTCTGATGTGCCGGTACCGCCATGTCGTAAAGCCTCCTCGCCGTCGGGTCGTGGCGCGGCGCATAGGGCAGGCGCGTGGCACAGGCATGACAAAGGGATGACTGCACGATGAAACAGGTTGCGGAACATTGACGCCCGCTCCCATCTTTTACCCTGCATGGCGCACTGGATAGAACCCCACCCCACCGGCATCTACGTCCGCCCCGCCGATGCGTGGATCGACCCGTCGATCCCGCGCGAACGGGCGCTGGTGACGCATGGCCATGCCGATCATGCGCGCGGCGGCCATGGCCATGTCTGGGCCACGCGCGAAACGCTGGCGATCATGGCGCTGCGCTATGGCACGGCGTCCGGCACGCCGGTCGGCTATGGCGAGGAAATCCGGCTGGGCGGCGTCACCATCCGCTACGTTCCCGCTGGCCATGTGCTGGGATCGGCGCAGATCGTCCTGACCCATGCGGGCGAACGGGTCGTCGTCACCGGCGACTATAAACGCCGCCCCGACCCCACCTGCCCCCCGTTCGAGCCGGTCCCTTGCGACATCTTCGTGACCGAAGCGACATTTGGCCTGCCCGTATTCCGCCACCCCGACACTGGCAGCGAAATCGACCGGCTGCTCGCCGCGCTCCACGCCAATCCCGATCGCTCGGTGCTGGTCGGTGCTTATGCACTGGGCAAGGCGCAACGGGTCATCTGCGAACTGCGCGCACGCGGCCATCATGACCCCATCTATCTGCACGGCGCAATGGAGCGGATGTGCGCGCTCTATGCCGAACTCGGCGTCGAAATGGGCGACCTGCGCCCCGCCACCGGCGTTGCGGCGAAGGATATGCGCGGTTCCATCGTAGTCGCCCCGCCCTCCGCCCTCAACGACCGCTGGAGCCGCCGCTTGCCCGACCCCATCACCGCCATGGCGTCCGGCTGGATGCGCGTGCGCCAGCGCGCGCGGCAGAAAAATGTCGAACTGCCACTGATCCTGTCCGACCATGCCGACTGGGACGAATTGACCGACACGATCCGCGAGGTTGCCCCCACCGAAACCTGGATCACCCACGGGCGCGAGGAAGCGCTGCTCCACTGGTGCATGACTCACCAGATTCGCGCCCGCGCGCTCGCCCTGGTCGGCCGCGACGACGAGGAGGAGGAAGGGTGACGGCCCGGACATCCCCCCACCCGTTCGGTTCGAGCTTGTCGAGAACTGTCTCGCGCGCGTTCTCGACAAGCTCGAACCGAACGGATGTTGGCGCATGAGAGCCTTCTCCCAACTCCTCGACGCGCTCGTCTATACCCGATCGCGCAACGGCAAACTCGCCCTGATCGCCGCTTACCTCCGCGCCGCGCCGGACCCGGATCGCGGCTGGGCGCTCGCCGCGCTGACCGGCAGCCTCGACCTCAAGGCCGTCAAATCATCCGCCATCGGCGATATGATTCGCGCTCGCGTCGATCCCGTCCTCTATGAAATGAGCCGCGATTATGTCGGCGACCTCGCCGAAACCGTCGCCCTCCTCTGGCCGCCACCGCCCAACGAACCGCCCGACCTAGACGATGGCACCCTGACGCTCGCTACCGTGGTCGATCGCCTCCACGCCACCAGCCGCGCCGCAGCGCCCGATTTACTCGCACAGATGATGGACCATCTCGACGCATCGGGCCGCTTCGCCCTGCTCAAACTCGCCACCGGGGGATTGCGCGTCGGCATTTCCGCCCGGCTCGCCAAGACCGGCTTTGCGCAGGCATTCGGCCTCGACGTCGATGATGTCGAGCAGGTCTGGCACGCCCTCTCGCCCCCCTACGCCGCCCTGTTCGACTGGGCCGAAGGGCGCGCCACCCGTCCCGATCCGGCAGGCACGCCCTTCTTTCGCCCCTTCATGCTCGCTCACCCGCTCGAAGCCGACAGCGTGGACCTGACCGATTATGCCGCCGAATGGAAATGGGACGGCATCCGCATCCAGATCGTCGGCACAGGGACACAAACCCGCCTCTACAGCCGCGCGGGCGATGATATTTCCGCCAGCTTCCCCGAAATCGCATCTGCTTTCACCGGCCATGCCGTGCTGGACGGCGAATTGCTGGTGCGCGGCGAATTTCAGGGTGGGGAGGCGGCCAGTTTCAACGCCCTGCAACAGCGCCTCGGCCGAAAGGTCGTCAGCGCAAAGATGCAGGCCGATTACCCCGCCTTCGTCCGCCTCTACGACCTGCTGCTCGAAGGCGACGAGGATTTGCGCGCCCTGCCGTGGGAGCAACGCCGCGCCCGGCTCGAAGCCTTCATGCCGCACCTCGAAGCCACTCGCTTCGACCTGTCCGCCGTCATAGACGCCGTCGATTTCGACGCGCTGGCCGACATCCGCGCCGGTGCGCGCGACGCCGCGATCGAAGGCGTCATGCTCAAACGCCGCGACAGCCCCTATGTCGCCGGGCGCAAGGCTGCACTATGGTATAAATGGAAACGCGATCCGCTAACCGCCGATTGCGTGATGATGTACGCCCAGCGCGGCCACGGCAAACGCTCCTCCTTCTATTCCGATTACACTTTCGGCTGCTGGACTGCGGACGGCGACCTGCACCCGGTAGGCAAAGCCTATAGCGGCTTCACCGACGAGGAACTCAAATGGCTCGACCGCTTCGTCCGCCAGAACACGGTCGCTCGCTTCGGCCCGGTGCGCGAAGTGGAAAAGACGCTGGTGCTGGAAGTCGCCTTCGATAGCATCCACGACAGCAAGCGCCACAAATCCGGCCTCGCCATGCGCTTCCCAAGGATCGCCCGGATCAGGCGGGACAAGCCAGCGGCGGAAGCGGATACTGTGGAAGGGTTGCGGAAACTGGTGCGCTAGGCGGCGTGGACAAATTCGATGTTAGCAGGATCGCTTTCCTGCGATCTGGTTGTTACCATTGGGAATGACGCTGGAAGAAGAGAGCGAACGAGCTACGTCGATGCTGATTGGCAAGGTTGTCCGCCGTGTCATGCGCCACCGCGATGGAGAGGTGGTGATCGAATTTGAGGATGGCAGCCGATTTTTTGCGGATAGCGACAGCCCTCTCGAACTGTCCATCACCTTGGAGGAATAGTATATGCGCCTTATGGCATTTTGGACGTCGATGCGATTGACGTAGCCCAAGAGGATTGATTCAAGGCTGCTTTTGGAGGCAGGTTTGAGCAGGGGCGATCTCACCGAAGCAGAATGGCGTGTTCTCAAGGGTCTGCTGCCCATTGACCCTGACAACCGCGGCCGAGGTAGACCTCCCGAGCAGAATCGTTCGATCATCAACGGCATTCTCTGGCGGCTCCGCTGCGGCGCTCCATGGCGCGACGTGCCACCAAAATATGGCAGTTGGAACACCATCTATCGGCGGTTCCGGCGCTGGAGCGAAGCAGGGGTTTGGGAGACCGTGGCAGTGACGCTCGCCGAGGTCATGGCGGACAGCCGCCACTACAGCATCGACAGCACCACAGTCCGCGCCCATGTTTCGGCAGCGGGCGGAAAAGGGGGACTCATCGACGCGCTCTTGGCCGCTCGCGGGGCGGGTTCACCAGTAAGCTTCACTGCCTGGCAGATGCCCTCGGCCGACCGCTCGCCTTCCATCTGACGATCGGCGAGGCCGCAGATTGCAAAGCCTATGACGCCCTGATCGGCCTGCCCGAGCGTCCACCTAAGGCTTTTCTCGCCGACAAAGGCTACGACGCTGACACGATCCGTGCCGACCTTGCCGAACGGAATATCGAAGCCGTCATCCCTGGCAGATCAAACCGCCGCGTGAAAATCGAGCATGATCGGGCGCTCTACAAGCAGCGCAATCGCATTGAGCGCATGTTCGGGCAGCTCAAGATCAACCGCGCCATCGCCACCCGCTACGATCAACTGGCCAACAGCTTCCTCGGAATGGTCCATATAGCCGCCGCCAGATACTGGCTCAAATTTGTCCACGCCGCCTAGCCCCCCACACCGTTCGGGCTGAGCCTGTCGAAGCCTCGTCCTTTCTTTGCACCGCAACGAGAAAAGAACGGCCCTTCGACAGGCTCAGGGCGAACGGATAGTATTTTCGCAATCGGCATTCTCTTCTAAGCCGGACTCAGATGCGCTCCCGCCATGACGATCCAAATGCTGCTACTCTACGGCGCGTTCGCCGGTCTTCTATTCGGCGTCGCCATTTCGCGTCATAAATCTGGCTGCATCGGGCTGCTGTCCGTCCCCATTGCAATGATTATCTACATCAGCATCTGGCAGGCCACCCATCCAGAAAACATCCGATCCACAAGTGGATTGGATTTCCTTTTCGGCCCACTTTGGCCCAGCATGGGCGCTGTAGCCGGATTTTTACGCGGGGCGGATGCTGCGGCATTTGCTAGGCAAGCGGTGATGTTGCTACGCGAATAAGGAAACCACCCCATGCCCTACACCGGAAGCTGCCACTGCGGCGCTGTCACCTTCACCGTCGCCGCCGACGTCCCCACCGAAGCAATGACCTGCAACTGCTCCCATTGTCATGCCAAGGGGCTGGTCCTCACCTTCGTTTCCACCGACCAATTCACGCTGGACAGCGGCGAAGACCAGATCACCGACTATCATTTCTACAAGCACGCGATCACACATCAATTCTGCCGCACTTGCGGCACCCAGCCTTTCGCGCTCGGCCAGTCCGCCACCGCCCCGATGCGCGCCATCAACCTGCGCTGCGCACCATCCATCGACCTCGACACATTGACCATCACAAAGGTCGACGGCGCGCGTTTCTGACCCACAAACAAACGGGCCGATGGCAAGGGGTGCAGCCATCGGCCCATCGGCCTTCACGTCAATATCGCACGGATCAGGGCATCAATACCGTATCGATGACGTGAATGACGCCGTTGGACTGGTTGACGTCGGCAATGGTGATCTTGGCCGATCCACCCTTTGCGTCAGTGACATACCAATCCTTGCCCTTCTGCCACACGGTCAGCGTCTCGCCCTGCGCGGTGGTCAGTACGGCCTTGCCCTTGTTGGCCTTCGCCTTGGCGGCAATGTCCTTGGCGTTCATCTTGCCCGGCACGACATGATAGGTCAGCACGCCGGTCAGCGTCGCCTTATTCTCCGGCTTCAACAGCGTGTCCACCGTGCCTGCGGGCAGCTTGGCAAAGGCGGCGTTGGTCGGCGCGAATACCGTAAACGGCCCTGCACCTTTCAACGTATCGACCAGACCGGCTGCCTTGACTGCAGCGACCAGCGTGGTGTGGTCTTTGGAATTGACGGCATTATCGATGATGTCCTTCGTCGGATACATCGCCGCGCCGCCGACCATCGGATTCTTGGCCATCTGCGCATAGGCAATCCCGCCGCCGCTCGCGGTCAACAGCACGCCGGCGAGGGCGATCGTCATGGGGGTGAACTTCATAGGGGCATCCTTCCAGATCTTTGGCACCCCACCAATGTCGGGATGCAGCACAGATACGCCTGACCGCGCCATATGGGTGCAAGCATGACCTAAAGGGCAGACGCTCGCGCCACCCAATTACACTGCGTCTTTGCGCTGTCATGCCAAGCCCCTATATGGGCGCTTTCGCGGAAGTGCCGCGCACAGGATATGGAGATGAATTTGAGCAAGGTTCTGGTCATCGGCGCGGGCGGCGTCGGGTCGGTCGCGGTGCACAAGATGGCGATGAACAGCGACATCTTCAGCCACATCACGCTTGCCAGCCGTCGCATCGTCAGCTGCGAAAAGGTCGCCGAATCGGTGCTGGCCCGCACTGGCGTCACCATCGACGTGGCGCAGGTCGATGCAGATGATGTAGCCGCGACCATCGCGCTCATTGAGAAGGTTCAGCCCAAACTGGTGGTGAACCTGGCCCTGCCTTATCAGGATCTCAATATCATGGACGCCTGTCTGGCGACCAAGACCGACTATCTCGACACCGCCAATTACGAACCGCGCGACACGCCCAAATTCGAATATGGCTGGCAATGGGCCTATCAGGAACGCTTCAAGGAAGCAGGCATCATGGCGCTGCTGGGTTCGGGCTTCGACCCCGGCGTCACCAGCGTCTTTGCCAGCTATATCAAGAAGCATCTGCTCGACACTATCGACACGCTCGACATTCTCGATTGCAATGGCGGCGACCATGGCCAGCATTTCGCCACCAACTTCAACCCGGAAATCAACATCCGCGAAGTCACCGCGCCGTCGCGCCATTGGGAAGGCGGCCAGTGGGTCGAAGGCCCGGCATTGAGCCACAAGCAGACGTTCGACTTTGATAAGGTCGGGCCGAAGAACATGTATCTCATGTATCATGAGGAGTTGGAAAGCCTCGCCAAATTCTACCCGGAAATTCAGCGCATCCGCTTCTGGATGACCTTCGGCGACGCCTATCTCAAGCATCTCGAAGTGCTTCAGAATGTCGGGATGACCCGCATCGACCCGGTGATCTATGAGGGCAAGGAAATCATCCCGCTCCAGTTCCTCAAGGCCGTATTGCCCGAACCGTCCAGCCTTGGCGCCACGACCAAGGGCAAGACCAACATCGGCGACATCGCGACCGGCACCAAGGATGGCGTCCAGAAAACCGTCTATGTCCTCAACATCTGCGATCATGAGGATGCCTATGCAGAGACGGGCAATCAGGCCGTCAGCTACACCACCGGCGTCCCCGCGATGATCGGCGCGGCCATGATGCTGACCGGCGCGTGGAAGGGGGAAGGCGTGTTCAACATCGAACAGATGGACCCCGACCCGTTCATGGACATGCTCAACAAACACGGGCTTCCCTGGCAGGTAAAGGAACTGGACGCGCCACTGGGGTTCTGACACCCCGTCTTCCCAGCGAAGGCTGGGATCTCCCTTTTCTGTTGCGCCACAAGGAATTGAGACCCCAGCCTTCGCTGGGGTGACGATGTGGCGGAGGATGCTTCATGGAAACCAAAGCCGGCGATCCCGCCGCCTTCGTGCATTTCGACCTGTATCGCGTGCCGTCCCCTGCCTTCGTGGTGGATGAGGCCGCGATCCGGCGTAACCTTGCTATCCTCGCGGACGTGCGCGACCGTGCGGGCATCAAGGTGCTGGGCGCGCTCAAGGCGTTTTCCATGTGGTCGCTGGGCAGCGTCGTCGGCGAATATCTGGACGGCGTTTGCGCATCGGGCCTTTACGAAGCGCGTTTGGGCCGGGAGGAGTATAGGGGCGAAGTCGCGACCTATTGCGCCGCCTACAAGCCTGATGATCTGGCCGAAATCCTCACAATCTCCGACCATGTCATCTTCAACAGCCCCGGCCAGATCACGCGATTCAAGCCCCAGATCGACGCCGCTCGCGCAGCCGGACATAGTTTCGACATCGGCCTGCGCATCAACCCGCAAAACCCGGAGGGGGAGGTCGCCAAATATGACCCCTCCCAACCGCACAGCCGCCTCGGCTTCCCGGTAAGCCAGTTGACGCCCGATCATCTGATCGGCGTGGACGGCATCCATTTCCATAATCTGTGCGAACAGGATCTGGCCCCGCTCGAACGCACCTGGGCAGCGGTCGAACCGCACATCATGCCGCACGTCGATAGCCTCAAATGGCTGAACTTTGGCGGCGGCCACCACATCACCCGCGCCGATTATCAGCGCGACGACCTCATCGCCTTTCTGCAACGGATCAAGGCGCAGACTGGCCTGACCCTCTATCTCGAACCGGGCGAAGCGATGGCGCTGGACGCGGGCATTCTCATCGGCGAAATCCTCGACGTGATCGACAATGGCATGGCTGTGGCCATCACCGATATTTCTGCCACCTGCCACATGCCCGACGTGATCGAAGCCCCCTATCGCCCCGCCATGCTGCATGAACCGCACGATGGCCCCGTCACCCGCTTGGGCGGCCCATCCTGCCTGGCCGGTGACATCATCGGCGACTATCATATCCCCGGCGGCGCGGAACCGGGCGCGCGCATCGCCTTCCTCGATCAGGCCCATTATTCGATGGTCAAGACGAACACATTCAACGGCGTTCCCCTGCCCGCCATCTGGCTCTGGCACTCGGATACGGACGAACTGCGCGAAATCCGGGCCTTTTCCTACAGCGATTTCAAGGCTCGCCTCTCCTGAGGCACGGCTCGCGGCCCCCCACGCAACAAAATTTACACATGCGCTTTACAGGGGGGGTCACGCCGCATATAGCGACCCTCCGCTGCCCCATGGGACTTCCACCGCAAGGCAGCTTCTTATGCCCATGAACGACACTGGAGGTCCCTTGAATTGCACAAGCATCCTAGCGCGCTGGGGGTAGCGACCACCCTCACACCGGCAGCACCGGTAACGCTGATTCGCCCGCAGGCTGCGGCGCGTGCCGCCCGATTCTTCGTTGAGAAGTTTCCGGGGCGCTCGCTCTATGCCGTAAAGGCCAACCCCTCGCCCGATCTGCTTCGGACGTTGTGGGACAGCGGTATCTCGCACTATGACGTCGCTTCCATCGCGGAAGTGCGCCTCGTCGCGGAAACCCTGCCGGACGCCAAGCTGTGCTTCATGCACCCGGTCAAGGCTGAAGAAGCCATTGCCGAAGCCTATGCCGTCCATGGCGTGCGCACCTTCTCGCTCGACACGATCGATGAGCTGGAAAAGATCATGCGCGCCACCAATGACGCGACCGATCTGGAACTGTGTGTCCGTTTGCGCGTGTCGTCGGAACATAGCGAACTGTCCCTCGCGTCGAAATTCGGCGCGGAACTGGGCGAAACCCGCGAATTGCTGATGGCCACTCGCCAGGCCGCCGATGCGCTGGGCATCTGCTTCCATGTCGGCAGCCAGGCAATGAGCCCCCAGGCCTATAGCGACGCGATCGAACGTGTCCGCGCCGCCATCGTCGATGCGGCCGTAACGGTCGACATCATCGATGTCGGCGGCGGCTTCCCGTCCATCTATCCGGGCATGGAGCCAGTTGCGCTCGAAAATTATTTCGACGCGATCCACCGTGGTTTCGAAAGCCTGCCCGTCAGCTACTCGTCGGAATTGTGGTGTGAACCCGGCCGGGCCTTGTCCGCTGAATATAGCTCCATCATCGTCCGTGTGGAGCGCCGTCGCGGCACCGAACTCTACATCAACGACGGTGCCTATGGCGCGTTGTTCGATGCGGCGCATATCGGCTGGCGCTTCCCCGTCGCCCTGCTGCGCGAAGATGAGAGCGAGGCGGACCTGACCGGCTTCTCCTTCTACGGTCCGACCTGCGACGACATGGACCATATGGTCGGCCCGTTCATGCTGCCTGCCGATGTGGGTGTGGGCGACTATATCGAAATCGGGATGCTGGGTGCCTATGGCGCGGCCATGCGCACCGGCTTCAACGGCTTCACGTCGGAAGCGACGATCGAAGTGGAGGATGCGCCGATGGCCAGCCTCTACGCCGAAGCCGCCCCGGCCCGCCGTCGCGCGAATGTCATCAAGCTGGGCTAGATAGTCCGACGGTTTCCCCGTTGGAGAGGATGCCAGTCCCTCGCCGCGCCCCCCTGCGGCGAGGGACTTTTTTATCGGCGGAAAATCCCGACCATCTCGACATGAGTGGACCAGCGGAACTGCCCCACCGGGCGCACGCTTTCCAGCCTGTAACCGCCAGCCACCAGATGCACTGCGTCACGCGCGAAGCTCGCCGGGTTGCACGATACATAGGCAATCACCGGCACGCTCGACGCGGCCAGTTGCATCACCTGTTCGCGCGCACCGGCGCGCGGCGGGTCGATAACCACGGCGGCAAAGCGGTTCAGTTCCTCCGGCACCAGCGGGCGACGGAACAGGTCGCGGTGATCCGCCATCATCCGCCGCTGCGCGATTTGCCCTGCGGCTTTGAGCGACAGGACGACATCCCGCGCGCCCTCCGCCGCATAGACCGGCCGCCCCACCCCCAGCGCCAGCGCGAATGTGCCAAGTCCGCAAAACAGGTCGGCAATCGCTCCCGTCTCCGGCATCGCGTCGCGCACCGCGCGCACCAGCACCGCTTCGCCATCGGGCGTCGCCTGAAGGAAACTATAGGACGGAAATCCGACCGCGACGCCGCCGAACGTCATGGTCGCCGCGTCGGGCGCCCACCGCGTCCGCGGCCCGTCGCCCTCGTCGATCGTCAGCCGCGCCAGGCCATGCGCCCGCGCGAAATCGCCCAGCCCCTCATCCGCTGCCAGACCCTCGACCTTCACACCCTCCAGCAACAGGTCGACCCCTTGGTCCACCAGCGACATCCGCACATGCGCCGCCCGCTTGTCCGGCAGGATCAGCAGCAGCAATGCGCGCAACGGCTCCAGCAAGGCAAACAGGCGCGGGTCCAGCACCGCGCACATCGACAGGTCGATCAGCGTATGACTGCCCGCCTCGGCAAAACCGATAGTGATTTTCCGTCCCGACCGCGCGGCCCGCAACGACGCGCGCCGCCGCGTCATCGGCGGCGACAGGTGCGGCGGCAGCACGCTTTGCGCCACCACCCCTTGCCCCGCCAGCGCGCCAACCACGCGCCCGGTCACGAAATCGGCCAGGCTTGCCTCATCCAGATGCTGCAATTCGCACCCGCCACATGCGGGGAAGTGGACGCAAGGCGGCGCGACATGATGCGGTCCCCGCGCCACGGTGCCGTCCGGCAACAGCCGGTCCCCCGGTGCGGTCAGTGGCGCATGGCGGCCATCGGCGGTGATGCCATCGCCCTTGGCGGCGACGCGGATGATGATGTCGTTATCGGTGTCTGTCACAATCGCGCGCGATAGCCGCTGGCAACGCATCAGGCAAATCGTCCGCAATCAATCCCGCGCCCACCTGCCGCGCCGTCGCTCATGGCTGCTGCCCGGCGACCTTGACCGGCAGGCGATAGCGATCCCCGCCGATCCGTATTTCGATCCGGTCGCCTTCGACGATCTGCAACTGCGCCGCTTCGGCACCATCCGCTGCCTCCAGCCCGCGCCCGTCGGCCAGGACCCTGAACCGGCGAAACCCGCCGTCACCATGGCGCAGCACCAGCATCCCGCCCGACCGCTCCACCGAGCAATCCCGGCCCCACGCCGCATCCGCGCCGATCGCGCAATCGGCCATGCCGTCATCGACCGGCGCTTGCGCCTGAACCGAGACGGCCTCATTGCCCGGCTTGCCCGGTTCGCCGCCACACGCCGCCAGCAAGAGCAATCCGGCCAGGGCCGCCCTCATGCCAATGCGCCCCGGCACGCCAGCACCACCGGACCCAATATATCGGCAAAGCGCCGCTGCCCCGCCGCATCGCCGACCAGATCCTGTCGCATCTCTATACCCAGATAGGGGATGCCACTGGCTTCGGCATGACGGTTCATCGTCGCATTCAACAGCTTGCCTGAATAGGGCAACTGGTCGCCCACATGCAGCCCGGCGTCACGCAGCATGGGAATGGCGATCCGCGCGGCGCGATCATCTTCCCCATATAATATGCCGATGTCCCATGGCCGCTGCTGCCCCGGATCGCTTGCCAGACGCGGGGTAAAACTATGCACCGACAGAATGAACGGCGCGGTCATGGCGTCCAGCAATCGCGCCACTTCATGATGATAGGGATGGTAAAAGCGCATCATCCGGTCATTCAGATCCGCGTCCCGATTGCCGGGAATCGCATGGCCATCGCTCATCACCGGCAACAATCCCGGCGCGTCCGCTTCCCGGTTGAGGTCGATGACCAGCCGCGACACTCCGCCCAATATCGCGGTGCAGCCCAGTTGCTTCGCCAGCAAAGCGCTGACCGCCGCCACGCCAATGTCGATGGCAATATGATTGCCCAGCAAATCCGGTTCGATGCCCAGGTCGATGTCGTCCGGTACATGCGCCGAGGCATGATCGGCAATGATCAGAATATCGAGATCGCCCTGGTCGATCCGGGTAAAAGCCTCGCTCATGCTATCCTGATCCGCGTTTCCATCATCCACCAGTCCCGATGCGCCGCTCGCATCGCCATCGCCGCATCCGCCATCGCCGCGTCATCGTCGAACAAGGCAAAGCAGGTCGCGCCTGACCCCGACATGCGCGCCAGCACGACCCCATTCTGCGCCCGCAACACCGCCAGCACGTCACCGATCACCGGCGCAATCGCCATTGCCGCCGCTTCCAGATCATTATGCCCCCGCGCCACCAGCGCATCAATCCGCGTCGCGTCCAGCGCCCCGCGATCCTGCCCGTCCCATCCGGCAAAGACGCGCGCCGTGGACACGCCAACCCCAGGATTGACCAGCAGCATCGCCATTCCCTCCAGCCCGTCGACATGATGCCGCGCCAGCCGCTCGCCACGCCCGCCCACCATCTGCGTCACGCTGGAGATACAGGCCGGCACGTCGGAACCCAGGTCCAGCGCGATGGCCGCCAGTTCCGCTTCGTCAATCCGCACATCCCATAATCGCACCAGCAGGCGCAACGTAGCGGCCGCATCCGCCGACCCGCCGCCAATCCCCGACGCCACCGGCAATATCTTGGTCAGTCGGATCGCCGCGCCGCGCTGCTGCCCCAGATAGGCCTGCAACGCCCGCGCCGCCTTGACGACCAGATTACCCGGCCCCGCGTCCAGCGCTGCACCGAACGGCCCGTCGATCATCAGGTCGATCGCGCCGTCATCGGTCGCCACCCCGGTCAATCGGTCGCCATGCTCGGCAAAGACGAACAGGCTTTCCAGCGCATGATAGCCATCGTCCCGCCGTCCCCGCACATGCAGCGCGACATTGACCTTGGCATGGGCCGTCTCGACCACCGTTTCGCTCTGCGTTCCCGCGTCAGGGTGCGGCATATTCTGGCTTCAATCCCTCTTTGGTCTTGGCGTCCAGCCGCGCCGCGACCGCGCCCTGCGCGTTGATGGACGCCGCTTCCCACGCATAGCGCGCTTCATACCGCCGCCCCGCGCTCCACAGCGCGTCGCCCAGATGTTCGTTGATCGTCGCATCGTCGGGCGCACCTGCCGCCGCGCGTTCCAGCACCGGCACCGCTGCGGCCACATCGCCGGTCACATATTGCGCCCAGCCCAGCGAATCGGCGATCGACGCATCCTGCGGCTTCAACGCGCTTGCCCGCTTGATCAGGTCCAGCGCGGCGGGAATATTCTGCCGCCGCTCGACCTGCGCATAGCCCAGATAGTTGAGGATCACCGGCTCGTTGGGCGCAATCTTCAGCGCCCGTTCCAGCACGGCCCGCGCCTCGTCCCACCGTTTGCCCTGTTCCAGCGCGCTGCCCTCAAACAACAGCAGCGCCCATGGCACCTGCCCCTCGGCAAAGCCCGCCTGCGCCGCCCGGAAAGCCGCCGCTGCGCCATCATAATCGCGCCGCTCCGCCAGCAACCGGCCCAGCCGCACCTGCCGCTCCGCATCCGCACCCGGTTCCGCCGCCAGTGCGCGGGCCAGCGCCAGTGCCGCCTCATCCTGCCCCGCCGCCGCCAGCGCATCGACCATTTCCGCCTGCGCCAGCGCGCCATACCAGCCTTCCACCGGCACCGCCCGCACGACATTCGCCGCCGCCGGGCCATTGCCGGTCAGCGTCAACAAACGTGCAGCGACAATCTGCCCGTCTGCGCTTGCCGGGTCGGTAAAGCCAGCAATCCTTGCCAGCCGCACGCCCATGGCGCGCCCTTCGCGGTCGGCGGCAATATCCACCGCCAGCCGCGACAGCAGCCGCGCAAAGCCCTGCGCCGGCGTCACCGCCGCGCCCAGCGCTTTTACGCCCTTGCCCCGCTCGATTCCCGCGCGCGCCCGGCCGAATGTCGCGTCGCCCACCGGCAACAGCATCAGCGCCTCCGCCTTCGCGCCCTGCCGCGCCAGTTGCGCGGCAAAGGCGAGCCGCAGCATCGCCCCATCGGCAGGCCGCGCAGCGATCGCCCGGCGCAACGCCGGAACCGCCACCGTCAGGTCACCCCGCCCCAGCGCCTGCAACGCCACATGCTCATCGACATAACGCAGCGCCAGCGCGGCGAAACGGTCCTTCACATCCACCACCGGCGGCGCATATTGGCCCTCGCCCAGCGCAATCCAGCTCGTAATGATCGGCGCGAGGAAAGCGAAATTTCCCTCCTCCACCATCCGCGCCGTCAATGTCCGCGCCCCGGCCCAATCCTTGCGCGCCAATCCGTCGCCGATGCGCAACAGTGTGCCGTCGCGTGGCAAAGCCCCCGCTTCGTCCAGCAACGCGGCGGACCGCAGCGCCAGCGCCCGGTCGCCGCCTTCCAGCGCCTGCGCATAAGAACGCCGGGCAATCTCGATTCGCGCCGGATCCATCGTCAACGCCGCGCGATAGCTGTCCACCGCCGTCGCAAGCGCGCCATCACCATCCGCCAGCCGCGCCCGCGCATAGGCGTGCAGCGCGCTGTCGGGGTCCACCGACGCCCCGGCCGCCACCGGGGTCATCAGCATCAGGACAAGGGTCAGGCGCTTACATATTGGGATAATTCGGTCCTCCACCGCCTTCAGGCACCACCCAGTTGATATTCTGCGTGGGATCCTTGATGTCGCATGTCTTGCAATGGACGCAATTTTGCGCGTTGATCTGGAAGCGGGGATTGCCCTCTTCCTGTCCCACCACTTCATAGACGCCTGCGGGACAATAGCGTTGCGCCGGTTCGTCATAAAGGGGCAGGTTGTAGCTGATCGGGATCGCGGGATCCTTAAGCTGCAAATGGACCGGCTGGTCCTCCTCATGATTGGTGTTGCTCATGAACACCGACGACAGCCGGTCGAAGCTGAACTTGCCGTCGGGCTTGGGATAATCGATCTTCGCGCAAGCATCCTTGGGCCAGATTTTTTCGTTGTCCGCCTTGTGCTTCATCGTGAAGGGCAGGCCGATTTTCAGCGTGCGCATCCACATGTCGATGCCCGCCAGCGCCGTGCCGATCGTCCCGCCAAACTTGGACAGCAACGGCTCGGCATTCTTCACCAGCTTGAGTTCGTCGGCGATCCAGCTGGACCGCACGGCATCGTCATATTCGCCCAGAACGTCGCTGCCGCGCTGCGCCTGCACCGCCGCGAAAGCAGCCTCCGCCGCCAGCATCCCCGACTTCATCGCCGTATGCGTGCCTTTGATGCGCGGCACGTTCACGAACCCGGCCGAACAGCCGATCAGCGCGCCGCCGGGGAACACCAGTTTCGGCACAGACTGCCAGCCGCCTTCGTTGATCGCCCGCGCGCCATAGGATACGCGGCGCCCGCCTTCCAGAAACTTGCGGATTTCCGGGTGCTGCTTCCACCGCTGAAATTCCTCGAACGGGTAGAGATGCGGGTTGCGATACCCTAGCCCGACGACGAAGCCCAACGCCACCTGCCCATTGGCCTGATGATAAAGGAACCCGCCACCATAGGCATCGGTCAGCGGCCAACCCTGCGAATGGATTACCAGCCCCGGCTGATGCAATTCCGGGTCGATGTCCCACAATTCCTTCATGCCGAGGCCATAGACCTGCGGCTCGCATTCTGCGTCCAGCGCGAACTGGCGCTTCAATATCTTGGTCAGGTGACCGCGCGCGCCTTCGGCAAAGAAAGTATATTTCGCGTGCAGCTCCAGGCCGGGCTGATAATCGCCCTTGTGCGCCCCTTCCCGGTCGACGCCCATGTCGCCGGTGGCCACGCCCTTCACGCTGCCATCCTCATGATAGAGGATTTCCGCTGCTGCGAATCCGGGGAAAATCTCGACGCCCAGCCCTTCAGCCTGCTCCGCCAGCCAACGGCACAAATTGCCCAGCGACCCGGTATAGGTGCCTTTATTGTGCATCCATCCCGGCGTCATGATGTGCGGCATCGCCATTTTGCCGCTCTTGGTCAGGAACCAGTGCTGATTGTCGGTCACCGGCACATCGGCCAGCGAACAGCCCATGTCGCGCCATTCCGGCAGCAATTCGTCCAGCGCCCTGGGGTCGATCACTGCGCCCGAAAGGATATGCGCCCCGATCTCGGAGCCTTTTTCCAGCACGCATACGGCCAGTTCCTGGCCCGCATCATTGGCCAGTTGCTTGGCCCTGATCGCCGCAGACAGTCCCGCCGGGCCACCGCCCACGATGACGATGTCATAAGGCATCGATTCCCGTTCGCTCATTCATCCCTCCGTTTAAGCCGCCGGCGGGCTGCACCCCGTGCATCCGGTCGCCTTATTCCTCCAACACTTTACCATCTAAGGCGATGAAGAATCTTGACCCCCTCGTCAACCTCTGGCCCTAGATGATCGTGATGCGGGGACTATTGCAGGATGAAGCGGCGCTGGCCGACGCCTATATGGCGTGGTGGACGCTCGCTGGCGTGGATTGCGCCATCGGCGAATCGCCGACCGACTGGCTGCGGCCTGCGCCGACGAAACCAGTATCGGGCGCACCGCCTGCCACCGCGCCGGTCATTGCGGATAAACCCCGAACCCTCGAATCGTTCCTCACCTTCCTCGCCAGCGATCCCGCCCAGCCCGAACGGCGCTGGCCCGGCGCGCCGATCCTGCCGGTGGGCGGCGAGCAGGCGACCCTGATGGTCGTCACGGACCTGCCCGACGCGGCGGATATGGAGGCGGGCCAATTGCTTGCCGACCGTGCGGGCGCCTTGTTCGACGCCATGCTGCGCGCCATCGGTCTGGACCGCAGCGTCATTCACCTTGCCTCGCTGTTCACTGCCCGCCCGCCCGGCGGCATGGTCGACGCTGCCGACCTTGCCACCGTTGCCGACCGGATGCGCACCCATGTCGCGCTCGCCCGCCCGCGCCGCCTGCTGCTACTGGGCGATCGGACGATCCGTGCGCTGCTTCCGACGGATGGCGCAGCGCCGCCCGAAGGTTTACGCGACTTTAACCATGATGGCGGCATTGTGCCTGCCGTCGCCACATTCCATCCGCGCCTGCTGCTGACTCAGCCTGCGGCGAAAGCGGAATGTTGGCGCGCCCTGCAAAGCCTGATCGAGGAAGCCCGTCCGTGATTCGAGCCGCGAAAAGCCTGTCGACTATCGCCCTGTTATCCATCGGCCTTGCCGCAACGCTGCCCGCCCGTGCCGACACCGCGCCACTGCTGCCCGCTCTGCCGGCAACGCCTGCCTCTCCCCTGCAACTGACCGACGGCGCAAAGGCCAGCTACCGCGCGATCTTTACCGCCCTTGGCACCCAGCAATGGGATCAGGCGAGATCCCTTATCGCCATGCTCGACGCGCAGGACGCCATGCGCCCGCTCGCCCTGTCCGAACTCTATCTGGCCAAAGGATCGCCAAAGGTCGAACTGTTCGACCTGCTCGATCTGGTGAACAAGGCCGCTTGGTTGCCCAAGGCCGACCAGATTTCCCGCCTCGCGCAAAAGCGCGGCGCGACGATATTGCCCACCCTGCCACAGGTGCAGAAAATGGTGTGGCTGGGTGCTGCCCCCCGCCGCGAATATGTC
Organism: Sphingobium sp. KCTC 72723; assembly: GCF_014280435.1. NCBI lineage: Bacteria > Pseudomonadati > Pseudomonadota > Alphaproteobacteria > Sphingomonadales > Sphingobiaceae > Sphingobium > Sphingobium sp. KCTC 72723. The sequence goes on along the minus strand of NZ_CP060388.1, from coordinate 770,164 downwards.
GGCGGGACAAAGACCGACATGGCGGCGCAAGCGCTGGGCGCGCAGATCCAGACTTTCGTCAAGAATGACGATCCGGTCGGTGCCGAAGCGCTGCTGACCACTGGCGAAGCCAATCTGACGCCCGAAGGGCTGACCGAAGTGCGGCAGCGAGTCGCATGGGCCTATTATATCGAAAATGACGACGCCAATGCCCGCCGCATGGCCGCCCGTGCGCTCGAAGCGCGTGCTGGCGGCGACTGGACGGTGCAGGCGCACTGGACCGCTGGCCTGGCCGCATGGCGTCAGAATGACTGCCGCGCCGCCGCCCCCGCTTTCGCCAATGTCGCGGCGCTGGCCGCCAATGCCGACATGCGCGCCGCCGGAGCCTATTGGGCGTCGCGCGCCCACATGGTCTGCGGCGAAGCGGGCAAGGTTGCCGCCTTCCTGAAAATCGCCGCCAAGTCGGACGAAACCTTCTACGGCCTGCTCGCCCGCGAATCGCTGGGCATCCCGCTTGGCACCGCGCCGGTCGGCAGCCGTTTCGGCGCGATCGAATGGAATGCGCTGAAGGACAGCCCCAATGCCCGCGCCGCCATCGCCCTTTCGGCCATTGGCGACAATGCCCGCGCCGACGAAATATTGCGTTATCAGGCAAAGATCGGCGGCACCGCGCAATATGACGCCCTGCTGCGCCTCGCCAGCGCGCTCAGCCTGCCCGCGACGCAATTATGGCTCGCCCATAACGGGCCGGCTGGCAAGCAGCCCGACAGTTTCGCCCGCTTCCCCGCGCCCGACTGGCGCCCCGATGGCGGCTGGCGGGTCGATCCTTCGCTGATCTACGCCCACACCTTGCAGGAATCCGGCTTCCGCTCCGACGTGGTAAGCAGCGCGGGCGCGCGCGGCCTGATGCAGGTGCGCCCCGGCACTGGCGGCGACATGGGACTAACATCCGCCGCACAACTGTTCGTGCCATCGACCAACATGGAATATGGCCAGCGCTATCTCGAAGCATTGCGCGACATGAGCGCCACGGGCGGCCTGCTGCCCAAGGTGATGGCTGCCTATAATGCCGGGCCGGTGCCGGTCGAACGGTGGAATGCCCAGGTCAAGGACAAGGGCGATCCGCTTTTGTTCATGGAATCGCTACCTTATTATGAAACCCGCGCCTATGTGAACATCGTCATGCGCAATTACTGGATGTATCAGATTCAGGCGAAGGGCGAGGCCGATTGCCTGACCGGCATGGCGCAGGGCATGTGGCCGACCTTCCCTAATGCCAAGGGCGTAAAACTCGTTCGCCTCAGTCAGGCCGATGGCCGCGCCACGCCCGCCGCGTCGATGGGTGGCGGTTCGCACTGATGCCGATCGACGAAAGCCGCGCCTTCATTCCCGTCCGTATCGCCGTCCTCACCATATCCGACACGCGCGGGCTGGCGGAAGATCGATCCGGCGACACATTGATAGAACGGCTTGAAAAGGCGGGACATATTCTTGCCGCGCGCAGCATAGAAAGGGACGACAAACTCGCCATCGTCGCGCGCCTTCACGCCTGGATCGACGACGGCCAGATCGACGTGATCCTCACCACCGGCGGCACCGGCGTTACCGGGCGCGACGTTACGCCCGAAGCTCTGGCCCAGGTACAGGACAAGGAAATTCCGGGCTTTGGCGAACTTTTCCGCTGGCTCAGTTTCCAGACGATCGGCACCTCCACCATCCAGTCCCGCGCCACCGCCTGCGTCGCGCGCGGCACCTATATCTTCGCGCTGCCCGGCTCCACCGGCGCGGTAAAAGACGCATGGGACGGCATCCTCCTCAGCCAGCTGGACAGCCGCTTTCGCCCGTGCAATTTCGTGGAACTCATGCCACGTCTGATGGAACGCTGATCGCAAATGGTCCGCGAATTTCAATAAAATCCTTTAATATCAATTACATATTGCGTTCGTTTAGCGGCGCGACCAGACTTGTCATGCCCCGTCTGGACGAAGTTAGAAAAGTTCAAACCAAAACCCGCCGTTTTCCGCGCCATATTGACCTTTCGTTCTTCTTATGTTCTAATCCCGATCATGGGTTTGGAAAAAGGACGGGGCGCAACGCACAACCACGAAAGCGCCCGCTTCAACCTGCCCGCCCATGAAGCCGACGGCGACTGGCTCGACGCTCTGGAAAGCATCGACGGTCCCCTTCCCCGCCGCCGCACCGAAGTCACGATCGAACATCCCCGCACCATCATCACCCGCAACGCCTCCCCCGACATCGGCTTCGACCGTTCGATCAACGCCTATCGCGGCTGCGAACATGGCTGCATCTACTGCTTCGCCCGCCCCTCCCACGCCTATCACGACCTGTCGCCGGGGCTGGACTTCGAAACCAGGCTGTTTGCCAAGCCAGACGCCGCCGCCCTCCTGCGCACGGAACTGGGCAAGCGCAATTACACCGTCGCGCCGATCGCGATGGGGACCAATACCGATCCCTACCAGCCCATCGAAAAGGACTGGGGGATCACCCGGCAGATATTGGAGGTGCTGGTAGAAACTCGCCACCCGACCTTCATCACCACCAAGTCCGACCGCATCCTGCGCGACATCGACCTGCTCAGCGATCTGGCGCGGGACAATCTGGTCGCGGTAATGATCTCCGTCACCTCGCTCGATCCGCAGGTCGCCCGCACGCTCGAACCACGCGCGCCGCACCCGCAAAAACGGCTGGAGGCGATTGCCCAACTGGCCGAAGCGGGTATCCCGGTTACCGCCAACATGTCGCCGATCATCCCGGCGATCAACGATCATGAAATAGAACGCATCGTCGCCCGTGTCGCGATGGCGGGGGCGCGGGACTGCAACTATATCCTCGTCCGCCTGCCGCATGAAGTCGCGCCGCTGTTCCGCGCCTGGCTGGACGCCCATCATCCCGACCGCGCGGCCAAGGTGATGGCAATCATCAACGACATGCGCGGCGGCCGCGACAATGATCCAGCGTTCGGCAGCCGGATGCGCGGGCAGGGCGTGTGGGCCGACCTCATCCGCACCCGCTTCCGCCGCGCCCGACGCCAGGCCGGGTTCGGCGACGACCGGCTGACCCTGCGCACCGACCTGTTCTGTCCGCCACAAGGCGCACAGATCCGGCTGCTATGAAGGATCAGCCGACCAGCCGCATCCCCGACCGGCGCGTCCGCGCGCGGTATCCGTCCTGTGTCGGCTCCATCCGCTCGAAATGGTGGATCGACAGGTTGGGGATCAGCGCAATGGCGTCGACTTCATCGGCCCCCATGACGAAATCATCGCCCAGGAAAATCCGGGCCGCCTGCCCCTTGCCCACTGGCGCACGCAGGAATAATTCGCTGCGCCCGCCCCGGCTGCCTTCCATCAATTTGCCCAGCGCAATCGCCGCCGCCGGATCGGTAACGTCGACGACCAGTTCCATCCGCGACGCATTGGCCAGTTGCCGGAACGGCTCGACCCGGCGGACCGTCACGCGCGGCGTCTCCTCCCCCGGCAACCGATCCAGTTCGACATGGAGCAACGCACAATCCCCGTCCCGCGCCAGTTCCTCGATGGCCTTGCAGGCGTCATCCTCGAAGCAACTAGCCTGAAATTGCCCGCTATTGTCGGAAAAGGTCGCATTGGCATAGCGCGCCCCACGCTTGGTATCGCGCCAGCGGACATCCTCGACCATCGCTGCCATCGTCGCCATCACGCGCCCTTCGGCGTTGGCCGTGCCGACAGGTGCCTGACAAATGGTGGCATAGCTGCGCGCGCCCCGCGCATCGGCCAGATGGCGATAGCGATCGACGGGATGGGCCGAGAAATAGAAGCCGAACGCTTCCTTTTCCTGCTGCATCCGGTCGGACACAGACCAGGCCTGATGCGGAGGAATGCGGACATCGGCATGGGGTGTTTCGACATCGCCGAACAGCCCGCCCTGCCCGCTTTCACGCGCCTGCGCCGCGCTGGCCCCCACCGCCAGGATCGTCTCTGCCGCTGCATGAACCCCTGCCCGGTCGGCATGGATGCCGTCGAACGCGCCCGCAGCCGCCAGGCTCTCCAGCTGTCGCCGGTTCAGCAAACGCGGCTCGATCCGGTCGGCAAAATCGTCCAGATTCTTGAAAGCCCCGCCCGCATCCCGCTCCGCGACAAGCTGTTCCATCGCCTTCTCGCCCACGCCTTTCAGCCCGCCCAACGCATAGCGCACGGCAAAGCCAAGGCGGGGATCGTCACCCTCGCAAGCCACTGGCTCGACCGAGAAATCCGCCTCGCTACGGTTGATGTCCGGTGCCAGGCAGGTCAGCCCCATGCGCCGCATATCGTCGACGAATATGGTCAGCTTGTCGGTCAGGTGAATATCGAACGCCATCGAACCGGCATAGAATTCCGCCGGATAATGCGCCTTCAACCACGCCGTCTGATAGGCAAGCAAAGCGTAGGCCGCAGCGTGGCTCTTGTTGAAGCCATAGCCTGCGAACTTGTCGATCAAATCGAACAGCTCATTCGCCTTGGCAGGCTTGATGTCGCTGGCGGCGCACCCTTCGACAAAGCGCGAGCGCTGCGCATCCATCTCCGCCTTGACCTTCTTGCCCATCGCCCGGCGCAACAGGTCGGCATCGCCCAGGCTGTAGCCCGCCAATATCTGCGCGGCCTGCATCACCTGTTCCTGATAGACGAAGATGCCATAGGTTTCTTCGAGGATCGGTTTGAGCAGAATGTGCGGATATTCAATATCCTCCTGCCCGTTCTTACGCCGCCCGAACATCGGGATATTGTCCATCGGCCCCGGTCGATAGAGCGACACGAGCGCAATGATATCGCCGAAATTGGTCGGGCGCACCGCCGCCAGCGTCTTGCGCATCCCTTCGGATTCCAGCTGGAACACGCCGACGGTATCGCCCCGCTGGAGCAGTTCATAAACTGCCTCATCGTCCCAGACGAGCGTTTCCAGATCGACCGTGACACCGCGCGCCGCCAGCAACTGGACGGTCTTTTGCAACACCGACAGCGTCTTGAGGCCGAGAAAGTCGAACTTCACCAACCCGGCGCCCTCGACATATTTCATGTCGAACTGCGTCACCGGCATGTCCGATCGCGGATCGCGATACAGCGGCACCAGTTGTTGCAACGGCCGGTCGCCGATCACCACGCCCGCCGCATGGGTGGAACTGTGGCGCGGGAAACCCTCCAGCTTCATGGCGTAGTCGATCAGGCGGCGGACCTGATTGTCATTGTCATATTCGGCGCGAAATTCCGCCACGCCATTGAGCGAGCGTTCCAACGTCCAAGGATCGGTCGGATGGTTCGGCACCAGCTTGGCGAGGCGATCGACCTGACCATAGCTCATCTGGAGAACACGCCCGGTATCTTTCAATACCGCGCGGGCTTTCAGCTTACCGAAGGTGATGATCTGCGCGACATGATCGACGCCATATTTCTGCTGGACGTAACGGATGACTTCACCGCGCCGCGTTTCGCAAAAATCGATGTCGAAGTCGGGCATCGACACACGTTCCGGGTTCAGGAAGCGTTCGAACAGCAGCCCCAGTTGCAACGGGTCGAGATCGGTGATGAGCAGCGCCCAGGCAACGACCGACCCCGCGCCGGAGCCACGGCCCGGTCCCACCGGAATATCATGGTCCTTGGCCCATTTGATGAAGTCCGCGACGATCAGGAAATAGCCCGGAAAGCCCATCTGGATGATGATGTCCGTCTCGAACTTGAGCCGGTCGAGATAAGGCTGGCGCGCTACGTCGTCGATGATGCCAAGCTTGGCCAACCGCACGTCGAGGCCAGCGCTGGCCAGATCGCGCAGCATCCGCGCTTCGCCCTCGATGTCACCGGCCAGGCTCGGCAGGATCGGCTTGCGCTTGGGCGCGGCCACGGCGCAGCGCTGGGCGACGAGCAGCGTGTTGGCCAGCGCTTCGGGCAAATCCTCGAACAGGCGCTTCATTTCGCCCGCCGGTTTCATCCAGGCGTCGGGGGAACTGGTGCGGCGGTCGGGCATATCGACATAGGCGCTGTCGGCAATGCACAGCATCACGTCATGCGCTTCGTGGAAATGCGGTTCGGCAAAACAGGTCGGGTTGGTCGCGACCAGCGGCAGATTGCGATCATGCGCCAGGTCGATCAGATATGGCTCCGCCTTGCCTTCCACCGGGTCGAGGCGGCGGCAGATTTCGATATAGAGCCGGTCGGGAAACAATGCCTCCAGTTGCTGTACATAGGCCAGCGCCGCGTCGGGCTGATCTTCGCCAAACAGCCGGGCCAGCGCGCCTTCGCCGCCCGCCGTCAGCGCGATCAGGCCATCGGTCCGCCCTTCCAGCGCGCCGAGCGACACATGCGGCACATCCTCCAACGGACGGTCGAGATGCGCCATCGACACGAGCGCGCACAGATTGTCATAACCCGCCGCATCCTGCGCATAGAGCGCGATCCAGTCATGCACCGGCGCGGCATTGGCCGGGCGACCGGGGCGCAGCACGCCCAGCATCGCACCGATGATCGGCTGCACGCCCTCGCTCTTGCAGGCGTCGGAAAAGGCCATCGACCCGTACAGGCCGTTACGGTCAGTGATGGCCGCCGCCGGAAAGCCCAGCGTGCGCGATTGTTTGGCGATTTTCTTGGGGTCGATCGCCCCTTCCAGCATGGTGTAGGACGAAAAGACACGAAGCGGGACGAAGGGAGCATGAGGCATCCGCTACTCTACTCACCGCAAGCGATTCGGGGCTAGTCCCTGCCGGGGAAAAGCTGTGGGTAACGCGCCGGACGGGCGTTTATTCCAGCCGCCCTTCATGCAGCCGGACGACGCGGTCCATTTTTTGCGCCAGCCGCTCATTATGGGTTGCGATCAAGGCAGCCGATCCTTCTTCCCGCACCAGCCGCAGAAATTCGCCCAGCACGATGTCGGCGGTGCGTTCGTCCAGATTGCCAGTCGGTTCGTCCGCCAGCACCAGCGCGGGGCAATTGGCCAGGGCGCGGGCGACCGCGACGCGCTGTTGCTCGCCACCCGACAACTGGCTGGGCCGGTGATCGAGCCGGTGGCCAAGGCCAAGCGAGGTCAGCAGCGACTGCGCGCGGATGCGGGCGGCGTCCATTTCCACGTCGCGGATCACTTGCGGCAGAATGACATTTTCGGTCGCGTTGAAATCGGGCAGCAGATGGTGGAATTGATAGACGAAACCCAGCGCATCACGGCGCAGCCGGGTGCGGCCGTCATTGTCGAGTTTGGCCGCTTCCTCGCCGGAAATGCGGATCGACCCGTCGAACCCGCCCTCGAGCAAGCCGACGGCCTGAAGCAGCGTGGATTTGCCCGAACCCGACTGGCCGAGCAGCGCGACGATTTCCCCCTGCCCCACCGACAGGTCGATGCCGCGCAGCACCTCGATCGTTTCACCGCCCTGAGTGAAACTGCGGGTCAGGCCTTTGACGGTCAAAATATCATTCATAGCGCAGCACCTGAACCGGGTCGGTATTGGCCGCCTTGAAAGCGGGATAGAGCGTGGCGAGGAAGCTGAACACCAGTGCCATGATACAGATGGTCGCAATCTCGACCGGATCGGGCTGTGAAGGCAATTCGGTCAGGAAGCGGATGGACGGATCCCACAAATTCTGGCCTGTCAGGAACTGGATGACGTTCACGATACCCTGCCGGAAGAACAGGAAAGTGAAGCCCAGCACCATGCCCGCCACCATGCCCAGCGTGCCTATCGTGACGCCCACGGTCATGAAAATCTTGACCAGCCCCGAACGGCTGGCGCCCATCGTCCGCAAAATCGCAATGTCGCGCGTCTTGGCGCGGACCAGCATGATGAGCGAGGAGAGGATATTGAACACCGCGACCAGCACGATGATCGACAGCACGACGAACATCGCCACCCGCTCGACAGCCAGTGCCTCGAACAGGGAAGCGTTCATCTGTCGCCAGTCAGTGACGACTGCGCGGCCCGCGACTTTACCTGCCAGTGGTTCGAGTATCTGGCCGACCTTGTCGGCATCGACCGTCTCGACTTCGATCATGCCGACGACATCGCCCAGCAGCAGCAAGGTTTGCGCGTCCTCCATCGGCATGACCACCATGGCCTTGTCATAATCATAAATGCCGACCTCGAATATCGCGGCGACCTGATAGGCGACTTGACGCGGGACCGTGCCGAACGGCGTGGAGCGGCCTGCCGGGTTGATGATCGTCAGGCTATCGCCCAGTTGAATACCCAGATTTTCCGCCAGCCGCGACCCGACGCCGATCCTGCCGCCATTTGCCGTCAGATTATCGAGCGTGCCTGCCAGCACCTTGCCCTTCAACGTCTTGTTGCTGCGGATGTCGGGCAAAGTCATACCGCGCACCAGCACGGCTTCCACCCGGCCGTTGAACGTCGCCAGCAGCGGTTGTTCGATCATCGGGGTCGCGCTGGTGACGCCCGGCGTCGCCTTTGCCTCCGCCAGCACCGCTTTCCAGTCGGGCAGGCGACCGCCATAGCCCTGCACCACGGCATGACCGTTCAGCCCGACGATCTTGTCGAACAGTTCGGCGCGGAAGCCGTTCATCACGCTCATGACGATGATGAGCGCGGCGACACCCAGCATGACGGCGGCCAGGCTGATGCCGGCGACGAGGAAGATGAACCCCTCCCCCTTACCAGGCAGCAGGTAACGCTTGGCGATCATGCGTTCGTAGCGGGATAGAATCATGTGGCGCGGATGGCCTTTGTGAAGGGATAGGCTGATCGTCTAGGCATAGCGTGGGATAACGGCAAGCATTGCCAGATTGTTGCATCACGGCCACAGGCATCGGCGCAAAATCACTAGCCCCCGATTTTGCCCGTGACTCAGCCCCGCCACGGTCATAGCAAGACACTCGAAGCACAGGTAAAAGGCCGTGGTTCAGGGATACTGCATCCCGCTTCGAGCTTAGGGGGCTGAGAAGCGGTTGAGGCAGACCAAGGGGGAGACGAGCAATCGTCCATGAAGCACCCGGATCGTGAAAACACGATCCGGGTGCTTTTTTGTTACCCGGTTTCGATCCGCCTGGCGATGGGACAAATGGTCCACCCCCGCTTCCCGAAAGCGCATCCTTTCGCGCCCCTTGAAACCCCCAAAGTCCAAACCATATCAAAATCGTCCGGCCGCCACATGGGGTCGGACGCTGTATCGCCGGATGCCGATTTCGGGTCCGGTTTGTTCATTTTGCTCTTTGGGAGATTATGACAATGCGTGCTTTTGACCTGACACCCTATCGCCGTTCGACCGTTGGCTTTGATCGCCTGTTCGACCTGATCGAAAATAATGCGCGGCTGAGCCAGGGGGACAATTACCCGCCCTTCAATATCGAGCGCCTGTCGGAGGATCGCTATCGCGTGACGCTGGCCGTTGCCGGCTTTCGGCCCGATGAGATCGACATCACCGCGCAGCAGAATTTGCTCCAGGTGATCGGGCGCAAGGATGAAGGATTGCCGGCCGACCGCGCCAAATATCTGCATGTCGGCATTGCCAACCGCAGTTTCGAGCGGCGGTTCGAACTGGCCGATTTCGTGCGGGTGGAAAAGGCCGATCTGGCCGATGGTCTGCTTGTCATCGACCTGCTGCGCGAAGTGCCCGAAGCGATGAAGCCCAAGAAGATCGCCATCAACGGCGGTCAGCTTGTGGAAATCACCGCCAAGGACCGCGACGCCGCCTGACCGGCGCGTTGAATCGGGCGCGATCCATCCAGGGTCGCGCCCTTTTCTATATCTCGACCTGGCTGCCCAGTTCGACGACGCGGTTGGTGGGCAGGCGGAAAAATTCCATCGCGCTTTCCGCGTTGCGCAGCATCCAGGCGAAGATTTTTTCGCGCCACAACGGCATACCGGGTTTGGCGGAGGGCAGCAGCGTCTGGCGTGCCAGGAAGAAGCTGGTGTCCATCATCTTGAACGCCTGACCGCAGCCTGACACATTCTTGAGGGCGGCGGGAACGTCGGGTTCCTGCATGAAGCCATATTGCAGCACCATGCGGAAGAAACCGCGCCCCAGATCCTCCAGCTTGCAGCGACCATCATCTTCGACCACTGGCACGTCCCTGATCTTAACGGTCAGCAGGATGACGCGCTCATGCAGCACCTTGTTGTGCTTGAGGTTGTGGAGCAGCGCGTGGGGAACGCCATCGGGCGTGGATGTCATGAAGACTGCCGTGCCGGGGACGCGCACCGCACTGTTGGCGGCGGACGCGACGAATACCGGGATAGGCATTGCCGCTTCGCGCAGACGATCCTGCACCAGACGACGGCCACGCGACCAGGTGGTCAGCAGCGTGAAGATGACGAAACCGATCAGCAACGGGAACCAGCCGCCATCCGGCACCTTGGTCAGGTTGGCCGCCAGATAGGCGCCATCGACGATGTAGAAGACCGCCAGCACCGGGGCGGCATAATACCATTTCCAGTTCCACAGCCGGTAGATCACCACCGTCAGCAGCACATTGTCGATGAACATCGCGCCGGTCACGGCGATCCCGTAAGCGGCGGTCAGGTTGGACGATGTGCGGAAGGTCAGCACCAGCAGGATCACCATGACCATCAGACCCCAGTTGATGAGGGGAATGTAGATCTGACCAGCGGTCGATGCGCTGGTGTGGGCGATGCGCAGGCGGGGCATGAAGCCGAGCTGGATCGCCTGCTGCGTGACCGAGAAAGCGCCGGATATGACGGCTTGCGACGCGATGATCGCGGCCATGGTGGCCAGCAGGATCAGCGGCAATTGCGCCCATTGCGGAGCCAGATTGTAGAAGGGGCTGGACAGTGCCTCTGCCCCTTCGCGGAACAGCAAAGCGCCCTGCCCCATATAATTGAGGATCAGCGCGGGCAGCACGAAGAACAGCCAGGACACGCGGATCGGGTTGCGGCCGAAATGGCCCATGTCGGCATAGAGCGCTTCGGCGCCTGTCACCGCCAGCACGACCGAACCCAGCGCCAGAAAGGCGGGCAAGGGATCAGTCGCGAAGAACATCACCGCCCAATAGGGGTTGAAGGCGAACAGGATGCCCGGCGTCTTGACGATCGACAGCACGCCGAGCGTGGCGATGACCAGAAAATAGAGCAGCATGATCGGACCGAAGAGAGTCGCGACCTTGTTGGTCCCCAAACCCTGAATCCAGAACAGGCCCAGCAGAATGACGATGACCACCGGGATGATCGCGGGGGCAAGCGCGGGGTTGTAGACCGCAAGTCCCTCCACCGCCGACAGCACCGACACGGCAGGCGTGATCATCGAGTCGCCGTAGAATAGCGCCGTGGCGAACACGCCCAGCAGCACGATGCCGCGCGACCAGCGCTGCGTCTTTGTCTGGCCGTTGATGAGGGCCAGCAGGGCGAGGCTGCCGCCCTCGCCCTTGTTATCGGCGCGCATGATGATGCTGACATATTTCAGCGTCACCACCAGCATCATCGACCAGAACATCAGGCTGATGACACCCAATATATGGTCGGGGTCGAGCGTCAGGACATGATGGCCCGCGAAGGTTTCGCGGAAAGCGTAGAGCGGGCTGGTGCCGATGTCGCCGAAAACGATGCCGATGGCACCGACGACGAGTTTGAGCGTCGCCTTTTGCCGGGCGTGGCCATGGTCGCCATGATCGTCGTCACCGGAGGCTGGCGCGGTATTGGGCAATAGGTCAGCCATGCAGGAAAAGCCGAATGGTCATGCTGTATCGACATCCGATGAGAGACGATGCGGGACAATCCCGGCACCCCGCAAACCGCCGCGCCCTAACATGCCCACCGGGGGCGCGCAATGCGGGCCTTTGGGGTCAGGGGGCAGCAGGGGCGCGGCCAGCCAGCATGGCGTCGATGCGGGCTATGTTGGCGTCCAGTTCCGCCTTTACCTGACTGCCCTGCGGCGCGCTGGCGGCGAGCGGCGCCCACAGGTCGCGGGCGGCCTGTAACTGGCCGTTGCGGGCAAGGGCGAGGCCGTAGAAATAGCGGGGCGCTGGCCCGTCCGGGTCGAGTGCCAGGGCGCGGCGATAGGCGAAGTCCGCGCCGGGGGACACGACGCCATCGGCATGGGCGACCAGCGCATTGCCAAGGCCCAGCCACAGATTGGCGTCGCCGGGCGTCTGGCGAAGGCCCGACAGCAGGATATTGGCAGCGTCCTTCGTCTTACCCTGACGCCCAAGGCCGTCGGACATGACCAGCCATTGGGCGGCGGGACCATAGCGTTCGGCCAGGCCGCGTCTTTGCTGGGCCAGTTGTTCGTCGAACTGGCCTTCTGTGTGCGTGACCGATCGCGGTGCGCCTGCGAGGCCGGGATTGCCCTGCCAAGCGTAACCGGCGAGGCCGAGCAGCAGGGCAGCGGCGGTGATTTCGCGGGCCGCGCGGGGGATGCGGCCAATGAGCAGCAGCGCGAGGAAGGTCAGTGCGACAAGGCCAAGGGCGATCAACCAGCCGGTCATGGGCGTGCCTTTCGTTTGATCCGGCCGCGCAGCAGCATCAGGCCAAGGCCCAGCAGGATCAGCGGGGCGGCCCAAAGCGGCCAGAGGATCGGCGCGGTGGTCGGTTCGTAGCTGACCCAATCACCATAGCGGGCGATCAACCAGGCGCGGATCGCTTCGGGTTGTTCGCCCGCCATGATCCGTTCACGAATTTGCGAGCGCATGTCGCCGGCCATGCTGGCATTGCTGTCGGCGATCGACTGGCTCTGGCAGGTGAGGCAGCGGATGGTTTCCATCAGCGTCTTGGCTTTACGTTCCAGCGCCGGATCGGCGATCTGGCGATCGGCCCAGGGGGCGGGCGGCAAAGCTGTCTGGGCGGCGAGCGGGGTGGCCAGCAGCGCGAGGAGGAGCGCGAAGATCAGCTTCATTGCGCGGCCCTTAGACGGTCCAGCAGCATCGGCACATCGTCGGCGCGGATGTCGCCGATATGCTGGTAGGCGATGCGGCCCTGCCCATCGATGACGAAGGTTTCGGGGACGCCGGACGAGCCGAGCGCGATCTGGACCGCACTGCGCGCGTCGAGGCCGATACGGGCGTAGGGATTGCCGTTGCGCCTGAGGAAAGCGTCGACATCGGGCCGGGCGTCGCGGATGGCGATGGCGTCGATCCGGGCGCCTGCGGCCTTGAGGGCTTCGAGCTGGGGCGCTTCGGCGGCGCAGGGGACGCACCAGCTGGCGAAGATGTTGAGCAGGCGCGGCTGGCCAGTGGCGAGTTGCGCGCTGGCGAGCGACGGGCGATCGCTGGCGGCGGCGGGGAGCGTGAAGGCGGGAAGTGGCTGACCCACCAGGCGCGAGTGGATGACCCGGTCGTCGGGCTGGAAAAGCCCGCTGGCGAACAGGGCGATGAAGGCCAGGAAAAGCGCCAGCGGCAGCCAGATCAGCAGCGTCCTCATGCCGCCTGCCTCGCCCGGAATTTCATCAGCCAGCCGCGCCGTTCGCGGCCCAGCAGCGCCAGTGCGCCACCCAGCGCGATCATGACACCGCCCAGCCAGATGAAGGTGACGAACGGCTTCCACCAGATGCGGACCTGCCACCGGCCGCCTTCGACCTCTTCGCCCAGCACGACGTAAAGCTGGCCGTTCCAGCGGGTGAGCAGGGCCGCTTCGCTGGTCGTGGTGGGGGGTGAAGTGAAGAAGCGCGACTGCGGGTGGATCATCACTGGCGCGCCGCCCCGGCGGACTTCCATATCGGCTTGCAGCGCGGTCCAGTTGTCGCCCGCGATCGGCGCGATCTGGACGAAGCGCAGGGTCCAGTCGGCGGTCTGGATCGTGTCGCCGGGGCGAGCGGCGACCAGCTTTTCCACGGTGAAGGCGGAGTCGCTGGCCATGCCGCCTAAGCTGACGGCGCAGCCCAGATGGGCGATGACCATGCCATAGGTGAACAAGGGGGTGCGGCGCAGGTTGCGTTTCCACAGCGGCGCGAGGCTGGCGACCCCCACCGCCACTGCGATGACGAGGCCAAGGAAGGGCAGGATGCCGATGCGGTCCCATGCCAAAATAGACAGCAAGATGGACATAGTGATCAATATGGCGAAAAAACCGAACAAACGTTTGGTAACTTGTATCGGCCTGTCCCTGCGCCAGCGGACGAGCGGGCCGACGGCCATGGCGATCATCAGCGCCAGCGCGATCGGCCCGGCGATCCGGTCGAAATAGGGCGCGCCGACCGACACCTTATGCCCGAACGCTTCGGTCATCAGCGGATAAAGCGTGCCGATGAGGACGAGGCCCAATATGACGGTGAGCAGCAGGTTGTTGATGACCAACATGGTTTCGCGGCTGACCAGTTCGAACGGCGCGCCTTCGCGGACTGCGCCGATGCGCCAGCCGAACAAGGCGAGCGCGCCGCCGATATAGAGAGCGAGCAGACCGAGAATGAAGCTGCCCCGTGTCGGATCGACGGCGAAGGCGTGAACGCTGGTCAGGATGCCGGAACGGACGAGGAAAGTGCCGACCATCGACATGGAGAAAGCGACCACGGCCAGCATCACCGTCCAGGCGCGCAGCGCGTCGCGGGTGGCCAGCACAGTGACGCTGTGGAGCAAGGCCGTCGCGGCGAGCCATGGCATGAGCGAGGCGTTCTCCACCGGATCCCAGAACCACCAGCCGCCCCAGCCCAGTTCATAATAGGCCCAATAGCTGCCCGCCGTGATGCCCAAAGTCAGCAGCACCCATGCGCCCAGCACCCATGGCCGCATGGCGCGGGCGAAGGCAGCGTCCACCTGCCGCGTCAGCAGCGCGCCGATGGCGAAGGAGAAGGCCACCGACAGCCCGACATAGCCGAGATAAAGCGTGGGCGGATGGAAGGCGAGGCCGGGGTCTTGCAGCAGGGGGTTCAGCCCCTGCCCGTCCGCTGGCGCAGGCGTGATGCGGGCGAAGGGATTGGAGGAGAAAAGCAGGAAGGCGTAGAAGCCCAGCGATATGGCCGCCTGTCCGCCCAGCGTCGCCATATGGGTGTCGCGGCGCAAGGCGCGCTCGAACAGGGCGACGGCGGCCCCGGCCACGCCCATGACCGTAACCCACAGCAGCATGGAGCCTTCATGATTGCCCCAGGTTCCGGCGAATTTGTAGAGCCAGGGCTTGGCCGAATGGCTGTTTGAGGCGACCAGCAGCACCGACATGTCCGAGCGCATGAACAGGGTGATGAGCGCGATGAAGGCGACGGCGGTCAGCACCCCCTGCGCCACGGCGGCGGGACGGACGGCAGCGAGCAGGTCGGGCTTGTCGCCTTTGAGGCCCGCAAAGGCGAGGACGAGTTGCAGCAGCGCAAGCGCGGCGGCGAGCCAGAGCGCGGCGAGGCCGGTTTCAGCGATCATGCGGGCTGGCCCTTTGGCATTACCGTCATGCCAGCGCAGGCTGGCATCTCTCTTTTCTGGCGTCGCAGAAAGAAAGGGAGATCCCAGCCTTCGCTGGGATGACGGTAGTGATGGGAATGGTGGGGGCAGATGTTGACGCTCACGGCTCCACCTGCATTTGCCGGGTGGTTTCGTTGTAGGTCATGCCTTCCAGTTCGCGGGGCATGTAGCGTTCGTCATGCTTGGCGAGCAGGTTGGTGGCGATGAAGGTGCCGTGCGTGTCGAACGATCCTTCGGCCACGACGCCGCTGCCCTCCTTGAACAGGTCCGGCGCGATGCCGCTGAAGGTGGCGGGAACAGTCGCCTTGCCATCGGTGACGTCGAAGCGGATGGTCACGCCGTCGGGCGCGCGTTTGAGGCTGTTCCTGACCACCATGCCGCCCAGGCGAATGGCCTTGCCGGGTTCTACCCCCTTGGTCTTTACATCGCCGGGCGCGTAGAAATAGGCCGCTTCATCTTTCAGCGCGGACGCCGCGAGCAGGCCCGCGCCGATCACCGCGACCAGCGCGGCGAGGACGAGGATGAGGCGTTGATGCTTGGCCTTCATGACAGGGCTTTCATGGGCGGTTGGTCAGCTTTTCGGCCTGTGTTTCGGCGTTGCGCATCGCCCGCCAGCTCAGCCAGCTGACCAGTGCCGTGCCGATCAGGGTCACGCCATAGGCCGCGATAACGAAGGTCCACTGGTTCATGGCTCTATCCTCTGGCGAGACGCTGGAGCCGCGCCTCCACCTTGTTCTGCGCCAATATGGCCCGCATCCGCATCAGCACGATCGCGCCGAACCAGAGCGTGAAGCCAAGCAAAGTGAGGCCAAGCGGCCAGAGCAGCGCCATGTCGATGCTGGACCCGCGCATGGTGATCGACGGTCCCTGATGCAGGCTGTTCCACCACACGACCGAACGGTTGATGATGGGAATGTTGATCGCGCCGACCAGGCCGAAAATGGCCGTGACATTGCTGACGCCGCCCTGCTGCCCTTCGCGCGCGCTGGCGTTGGCCAGCGCGATATAGCCAAGATAGAGGAACAGCAGGACGAGCATGGAGGTCATCCGCCCGTCCCATTCCCACCATGTTCCCCAGGTCGGGCGGCCCCAGATGGAGCCGGTGGCAAGGCAGATGGCCGTGAACAGCGCGCCGGGCGCGGCGATGGCGCGGCCCGCGACGGCGGCCAGCGGGTGCCGCCACACCAGTTGCATCAGCGCGGCGATGGCGATGCCGGTCCAGCCGCCCATGCCCAGCCATGCGGCGGGAACGTGGATATAGAGGATGCGCACCGTCTGCCCCTGAAGATAATCGGCAGGCGTCAGGAACAGGCCGCATCCCGCGCCCGCAAGCAACAGGAGAAGGCCCGGCCAGAACAGCCAGCCCGTCAACGGACGGGCGATCTGGAGGAAGCGGGCGGGATTGGCGAAACGATGCATCAGGGCTGCGTCTTTAGCCGGGCATGGAGAGCAACGCCAGTAGGGCATTTGGCCGATGGACGGGGATTGGGGTTTGGGGGTGGCGATGGATGGCCATGTGCCAGATTGAAGGGGGTGCGTATCACCGATAGTATGACACCCCTCCATCATTTGCTGCGCACCCCCCCCCCCCGTGGGATCGTTGCGAAATTCAGATGGCCTAACGAATCTTCGTCATTCCCGCGCAGGCGGGAACCCATCTCCCACCTTATCGCCTTGATCGTAGGTCAGGAGATGGATCCCCGCCTGCGCGGGGATGACGTAAAAATCTGTGGATAGTGAATATTGTAACGATCCCCCGGCGAGGGAGGAATGTCCGCCGATATTGACAGCGCGTAGCTGTGTCGCCGATAGCGTGTGCATCGGGCCAGCAGCGGACGCCCGATCAGACGGGGTCCGTCCAAGTCCGCTCCATCCGTCGCGCCTGCGGCGTATAGGAGCGTTTGCATGACTGATCCGATTGACGCGATACGACCGCCCGCATTGGGGCTGACTGCCCTTTTCCTGAAATTCCTGGCGTTCGGGGCGCTCGCCTTTGGCGGGCCGGTGGCGCAGATCGCCATGGTGCGGCAGGCTTTGGTCGAGCAGGAGCGCTGGATCGCGCCCGCGCGATTCAACCGGCTGCTGGCGGTATTGCAGGTGTTGCCCGGACCCGAAGCGCATGAACTGTGCGTGCATCTGGGCATGATGGCGCGCGGGCGGATCGGCGGGTTGCTGGCGGGCCTTGGCTTCATGTTGCCGGGGCTGGCGCTGATGATGGTTGCAGGCTGGCTCTATGTCGGGTGGATCGCGGGGCATGTCGGCCTGGCCGGTGTGCTGCTGGGCGTGCAGATCGTGGTGCTGGCGGTGATTGCGCGGGCGGTGGTGCGGATCGGCCAGCATATTATCGAGGATCGGTTGCTGGGGGCAATCGCGCTGGTGGGGCTGGGCGCGACGCTGGTGGGCGTGCCGTTCTGGATCATGCTGATCGCGGGCGGCGCGGCCTATGCCGTGGCGCAGCGGCCGGTGGTGGCGGCACTGGTGCTGCTGGTGCCGGTGATCGGTGCGGTGGTGATCGGCCATTTTGCCGGGGCGACGGGCGGAGTCGGGGCGATCGTCACTCATGCGCCTGCGACGCTGATGATGCTGTTCGTGGCGGGGCTGAAAGGCGGGCTGCTGACATTTGGCGGCGCCTATACCGCGATACCCTATGTCCGGGCGGATACGGTTGGCCGCGGGTGGATCAGCGATTCGGCGTTTCTGGACGGGATCGCGCTGGCGGGGGTGCTGCCTGCGCCGCTGGTGATCTTTGCTACGTTCGTGGGCTATGTCGCGGGCGGGCCGCTGGGCGCGCTGGCGGTGACGGCGGGGATGTTCCTGCCCGCTTTTGCCTTTTCGCTGATCTTTTTCGAGCGGCTGGAGGCGGTAGTGGAAAATCCCGCGCTGCACCGGATGCTGACCGGCGTGGCGGCGGCGGTGGTGGGCATCATCGGGGCGACCTTCGCGCAACTGGCGCTGGCGACGGGCGGGCGCGTGACGAATCCGGTGGTGGCGGGCGCGCTGTTCGTCGTTGCGCTGACGGTGGCGTGGCGGGTGAAGGGCGCGTGGGTTACGCCTGCCATATTGGGCGGCGGGGCGATCATCGGATGGCTGGTTTCGCCCTGATTTTCGGGGGTTTTGGGTCGGTTGAGGCCATGGGCGAAACGCCCTGGCACGCTTTTTTGTTACAGGAGGGCGACAAAGGGCGCGCAAGTGACTATATGCGCGCACATCAACGCCCCCCTGGGTCGCTCCACGGGGTCGTCACTGACCGGCTATGGAACCGATCGCACCCATGATGACTACCAATCCCTTCGACGACGACAAGTTGCGCGAGGAATGCGGCATTTTCGGCGTTTCTGGTGCCGACACCGCTTCTGCCATGGTGGCGCTGGGGCTGCACGCGCTCCAGCATCGGGGGCAGGAAGCCGCCGGTATCACCAGTTGGGACGGGCATGATTTCCATACCCACCGGGCAATGGGACATGTGGCCGGGAATTTCGACCGCGACGAAGTGATTCGCGCTTTACCCGGCGACACTGCCTGCGGCCATGTGCGTTATTCCACGACGGGCGAGACATCGCTGCGCAACGTCCAGCCGCTCTATGCCGAGCTGAACAGCGGCGGCTTTGCCATTGCCCATAATGGCAATATTTCCAACGCGATGAAGGTGCGGCGCGAGCTGATCCGGCGCGGGTCGATATTCCAGTCGACGTCGGACACCGAAGTCATCATCCATCTGGTCGCCACGTCCAGCTATCGCACGCTGCTCGACAAGTTCATCGATGCGTTGAAGCAGGTCGAGGGTGCCTATTCGCTGATCGTGATGACGCCCGAAGGCATGATTGCGTGCCGCGACCCGCTGGGCATCCGGCCGCTGGTGATGGGCAAGCTGGGCGATTCGACCATATTCGCGTCGGAAACCGTGGCGCTGGACGTGGTCGGGGCCGATTATGTCCGCACGATCGAGCCGGGCGAACTGGTGATCGTCACCAATGAAGGGGAAATCCGGTCGCACCGCCCCTTTGGCGACACCCATCCGCGCCCCTGCATTTTCGAGCATGTCTATTTCAGCCGTCCCGATTCGATCGTGGACGGGTCGAGCGTCTATTCGGTGCGCAAGGCGATCGGCGCGCAACTGGCGATCGAAAATCCGGTCGAGGCGGACTATGTCATCCCCGTTCCCGACAGCGGCGTGCCGGGCGCGATCGGCTATGCGCAGCAATCGGGCATCCCGTTCGAACTGGGCATCATCCGGTCGCACTATATTGGCCGCACTTTCATCCAGCCGGGCGACAAGGTGCGCCATCTGGGCGTGAAGTTGAAGCATAATGCCAACCGCGCGCTGATCCAGGGCAAGCGGATCGTGCTGATCGACGATTCGATCGTGCGTGGCACCACGTCCCTGAAAATCGTGCAGATGATGCGCGACGCGGGCGCGGCGGAAGTGCATATGCGGATCGCGTCGCCGCCGACCCGGCATAGCTGCTTTTATGGCGTGGATACGCCCGAACGCACCAAATTGCTGGCGCACAAGCTGGACGTGGGCGGGATGCAGGATTTCATCCATGCCGACAGCCTGTCCTTCATTTCGATCGACGGGCTTTATAAAGCGCTGGGCGAAGCCAAGCGGTCCGACACGCGGCCGCAATATTGCGACGCCTGCTTCACTGGCGACTATCCCACCATATTGACCGATCAGGATGATGTGGTGGTGACCAACCAGCTGGAATTGCTGGCCGAGCGGGTGGCCTGAACCGCCTGCTGCGTGACGCCGACATCCATTGCCGCAAGTAAGAAGGATTCCAGCCTGCGCTGGAATGACGGGGATATATGACTGATACGCTTCCTTTATCCGGCAAATTGGCGCTGGTCACTGGCGCGAGCCGGGGCATTGGCGCGGCGACGGCGGAAGCGCTGGCAGCGGCGGGCGCGCATGTCGTGCTGACCGGCCGCACCACCGGCGGGCTGGAAGAGGTCGAGGAACGCATCCATGCAAGCGGCGGCAGCGCGACCATCGCGCCGCTGGACCTGATCGACGGGGAAAGCATCGGGCGGCTGGCGCAGGCGATCGGCGGGCGGTGGGACGCGCTCGACATTCTTGTGCTGAACGCGGCGACGCTGGGCGCGCTGGCGGCTGTGCCGGCAATCGACGCCAAGGAATTCGGGCGGTTGCTGACATTGAACATTGCGGCGCCACAGGCGCTGATCGCCGCGTTCGACGGCATGTTGCGCAAGAGCGGCGACGCGCGCGTGGTGGCGGTGACGTCATCGGTCGCGACCCCGCGCGCTTACTGGGGTGCCTATGGCGCGTCGAAGGCGGCGCTGGAGACTTTGGTGGGCGCCTATGGCGAGGAGATGAAGAATATTTCCGCCATTCGCACGCATATCGTCGATCCGGGCGCGACCCGCACGGCAATGCGCGCACGCGCCTTTCCGGGCGAAGATCCCGCGACGCTGAAAGGGCCGGAAGTGGTGGCGGATGCCATCGTAGGGCTGGTCACGGCGGATACGCCGACCGGGCATAAGGCGCGGGTCGAGGGCTGAGTTGGCAGTTGCGAGTTCCCGCGCAGGCGGGAACCCAGATCGACGGCTGGACTGAGTTACCGCCTGCGCGGGAACATGGGGTGCCTTATCGGGGTTTGACCAGCGTCACTTGCGCCACGTCGATGCCGCCGCCGCGAAAGCCGCCTTCGCAATACATCAGATAATAGCGCCATAAGGCCACGAAATGCTGGTCGAAACTGGCGGGCAGTCGGCCTTCGTCAATCGCGCGGTCGAAATTTTCGCGCCAGCGGCGCAGCGTTTGCGCATAGTGCAGGCCGAAGCGGTGGACGCTGTGCCATTCCAGCCCCTGCCTTTCCGCCAGCGCGCGAAAGCGGCTTTCCGACATCAGCATCCCGCCGGGGAAGATATAGGTCTGGATGAAGTCCGCGCCGCGTGCGTAGGATTCGAAGATCGCGTCGTCGATCAATATATATTGGATCGCGGCGCGGCCACCGGGCTTGAGCAGGCGGTAGACGGCAGCGAGATAGGCGGGCCAGTAGCGCTGGCCCACCGCCTCCACCATTTCGACGCTGGCGATGGCGTCATATTGGCCCTGTGCGTCGCGATAATCGGTCAGCAAGACCTGCGCGCCCGAACCCAGCCGGTCGCGGGCATAATCGGCCTGCTCGGTCGAGAGCGTCAGGCCGGTATAGGACAGGGTGCAGCGTTCCATCGCCTGTTCGGCAAGGCCGCCCCAGCCACAACCGATTTCCAGCAGCGACGCGCCATCGGTCAGGTCCAGCCGGTCGAGTATGGCATCGACCTTGCGCCGTTGGGCGCGTTCATGGCTTTCGGTTGCGCTGTCAGGATCGGCGAACAAGCCACTGGAATAATGCATATTTTCGTCCAGCCAAAGCTGGTAGAAATCATTGCCCAGATCATAATGATAGGCAATGTTATGGCGTGATCCGGTGCGGCTGTTGCGGCGCGCGAAATGGGTCAGGCGGCCCAGCCAGCGGCCAGGACCATTGGGTCGCGCGATCCGGCCCAGCGCCACGGCATTGGCCATGAACAGGGCAAAGAGCGGCACCGGATCGGGACTGGACCATTCGCCCGCCGCCCAGGCGCGGAACCAGCCCGCCGACCCGCCCGTGGCAAGGCGCACGAGCGCGCGCCAGCGGTGGAGATGGACTTCGCAATGCGGGCCGGGATGGCGACCGCCCAGCAAGCGACGGGTGCCGTCGGGCAGGATGGCGTCGAGCGACCCCTGTTCCAGTCCCCGGTCGATGCGGTCGAGCATGTGATGGAAAATCGGTGCGGCATAGCGACTCGCCCGGCTGGCAGCGCCCGATGTCGGCGGGCGGCGGACGGACAGGGCGCGACGGCCGCGCCGGGGATCAATCGCGTTCATGACGTCAATCCTGCACGAGCGCGCCGCGCGCTGCAATCATTGCTTGATGCGTTTATACGCTTCCAGCGCGCGTTCGCGCCCTTCGCGATGGCCGATGATCCTGGCGGGATAATCGCGCGGGCGCAGGCCATGGGTTTCGGGATCGTGAATCGCATGATCGGGCAGTCTGGCCAGTTCCGGCACCCATGTGCGGATATAGGCAGCGGCATCGAATTTTTCCGACTGGCTGAGCGGGGCCATGATCCGCACGAACATGTTCGCGTCCACGCCGCTGCCCGCGACCCATTGCCAGTTGACGCTGTTATTGGCGTAGCTGGCATCGACCAGCGTGTCCCAGAACCATGTCGCACCATGCCGCCAGTCGACCAGCAGATGCTTGATGAGGAAGCTGGCCGCAATCATGCGCACACGGTTATGCATCCAGCCGGTCGTCCAAAGCTGCCGCATTCCTGCGTCGACGATGGGGTAGCCGGTGCGGCCCGCCTTCCATGCGGCAAAATCGCTTCCCGCTTCGCGCAGGTCGCGCCAGGGCAGCGCGTCGAATTGGTCGCGGGCGTTGGCGGAGCCATAGGTGGGCATCTGGCAAATCTGGAGATGGGCATAATCGCGCCAGATCAATTCTTTAAGAAAGATCGTTGCATCATGTCCTGAAGCAGCGACACTATGCCAGACGGTCGCGGGCGATATTTCGCCAAAGTGGAGATGGGGCGAGAGGCGCGAGGTTCCCTCGACCGAGGGCAAGTTGCGGGCGACGGGATAGTCGCCGGTTTCGTCCACGAACGCATCGAGATTGGCGTGCGCGCCTGCTTCGCCGGGCGTCCAGTCGGTGGCGAAGCCCGTCGCCCAGTCCGGTTTGGTAGGCAACAATTTCCATTGGTCCAGCACATCGCTGGCAGGCCAGTTGGCGGGCGCGGCGATATGCGCGGGCGCGGATCGGGGTGCCGGGGGCGGCATATGTTCCAGCACGGCGCGGGAAAAGGGCGTGTAGATGCGATAGGCACCCCCTGCCCCGGTCCGCACCGCGCCGGGCGGCAGCAACAGCGCGCCGTCATGCAGGACAAGGTCCAGTGCCTTGGCCACGCCCTTTTCCACATTGCGCCACCAGGGTTCATAATGGTGGAGCGCGTGGACACGATGTGCGCCCGTTTCCTGCGCCAGTTCCGCCAAAATCTGCGCCGATTTGCCGCGTCGCAGGATAAGGCGCGATCCTTTTTCGCGCAGCGCCGCGTCCAGCCGGGTCAGGCCGTGGTGCAGCCACCAGCGCGACGCGCCGCCCATCGCCCATTGGCGCGGCGCTTCATCATCGAGGATATAGACCGGGATGACGGCCCCTTCCTGCGCGGCGGCGATGAGCGCAGCCTGATCGGACAGGCGAAGATCCTGGCGAAACCAGAGCAGGACGGGATTGGACATTCCCGTGCAATGCGCGCCGGTGCGACAGGTTCCAAGCGACCCTTGGGCCATATTGCCAGACACGACCCATCGCAAATCGGACAAAGCGTGATTCGATCAATGGACGCGCGGGTCGGCTTTGCCTATTCTGATGACCGATAGTCGCAGCAGCGATGTGCGAAGGGGATAGCGGGGCAGTCCCATCGCCAAAGAACGAATCAGGGGATTTATGGCGTCGATGCCGAATGGACAGGAACTGGGATACCGGCCGTGCGTCGGCATCATGCTGGTCAATGTGGACGGCAAGGTGTTCGTGGGCCAGCGTCTGGATAACAAGGTCGAGGCATGGCAGATGCCGCAGGGCGGGATCGACGAGGGCGAGGACGCCAGGGATGCGGCGCTGCGCGAACTCAATGAGGAAACCGGGATCGACCCGGCGCATGTCAACATCATCGCCACGGCGCGGGACGAGCATTTTTACGACCTGCCGCCCGAACTGATCGGCAAGCTGTGGGGCGGCAAATATCGCGGCCAGCGGCAATATTGGTTTCTGGCCCGCTTTCTGGGGCAGGACGAGGATATCGACATCGCGACCAAGCATCCTGAATTTCGGGAATGGAAATGGGCCGTGCCGGACACGTTGCCGGAGATGATCGTGCCGTTCAAACGCAAATTATATCGCGACATATTGCAAGAATTTCGCGCGCTTATCTGAACCGGCGAAGAGATTTTTTGCGAACCATTCGCCGCATGGGGCTTAAATTCCCCGGTCGGATGGGTATGACGGGGCCATGCGTGCTTCTCTGATCCCGATTTGCCTGTTCCTGTCCGCCCCGGCCATGGCCGCCGACCCGGCGTTGTTGCCGCCGTCCGTGCGCGAAATGATGGAAGCGGCGATCGCCAATGGCAGCGAAACGGAAATTGCCACCGTCGCCAAAATTGCCAAGCAGACCAACCCGGCGTCCGCCGACGAAATCCAGCGATTGGTTCAGAGCTGGAAAGAACGGACCAAGGCGACCCGTGACACCGTGATTCGCGAGGCGCGCTTCAACGAATTATGGACGGGCCGGGTCGAGGCTGGCGGATTCCGGTCGACCGGGTCCACCAGCGAGCTGGGCATCAGCGTGAATGCCACCGCGACCCGCGCCGGGCTGCAATGGTCGCACAAGCTGACCGCCAGCGCGGATTATCGCCGCGCCAACGGGGTCACGTCGCGGGAACGCTATTTTGCAGGCTATGAGCCGAAATATGAATTTGATCCGCGCGGATTCGCTTATGGACTGGCCCAGTTCGAGCGGGACACGTCGATCGGTTACGACCAGCGTTATACCGCGTCGGTGGGCGTGGGTTACAAGCTGATCGTCAGCAAGCCGGTGGACCTGTCCGTCGATATCGGTCCTTCGGTGCGTCACGCCAAATATCTGATCGGGATCAGCGAAACCAAGGCGGGGGTTCGCGGGTCGATGGCCGCCGTATGGCGCGCGACGCCGACTCTGACGGTCAAGCAGAGCGCATCGGGCTATGCCGAAAGCGGAGTCTATACGCTCAACGCACTGACCGGGGTGGAAACGAAAGTGGCGACGCGATGGTCGGCGGCCTTATCCTACCTGGTGCAGTATGAATCGGAGACATTGCTGTCGACGCGCGATTTCAACACGCTTAGCCGGTTGACGCTGTCCTACGATTTTTAAGGGGGGTGCGCCGGGGGTGGAGGCGCGGGCTGCGCTCTGATAGACCCTGTGGATGAACGCTTTATCCCCGGCTGATCTGCGCATCATGGAGCGCGCGGCAAGTGCGCCCATGCTGGCGCGGGTGCAGGATTGGGCCGCGATCAACAGCGGGTCGCGCAATCTGGACGGGCTGGCGGTGATGGCCGGGCGGCTGGCGGATGGCTTTGCGATCTTGCCGGGCGAATTGCGGCTGGTCGAGGCTGTGCCGGTCGAGACGGTGGCAGCGGACGGGCGCATCCGGACTATCGCGCATGGCCGGCATCTGCACCTGTCGGTGCGGCCACATGCGCCGATCCGACTGCTGCTGACGGGGCATATGGATACGGTGTTTGCCGCCGATCATGGGTTTCAGGGGCAGCGCTGGGTCGAGCCGGGGGTGCTGAACGGGCCGGGGGTTGCCGACATGAAGGGCGGGATCGCGGTGATGCTGGCGGCGCTGGACGCGATCGAGCGGTCGGACGCGATAGTGACGTTGGGCTATGACGTCATCATCAACAGCGATGAGGAAGTGGGTAGTCCCTCTTCCGCTGCGTTGTTGCGGGAGATGGCGGCGGGGAAGCTGGCGGCGTTTACATATGAACCTGCCCTGCCCGACGGGACGCTGGCAGGCGCGCGGGCAGGGAGCGGCAATTTCTCGTTCATCTTTACCGGGCGCAGCGCCCATGCGGGGCGCAACCCCGATGACGGGCGCAATGCTTTGCTGGCGGCGGCGGATCTGGGCCTGCGGTTGAAGGCAGCGAGCGGAGGTGGATTTTCATGCAATCCGGCGAAGATCGACGGTGGCGGGCCGAATAATGTGGTGCCGGATCATGCGGTGTTGCGAGTGAATTTCCGCCCGCGCAGCCCGGTGGACGAGGCAGCGGTGCGCGCGCTGATCGACGCGACGGTGGCGGCGGTGGCGCGCGAGCATGACGTCGGCGTGCATGTGCATGGCGGGTTCGGGCGACCGCCAAAGCCCATGGATGCCAAGGCGGAACGGCTATTCGGGCTGGTGCGCGACTGCGGCGCAGCGTTGGGACTGGACATCGGCTGGCGCGATACCGGCGGAGTGTGCGACGGCAATAATATCGCGGCGTGCGGCGTGCCGGTGGTCGATACGATGGGCGTGCGCGGCGGCAACATCCATAGCGATGCGGAATTTCTGCTGACTGACAGCCTGGCCGAGCGGGCGCAACTGTCCGCGCTGGCGCTGCTGCGGATCGCGCAGGGGCAATATAAAAGAGAGGGGATGACCGCTTGAGCTTCATCATGCGCACCGCGCGCGCGGACGATTTGCAGACGCTGTATGAGATGGCCAAGCTGACCGGCGGGGGCTTCACCAACCTGCCGCCCGATCGCACGGCGCTGGGCGCGAAGCTGGAGCGGACGGAAGCGGCGCTGGGCCGGGCGGAGGACGGCGTGACCGACGAGTTGATCGTCATGGTGCTGGAGAATGTCGAGACGGGTCAGGTGCGCGGCACATGCCAGATTTTCAGCACGGTCGGGCAAAGCTGGCCCTTTTATTCCTATCGGCTGGGGATGCTGACCCAGCATAGCCGCGAGTTGGGGCGGACGTTCCGGGCGCAGATGCTGTCGCTGACCACCGATCTGGAAGGATCGGTCGAGGTTGGCGGGCTGTTCCTGCATCCGCGCGAACGGGCCGAGGGGCTGGGTCTGCTGCTGGCGCGCAGCCGTTACTTGTATATCCGGGCGCATAGGGCGCGCTTTGGCGACAAGGTGATTGCCGAGTTGCGCGGTGTCATTGACGAGGCAGGCGGGTCGCCATTCTGGGACGGACTGGCCGGGCGCTTTTTCGGGATGAATTTTCAGGAGGCGGACGAGTTTAATGCGGTCAACGGCAATCAGTTCATCGCCGACCTGATGCCCAAGACGCCCATCTATACCGCGATGCTGACCGACAGCGCGCGCGCCGTCATTGGCCTGCCCCACCCCAATGGCCGGGCGGCGATGCGGATGCTGGAAACCGAAGGGTTCGACAATGCAGGCTATGTCGACATTTTCGACGGCGGGCCGACGATGGTGGGCCAGATCGACCAGTTGAAAACCATCGCGCAGGCGCGTGACGTCATGGTGGCAGGCGTGCATGATAAGGGTGGCGACAAGATGCTGTTGGCGACGGGCAGGCTGGCCGATTATCGATGCACCTATGGCTTTGTGCAGGAAAGCGCGGACGGGGCCGTGTCGATCGACGCAGGCAGCGCGGCGCGGCTGGGCATCGCGCCGGGGCAGACCATCACCATGGCGGGGCGGGCATGAGCGTCATAGAGATTAATTTCGACGGGCTGATCGGGCCGAGCCATAATTATGCGGGGTTGAGCCTGGGCAATCTGGCGTCGGCGCGCAATGCGGGTGCCGTATCGCACCCGCGCGCGGCGGCGTTGCAGGGGATCGAGAAGATGCGCGGCAACATCGCGCTGGGCCTGATACAAGGGATTTTCCTGCCGCAATGGCGGCCCGATGGCGCGTGGCTGGCCAGTTTGGGGACGGACATCAGCGACGCTGAACCGGCGATCCGCGCGGCGGCGCTGTCGGCTTCGTCGATGTGGGCGGCCAATGCGGCCACCGTGTCGCCCGCCACCGATACGGCGGACGGGCGGACGCATATGACCGTCGCTAATCTGGTGACGATGCCCCATCGCAGCCATGAATGGCCGCAGACGTTGACGCAGTTGCGCACGGTTTTTTCCGATCCGCGCGCCTTTGCGATCCATGCGCCCGTCCCCGCCCCATTCGGCGATGAAGGCGCGGCCAACCATATGCGGCTGGCGGCGCGACATGATGCGCCGGGGGTGGAGATATTCGTCTATGGCAGGAGCGGTGGCCCCTTCCCCGCGCGCCAGCATGTCGAGGCAAGCAAGGCGGTCGCGCGGCGGCATGGGCTGGACCCGGCCCGAACCCTGTTCGTCGCCCAATCCGAAGAAGCGATTGCGGCGGGGGCGTTTCATAACGACGTAGTGGCGGTGGCGAACGAGCGCGTGCTGTTCGCGCATGAGCAGGCCTTTGCCGACAGCCATGTATTTTACGCACAGTTGCGCGCCGCCATGCCAGAAGTCGAGATTGTCGAGGTGCCGGCCAGCGCGATCAGCCTGTCCGACGCGATCGCATCCTATCTGTTCAATGCGCAATTGGTGACGTTGCCCGATGGCGCGATGGCGCTGATATTGCCGACCGAGGCGCGGGCCATTCCGGCGGTGTGGCAATGGCTGGAGCAGATGGTGGCGGGCAATGGCCCGATCCGGCGGCTGGTCCCCGTCGATGTGCGCCAGTCCATGGCCAATGGTGGCGGCCCGGCGTGCCTGAGGTTGCGCGTGGTGGCCGACCCGGCGACGATCGACCCGCGATTTCTGGTGGACGACGCCAAGCTGGACGCCATCGCTGGAATCGTGGGCGATTACTGGCCGGAGGAGATTGCGCCCGATGACCTGTCCGACACACGGTTGATCGCCCGGATCGAACAATCATGGTTAACCCTTGTTGACCATTTGCAGCTTTCGGGCGACTTAATGCCCTAGCGGCGGAGGGATTGCCGGATGGGGTCGAAATGGAACGGATCAAACGCCTATTTACCATAAAGACCAAGTTCGAGGTGTTTCTGGTCGTTTACGCGCTGGCGCTGGGTGCGTCGGAACGGGGCATTGTCTATATGCAGCAATATCCGGGGTTCGGCGGACAATTGCTGGCGCTGTGTTGCACCGGCGCTGTATTCATGGCCGGGGGCAAGATGCTGGACGCGCTGGAATATCAGCGTAGTTACGGTGGCTGAGCCGGATATTTGCGTAAAACCCAAGCGCGTTGATCCATAACGGACCCAACTCGACACTGACCTTATCAACCCATCGTTTACCATGACTCCATCACGAAACGGAGCCATGACATCATGCTGGACGATCGTCGCGGGCGCAGCGTAGCCGCCGCCGAACTGGTGCGCAATTTCGCCCATTGGCGGGAGGTAGGATCCCGTGAACCAGTGATGATTACCCATCATGGCCTCGAAACCCATATCTTCATGGGAGTGGATGATTTTCGCACCATGGCGGCGAACGAAGCCGCCCCGCCCGCGCCGGACCGGATGCGCGAACTGGCGAACCGGATTCATCAGGGGCTGATCCTGTGCAACAGCGACCTGACGGTCGATTATGTAAACAGCGTGGCGCTGGCCATGACCAAGCGATGGGACCGGCATCTGGAAGGAAAATCGCTATGGGAAGCGCTGCCCGAATTTGCCGGAACGCTGACCGAAGCCCATATCCGCCACAGCCTGACATCGGGTGAGGCCAGCACCGCCGACATCCCATCCCCCTTCCGCAGCGACAGCTGGCTGCATTTCGAGACATTCCCGTTCGGCGAGGGCATTGCCCTGTTGCTGCGCGACATTACCGCCGACATGCGGCGGCACAGGCTGGCCGACGTCAAATCGGCGATATTGAAGGCCATGAGCGTGCATGGCGGGGTCGGCTATGTCCGGGTGTCGACGCGCGGCTTTATCGAGATTGCGGACGATACATTCTGCATGATGGTCGGCCTGCCCGAAGACAGGCTGTCGAGCGTGTGCCTGCCCGATCTGGTCGAATTGTCGGCGCGTCCGCAATTTCGCGAACAGTTGGAGCGGGTGCTGCGCGGCGAAGGGGACAAGCGGGTGGCGACGCGGCTGCTGACCAATGAAGGCGCGCTGTTGCCGGTGGAGGCCGCCATCGCGCAGTTGCACGGCACCTATGGCACGGAGGGCGCAGTCATCGTGATGACGGGCAACCGGGAACAGGCGGGGGCTGGCTAGGACGGATTTTACGCAGAAACATGTGCCGGAATGGAGGGAAATCGCCATCAGCGCGCAAACACCCTTCCCCACCCCTTCCTATCCCGACCGGATCGGTGCGAAAAAATGCGTAAATCATGCAAGCATGGCCTTGCCTGCCACGAACGGCTTCTTGATCGCGCCGCCCTACCATCCCCTTATGCGCCATCATTCCCATACCCGCTTCCGCCCGATCGCTGCCCTGCCGCGCCATGAGCGTGGCAGCGCGTTGATGGAGGCTGCCTTTGCCCTGCCGGTGCTGATCCTGCTGCTGATCGGCATCGTCATCTATGGCAGTTGGTTCATGACTGCGCACAGCCTGCAACAGGCGGCCAATGATGCGGCGCGGGCGTCCGTCGCGGGTCTGGATGCGGCGGAGCGGCGCGCGCTGGTGGACCAAAGCATTGCCGCCAGCCGGGCCGCCTTCCCCGCGCCCGCTGCGCAAACCATCGCGATCGGCACGGACGAGAGCGGCGGATATTACACAGTAACGCTGAGTTACGACCTAGCCAATGCGCCGGTCTTTGCCGCAACGCCGATACCGATGCCCGCGTCCACCCTGCGGCGCAGCGCCGTGGTGCGGATCGGCACGCAATGACCCGGCCCCGCCCCTGGCGCTTTTGGCAGCGCGATCAGCGGGGCGGGATCAGCGTGATCCTGGCCGGGTCGCTGTTCATGCTGGCGGGGGCCGCGACGGTGGCGGTGGATCTGGGTTCCATCTACCTTGCCAAGCGTCAGTTGCAGGGAATTGCCGATGCCGCCGCGCTGGCAGCAGCCGGGGGCGGTCGCCCGGCGGCGGAGGAATTGCTGAACCAGAGCGGCGTGGGCGGCGTGTCGATCCACCTGTTCGAACATGGCAGCTATGCCGCCGACCCCGCCGTTCCGGTGGCGCAGCGTTTCGTGGCGGGCGATGCCGCAGGCGCAGCGACGCGAGTGGAAGTGGCGCGGCGCACGCCGCTGTTTTTCGGGCGGCTGCTGGTGGGGCGTGACGGCATCGACCTGCGCGCGCGGGCAGTGGCGGCGCGGAAGGACGTTGCGGCCTTTTCGCTCGGCACGGGGCTGGCTTCGATCAGTGGCGGGGTTCCCAACATGCTGCTGTCCAGCCTGGCCGGGACGGAATTGAACCTGTCGGTGATGGACAGTCAGGGGCTGGCCAGCCTGAACCTGGACCTGTTGCATGTCGCCGATGCGTTGCGGGTGCGGACCGGGCGCGATGGCGAAGCCTATGGCGCGCTATTCGACCGGGAATTGCCGGTGTCGGACATTATCGGCGCGATGGCGGACAGCGCTGGCGGGAGCCAGAGTGCGTCGACATTGCTGCGGCTGGCTGGGCTGATACCGGGCAAGTCGGTGCGGCTGAGCGACATCGTCGACCTTGGCCCGATGCGCGGCGCGGCCAGCGGGGATGGACAGCCCCATATCCTGCTCGACGCCTTTTCGATGCTGCGCATGATCCTCAGCCCGCCATCGGGGACTGCGGTGCCGATGGACCTGCGCGTCACCGTGCCGGGATTGACCAGCACCCGATTGATGATCGTCACCGGCGAAGGGCAGACGCGATCGCCGCTGTTGACGATGACGAGCAAGACGGACGTGGTGTTGCGCACGGCGCAAACGCGCATCTACCTGGAAAGCAGCATTGCCACGATCCTGCCCGGCATCGCGTCGGTGCGGATCCCGCTCTACGTCGAGTTGGCCGCCGCAGAGGCGCGACTGTCCGACATTAATTGCACGCACGGATCGGCGCAGGAAGGGGTGCGCCTGTCGGTCACGCCATCGATCGGCACGGTGGCGCTGGCCGATGTGGACATGCACGCGCTAACTCAGTTCAACGCACCTGCCAATCCACGCCCGGCGGTGCTGGCGCAGGTGCTGGGAACGCGAGTCACTGGCTATGCCAATGTCGCACTGGGCGGGGTGCAGCCGCAGGCGGTGCATTTCACCCCTGCCGACATCACAAATGGTCAGGCCAAACATGTCAGTACGCAGGATCTGACGCAGGGACTGGCCGCCAGTATCGCCGGGCAGACGCAGATACAGGTGTCTGTGTTGGGCATCACGCTGGGCAGCAGTCCTTTGACTTCGGCGATCGGCGCAGTGCTGACCGCCACTGCGCCGTTGCTGGACGGGATATTGAACGGCGTGACTGCGACATTGGGGGTGCGGTTAGGCACGGCGGATGTACGGGTGCATGACCTGCGATGCGGGATGGCGGCGATAGTCGCGTGAGGGGCTTGCGCATCGCGGCCGGGCCAGTCAGGACCGTCGGCCATGGGTGCGATCATGCTTCAGGGAACCGGATCTGACGTCGGCAAATCGGTGCTGGTCGCGGGCTTGTGCCGCGCGCTGGTGCGACGCGGATATAGAGTGCGGCCGTTCAAGCCGCAGAATATGTCCAACAATGCCGCCGTCACCAGCGATGGCGGCGAAATTGGCCGGGCGCAGGCGTTGCAGGCGATTGCGTGCGGGGTGCCGCCCCATACCGATATGAACCCGGTATTGTTGAAGCCGCAGGCCGACCGCACGTCGCAACTGATCGTCCATGGTCAGGTGCGCGGGACTTTGGGGTCGGGCAATTTCCGGGCCGCGCGCGGGGAATTGCTGGGCGCGGTGCTGGAAAGTTATGACCGGCTGCGTGCGCAGTGCGACATTGTGGTGGTGGAGGGTGCCGGGTCGCCCGCCGAAATCAACCTGCGTGCCGGGGACATTGCCAATATGGGCTTTGCACGGGCGGCGGGCGTGCCGGTGATATTGGTGGGCGATATCGACCGGGGCGGCGTGATTGCCGC
This sequence comes from Sphingobium sp. KCTC 72723, assembly GCF_014280435.1. Taxonomy (NCBI): domain Bacteria; kingdom Pseudomonadati; phylum Pseudomonadota; class Alphaproteobacteria; order Sphingomonadales; family Sphingobiaceae; genus Sphingobium; species Sphingobium sp. KCTC 72723. Next base: position 737,311 of record NZ_CP060388.1, on the reverse strand, counting down.
CGTAGTGGGAACACGCGCGGTCATCGACCCGGACGATGCGGCGATGATCCGGGGCTTCCTGATCAACAAGTTTCGCGGCGATCCGGCTTTGTTCGAGGATGGCTATGCGTCGATCGCCCAATTATCGGGCTGGCGCGGCATGGGCGTGGTGCCGTGGCTGGACGCGGTGGCGCGGTTGCCGAGCGAGGATGGCGTGGCGCTGGAACGGGTGGTGCAACCGGGCGACGCGCCGTTGCTGATCGCCTGCCCGGTATTGCCGCGCATTTCCAATTTCGACGATCCGGACCCGTTGAAGCTGGAACCGAGCGTCGAGTTGCGCATGATCGGGCCGGGGAAGCCCATTCCGGCCGGGGCGGCGCTGGTCATCCTGCCGGGGTCGAAGGCGACCGTGGCGGATATGCGGGCGATGGTGGCGCAGGGGTGGGACATCGACATTCGCGCCCATCACCGGCGCGGGGGCGCGGTGCTGGGCATTTGTGGCGGATACCAGATGCTGGGGCGGACGATTGCCGACCCGGATGGGGTGGAGGGACCGCCGGGCGTGGTAGCGGGCCTGGGGCTGCTGGACGTGGAAACGGTGCTGGGTGGGGTCAAGACGCTGGCGGCAGTGGGCGGACGGGCGCTGGGGGCCGATTTTGCGGGTTATGAGATGCATATGGGGCGCACGAGCGGGCCGGATTGCGCCCGCCCCTTCGCCATGCTGGGCGACCGGCCCGATGGCGCGGTGCGCCGGGACGGGCTTGTAATGGGCAGCTACGTCCATGGGATGCTGGCCAGCACGTCCTTGCGCGATGCGCTGTTGCGGCGGCTGGGTGGCGCGTCGGCAGGGCAGGACCATGGGCAATCGGTCGAGGATGCGCTGGACGAGATTGCCATGTTGCTGGAAAGCCATGCGGATATCGACGCGATGGTCGCTTTGGCGATGGCATAACGGACGCAAAAAAGGCGGCCCGATGCCGCCTCTATATATGCCGCCGGAAAGAACCATTCCGAACCCGTCAGGGTTCGCAAGGCCGAACGGCCGCCCGAGCTTATGCGAGGATAGCCAAGCGGGCGGAGGCCCGCGCCGGCGCCTGAAGCTAGAAAAAATGGTGCACCCAGAGCGATTCGAACGCCCGACCCTCAGATTCGTAGTCTGATGCTCTATCCAGCTGAGCTATGGGTGCATGGGAAGGACCGGGAACCATGGCTGAAAGCCAGGCCCGAAAAGCCCTTCAGAAAAAATGGTGCACCCAGAGCGATTCGAACGCCCGACCCTCAGATTCGTAGTCTGATGCTCTATCCAGCTGAGCTATGGGTGCGTGGAGACGCGCAAATAGAAGCGCTTGGCCGATTGGGCAAGCCCCTTTTTTGCACTTTTCGTGACAGGGTGTCGCGCCATTGCACGCAGGCGCAACTTTTGCCCCGGCATATCCGTTCGTCAGACATCGAAAGGATGCCGATATGAGTTTCACCCTGAATGACATCGCGTTGCTGATGGTCGTGTTGCTGGCCGGTCTGGTGCTGGGCATGATGATGAGCGGGCGCGGCAAATATCGTCGCCTGTGGCAGGACGAGAAGGCGGCCCACCGCCAGACGATCAAAGACAGAGATGCGCGGATCGTCGCGGCCGACGCCCGCGTGACCGAACTGGAGCGGCAGCAGCCTGTGGCAAACAACGCAATTGCGGCTGGCGGCCCGGACGACCTGAGCCGCATCGGCGGGATCAGTCAGGCGCAGGAGACGCAGCTGCGCGCGGCAGGCTATCACAGCTATGGCCAGATCGCCGCGATGGGCGCCGGGGACGAAGCGAAGCTGGAACAGCAACTGGGCCTGAAAGCAGGCACCATCACGCAGGAACGGTGGCGCGAGCAGGCCGCGATGCTGGACAAGGAAGGCTATCGAGGCGGTGCAGGTCGCACCGCTACGCCGGTCTGAGCAGGCAGCGGCTGAAAATAAAAGGGCGGGGTTTGCGCCCCGCCCTTTTTGCTTAGCCCCGGTTTGCCAGCGCGGCCTGCGCCGCGGCAAGGCGGGCGATCGGCACGCGGTATGGCGATGCCGAGACATAATCGAGGCCGGTTTGTTCACAGAAGGCGATCGAGGCCGGATCGCCGCCATGTTCGCCGCAAATGCCCAGCTTAATGCCGGGGCGCGTCTTGCGACCGCGTTCGGCGGCAAGCTGGATCAGTTCGCCTACGCCCTCCACGTCGATGCTGACGAAGGGATCGCGGGCGAAGATGCCCTTGTCCACATATTGCGTCAGGAAGCGGCCAGCATCGTCGCGGCTGATGCCGATCGTGGTCTGGGTCAGGTCGTTGGTGCCGAAGGAGAAGAATTCGCCGACTTCGGCGATTTCGCCTGCCTTCAAAGCGGCGCGCGGCAATTCGATCATGGTGCCGACCAGATATTCGACGCTTGTTCCCTGTTCCTTGAACACTTCGGCGGCGACTCGATCGACGATCGCCTTCATCAGTTCCAGCTCCTTGCGGGTCGCAACCAGCGGGATCATGACTTCGGGGATCGGCGCTTCGCCGCCGCGCGCCTTGACGATCAGCGCCGCTTCGAAGATCGCGCGGGCCTGCATTTCGTAGATTTCCGGGTAGGTGACGCCCAGGCGGCAACCGCGATGGCCGAGCATCGGGTTGAATTCATGCAGTTCGTTCGCGCGACGCTTGAGCGTATCGACGCTGACACCCGCAGCGTTCGCCACTTCCTCGAACTCCGCTTCACCATGGGGCAGGAATTCGTGCAGCGGCGGATCGAGCAGGCGGATGGTGACGGGCAGGCCCGCCATCACCATGAATATCTGCGCGAAATCGTCGCGCTGTTCGGGCAACAGCTTTTCGAGCGCGACGCGGCGGCCCTTTTCGCTGTCGGCCAGGATCATTTCGCGCACGGCGGTAATGCGCGCGGCGTCGAAAAACATATGTTCGGTGCGGCACAGGCCGACGCCCTCGGCACCAAATTCGCGTGCGACCTTGCAGTCCTGCGGCGTTTCGGCGTTGGCGCGGATTTTCAGGCGGCGGACCTTGTCGGCCCATACCATCAGCACGCCGAAGTCACCGGCCAGTTCGGGTTGCACCGTCGGCACTTCGCCGACCATCACTTCGCCGGTCGAACCGTCGATGGTCAGGATGTCGCCTTCTTTCAGGATGCGGTCGCCGATGCGCAGCGTTTTGGCGGCATTGTCGATCGACAGGCTGCCCGCGCCGGATACGCAGGGGCGGCCCATGCCGCGCGCCACGACGGCGGCGTGGCTGGTCATGCCGCCACGGGCGGTCAGGATGCCCTTGGCCGCGTGCATCCCGTGAATATCTTCCGGGCTGGTTTCAACGCGCACCAAAATGACGGCATCGCCCATTTCGTTACGGCGTTCGGCAGTGTCGGCGTCGAACACGATCGCGCCCGAAGCTGCGCCCGGCGATGCGGGCAGTCCCTTGGTCAGCACTTCGCGCGGCGCGTTGGGATCGAGCGTGGGGTGGAGCAGTTGGTCGAGCGCAGCGGGATCGACACGGGCGACGGCTTCTTCTTCGGTGATGAGGCCTTCATGCGCCATGTCCACGGCCATTTTCAGCGCAGCCTTGGCAGTGCGCTTGCCCGACCGGGTTTGCAGCATCCACAGCTTGCCCTGCTGGACGGTGAATTCGATGTCCTGCATGTCGCGATAATGGGTTTCGAGGATCGCGAAAACGCCCGCCAGTTCGGCATAGGTTTCGGGCATCGCTTCTTCCATCGACAGCGGCTTGGCCCCTGCCCGTTCGCGTGCCGCCAGCGTCAGATATTGCGGCGTGCGGATGCCCGCAACGACATCTTCGCCCTGCGCGTTGATCAGGAATTCGCCATAATAGACATTTTCGCCGGTCGACGGATCGCGCGTGAAGGCCACGCCCGTCGCGGACGTTTCGCCCATATTGCCGAACACCATCGCCTGCACATTGACGGCGGTTCCCCATTCGCCGGGGATGTTGTTGAGGCGGCGATAAACCTTGGCCCGTTCCGACTGCCATGATCCGAACACGGCGCTGATCGCGCCCCACAACTGGTCATGCACATCCTGCGGGAACGGCTTGTCCCACAATTTTTGCACCAGTGCCTTATATTCGGCGACCAGCGCCTTCCAGTCGTCCGCCGTCATTTCGGTGTCGAGGCTGTAGCCTTGATCTTCCTTGGCGATTTCCAGTGCTTCTTCGAATGCGCCATGGTCCAGTTCCAGCACAACGTCCGAATACATCTGGATGAAGCGGCGATAGCTGTCCCAGGCGAAGCGTTCGTCGCCCGACGTGTTGGCCAGGCCAATGACGGTTTCGTCGTTGAGGCCAAGGTTGAGGACTGTGTCCATCATGCCCGGCATCGACGCGCGCGCGCCCGAACGGACCGACACGAGCAGCGGATCGGCCGCGTCGCCGAACTTTTTGCCGGTGATCCCCTCAATATGGGTGAGGCCAGTGGCGACTTCGCCCTTCACACTGTCAGGATAGACGCCGCCATCGTCATAATAGCGGGTACACATGGCCGTCGTGATGGTGAAGCCCGGCGGCACCGGCAGGCCGATCGCGGCCATGCCGTCCAGGTTCGCGCCCTTGCCGCCCAGAAGATTGCGGTCGCCCTGCCCGCCATCATCGACACCGCCGCCGAAACGATAGACATAGCGCGTCGCGGTGCTGTTCATGATGGCCTCTTGTGTCGTAAGCATGTGATCCGGCTCTCCCTGCACTGATTGCCGATAAATTGTGCGCTGCAATAGTCTTTACAAAAGCCCGACGGAAATTGCACCCGCCTTAATGATGATTTTGTCGCCATATCGTCATTTTTATTGCCGGATATGTCGGGGTTTTTGCCTAGCCTGCAATTTTGGAAAAGTCTGCCACGCCATGAACGGCTGCACGCACCCGGTCGAGCAGCGCAAGGCGGGCAGTGCGCTTGGCGGGGTCGGCATCGTTGACGGTGACGGTTTCGAAGAAAGCGTCGATCGGCGCGCGCAGGGTGGCGAGCGCGGCCATGGCATCCTCGAACCGTTCGTCGGCGATGGCCTGTGCCGCGCGCGGTTCGGCGGCGTCGAGCGCGGCGAGGAGGGATGCTTCGGCGGGTTCTTTCTCATATTCCCCCACCGTCATGCCAGCGGAGGCTGGCATCTCTGTTCCTTCTTCCGCGCCAGAAGAAAGGGAGACCCCAGCCTTCGCTGGGGTGACGGGGGTGGGTGCTTCCTTCTTGAGGATATTGGCCGCGCGCTTGTAGCCTGCCAGCAGGTTCACCCCGTCGTCGGTCGCCACGAAGGACTGGAGCGCATGGACGCGGGCGAGCAGGCGGACGAGATCATCCTCGCCGCCCAGCGCGAACACGGCGTCGATCAGGTCGTGGCGGACACCGGCTTCGCGTTGCTGGACTTTGAGGCGGTCGGCTAGAAACGGAATTATATCTCCCAATGCCGTCTTCGTATCGTGCTTGCTATTTTCGGCAGCAAGTCGCGCTTCCAATGCGTCTGCTGTCGCTTGGCCGCCCATTCTAGGGTCTCCCTCATAAATCGAAGAAAAAGCTTCAAAGAGCGCGAGCGCATCAGCGGTTGCTTCCGCCATCCCTTGTTGGAAACCCACCATGCGAGCAGAGAACATAATCGATGCAGAGAGGGGCAGTCTTAGTTTGCTACTTACACACAGCGACAGAATTGCCAGCCCATATCGCCGTAAGGCAAACGGATCTTTAGATCCCGTGGGCTTTTCGTCGATAGCAAAAAAGGACACCAGCGTATCCAGCTTGTCCGCCAAACTCACCACCACCGTGACCGGCGCGGTGGGGACATCATCCCCCTGCCCGACCGGCTTGTAATGGTCGCGGATGGCGTCGGCTACGGCGTCGGGCAGCCCTTCGGCGCGGGCATAGTAGCCGCCCATGATGCCTTGCAGTTCGGGAAATTCGCCGACCATTTCGGTGACGAGGTCGGCCTTGCACAGGCGGGCGGCCTGTTCGGCCATGTCGGCCAAGTGCGCCTTGCCTAGCCCTTCCCCTTCAGGGGAGGGGTTGGGGTGGGGGATGGCCGCAGGCGCTGCGCCATCTGGCGCACCCCCACCCCCGGCCCCTCCCCTGAAGGGGAGGGGAGAAGAAGTGACGATACCTTCCTCCACCAGCCAGCGGGCGAGTTTCGCTACCCGCTCGACCTTGTCGGCGACTGTCCCCAGCTTTTCGTGGAAGGTGATGCGTTCCAGCTTTTTCGCGTGGTCCGCCAGCGTCGTCTTGCGGTCCTGTTCCCAGAAGAAACGCGCATCGCTCAGGCGGGCGGCCAGCACCTTGCGGTTGCCCGCGATGATGGCTTCGCCGCCGTCCTTTGCCTCGATATTGGCGGTGCAGATGAAGGCGGGGGCGAGTTTGCCGTCGCCATCGCGCAGAACGAAATATTTCTGGTTGATGCGCAGGGTCAGCTGGATGACTTCGGGTGGCACTTCCAGGAAAGCGGGGTCGAAATCGCCCAGCAGCGGCACCGGCCATTCGGTCAGGCCCGCATTTTCCGCGACCAGTCCCTTGTCCTCGATCACGCTGTAGCCATGAGCGGCGGCGGCTTCGGCTGCCTTTGCCGCGATGATCGCTTGCCGTTCTGTGTGGCTGGCGATGACATGGCAGGCGCGCAGTTTTTCGACATAGTCGTTCGCGCCGCCGATGGTGATGGCGTCGGGATGATGGAAGCGATGGCCGAGCGTGGCGTAGCCTGACCGGATGCCATCGACTTCGATATCGACCAGATCTTCGCCCAGGATCGCGACGATGCCCTGCAACGGGCGGACCCAGCGCAGGCTTTCCGTCGTCTGGCTGGCGACGCCCCAGCGCATGGATTTGGGCCAGGGGAAGGCGCGGATGACGGCGGGGATCGCTTCGGCCAGAACCGCAGCGGTGGCGCGGCCGGGCTTGTCGACGACAGCGAACCACACGCCGTCGCGGTCCTGCAACTGGTCCTGGCGAAGGCCGGTCTTGCGCAGGAAGCCTTCGAGCGCCTGGGGCGGTGCGGACGTGCGCGGGCCTTTGGATTCCTCGCTGATGGCAGCGGTTTCCAGCGGCAGGTCGCGCGCGATGAGGGCGAGGCGGCGGGGCGTGACGAAGCTGTCGATCGCGCCGGGCTTCAGGCCCGCCTTGGCCAGTTCTTCGCTGAACAGGCGGGCGAGATCGTCGCTGGCCTTGACCTGCATACGCGCGGGAATTTCTTCGCAGCGCAGTTCGAGGAGGAAGTCAGTCATCACGCGGTCCACCCCGGATATTGTGCGGTCCATGCGTCGGTGTTGCTGGCGATCCACGCCTCGCAACTGCCTTTGGCCATGTCACGCACCTGGCCCATATAGCTGGCGCGTTCCTGCACGGAAATGACGCCACGTGCCTGGAGCAGGTTGAAAACGTGGGACGCCTTGATCGCCTGATCATAGGCAGCCAGCGGCACGTTCGCTTCGATGCATTGGGCATATTCCGACTGGCAATCCTTGAACCAACGGAACAGCTTTTCGGTGTCGGCGACCTCGAAATTCCATTTCGACATTTGCTGTTCATTGGCCAGGAACACGTCGCCATAGGTGACCCCGGCGTCGTTGAATTTCAGGTCGTATACGCTGTCGACGCCCTGAATATACATGGCGAGCCGTTCGAGGCCGTAGGTCAGTTCGCCCGCGACCGGCTTGCAGTCGTAACCGCCCATTTGCTGGAAATAAGTGAATTGCGTGACTTCCATGCCGTCGCACCACACTTCCCAGCCCAGACCCCAGGCACCCAGCGTCGGGCTTTCCCAGTCATCCTCGACAAAGCGGATGTCGTGGACCAGCGGGTCGATGCCGATTTCCCTGAGCGAACCCAGATAAAGTTCCTGAAGGTTGGCGGGCGATGGCTTCATGATCACCTGATACTGGTAATAATGCTGGAGCCGGTTGGGGTTTTCGCCATAGCGGCCGTCGGTCGGGCGGCGGCTTGGCTGGACATAGGCGGCGTTCCACGGCTGTGGGCCGAGCGCGCGCAGCGTGGTTGCGGGGTGGAACGTGCCTGCCCCCACTTCCATGTCATAGGGCTGGAGAATGACGCAGCCCTGTTTCCCCCAATAGGCATGGAGGGTCAGGATCAGGTCCTGAAAGGAAAGCATTTTGCCTTCTGCCACCGACAGTCCTCATATTAAGCGATATGCTGATTTTCTGGCTCGCGCATTGGCGCATGGTGCCGGAACGGTCAAGAAAAAGGCGTCGGATCGCGTGGCAAGGTTAACCCGCTTGCCCTGACCCGCGCGGCCCCGCATGGTTGGGGATATGAGACTGACACGCCTTTCCGCCGCATGGGCGGCAATCGCCCTGATCATTACCGCAGCGCCCGTGCAGGCGCGCGCGCCCGCCACCACCATTGCCAATCCGGCGATGTGGCAGGTGAAGGACGCCGACACGACCATCTATCTGTTCGGGACGGTCCATGTGCTGAAACCCGGCATCGACTGGTTTCGCGGCGGCATGAAGGCCGCGTTCGACCGATCGGACGAACTGGTGCTGGAAATCATAGAGCCGGACGATCCCAATGTGATGGGTGCGATCATGATGACCAGGGCGATGGCGACCGACGGGACGGCCCTGTCCGACCGGCTGGCCCCGGACGCGCGCGGCAAATATCATGCGGCGATGGAGGAAAACGGCCTGCCGTGGCGCAATTTCGACCGGACCAATCCGTGGATGGCGGGCATGGCCCTGTCCGTCGCGCCGCTGGCGAAACTGGGCTATCGCGCGGACCTTGGCGCGGAAAAGGCGTTGCGGACGGCGGCGGAGAAAGCGGGCAAGCGAGTCGATGCGCTGGAAACGGTGGAGCAGCAGATCGACTTTTTCGCGACCCTGCCGATGGAGCAGCAAGTGCAGTTTCTGAATGCGACCGTCGATGGCCTGCCGGAAATGGAGAGTGAGTTTGCCGGACTGCTGCATCATTGGCAGGCGGGTGAGCCGGACAGGCTGGCCAAATCCATGAACGAATCGCTGGAAGCGACGCCGGAGCTGGCGCAGGTGCTGCTGATCGGGCGCAACGCGAACTGGGCGCAGTGGATCAAGGCGCGAATGGGCCAGCCCGGCACGGTCTTTGTCGCGGTAGGTGCGGGCCATCTGGCGGGCAAGGGCAGCGTGCAGGATCAGTTGAAGGCGCTGGGCATCCAATCCCGCCGGGTGAAGAAGTGAGCTTCATGCGGCATTTCCTGCAATGGATCGCGCTGTGCGCGCTGGTGCTGGTCGCAGCCTGTGGTCGCGATGCGCCGCCACCGCCGGTTCAGGGTGGCCCGGCATTGTGGACGGTGCAGCGTGGGGCGATGAAAGGCTGGCTGTTCGGCACGATCCATGTTCTGCCCAAGGGGGTGGCGTGGGAAACCCAGCCGATAAGGGACGCGATGGCCGCTGCCGACCGGCTCGTGCTGGAAGCGGCGGATTTGCAGGACGAGCAGAAAACGCTGGCCCTGTTTGAATCCATGGGCCGCAGCCCCGACCTGCCGCCACTGGAACAGCGGGTGCCAGCGGCGGAAAAGGCTGCGCTGGAAAAAGCGGTCAGCGATGGCGGCACCAGCACGCAATTGCTGTCCGCTTACGAAAGCTGGGCCGCCGCGATGCTGCTGTCGGCGGCCAGTCAGCAGGCGTTGAAGGTCAGTCAGGACGATGGCGTGGAACCCGCACTGATCGCCACGTTCAAGGACGCGCGCAAACCGATCGGCGGGCTGGAAACGGTGGAGCGGCAATTCGGCGCGTTCGATACGCTGCCGCAAGCGGCGCAAGCGCGGCTGCTGGTCCAGACCGCGCATGAGACGAAGGATATGAAAGCGCTGTATGATCGTATTCTGACCGCCTGGCTGAAAGGCGATATGGATGCCATCGCCAAAGAGGATGAGCATGGCGAACAGCCCGACCCGGTGGTCGAGGAAGCGATACTGACCGCACGCAACCGCGATTGGGCGAAGGCGATCGAACCGATGAAGGGCGCGCCCTTCATTGCGGTGGGCGCGGGGCATCTGACGGGCCGCGACAATCTGATCGAACTGCTCAAGGCGCGGGGATTTACCGTCACGCGGGTGCAATAGACGCAGGGTAGCTTGATTTATAGCCGATTCCTGCTAAAGGGCCGCCTCCCGCTATGGTCATCCCTGGAGGCGTGGTGGGAAATTGTATCAACAGAGCTTTTGGAGACACGCAATGAGCGAGCAGCTTACGCTGTCGGCCGAGGCACGCGATCGGGCAGGCAAGGGAGCCTCCCGCGCCCTCCGCCGTGAGGGCCGCGTACCCGCCGTCATCTATGGAATGAACGAAGAACCCCTGTCGATCCACGTTGAGGAAAAGTTGCTCAACAAGCAGCTCGGCACCGGCCACTTCTTCAATTCGGTCATCATGGTCGAAGTCGGCGGCAAGTCCGTCCGCACGCTCGCCAAGGACGTGGCTTTCCACCCCGTCACCGACCGTCCGCTGCACGCTGATTTCCTGCGCGTTTCGGAACATGCCACCGTGACCGTCGCGGTCCCCGTGCGCTTCGAAAACGAAGACGCTTCGCCGGGCCTGAAAAAGGGCGGCGTGCTGAACGTGGTGCGTCATGACGTGGAACTGGTCGTCGATGCGGCTGAAATCCCCGACGATGTCGTGGTCGACCTGACCGGCTTCGAAGTCGGCGATTCGATCCACATCAGCGCGGTGAAGCTGCCCAAGGGCGCGAAGGCCGCGATCGACGATCGCGACTTCACCATCGCGACGATCGTTGCACCCTCGGCTCTCAAGAGCGCCGAAGGCGAGGCTGAGGGCGAAGGCGAATAAGCCTTTACGCCTTACCGGCTGGAAATTTGGATCCCGTCCGCCTACCCGGCGGGCGGGATTTTCTTTTTAGGGAATGATGTGCAATGCAAATCTGGGTGGGGCTGGGCAATCCGGGTGCGCAATATGCGCTGCACCGGCATAATGTCGGCTTCATGGTGGTCGACCTGATCGCGGATATGTATCGCTTTTCTCCGGCGAAGAAGCAGTTTCAGGGATGGGTGCAGGAAGGGCGGATCGGCACGGAGAAGATCATCCTGATCAAGCCCGCGACCTTCATGAACGAAAGCGGCCGGTCGGTGGGGGATGCGATGCGTTTCTACAAATTGACGCCGCAGGACGTGACGGTCTTTCACGACGAACTCGACCTGGTGCCGATGCGAGTGAAGGTGAAGCGCGGCGGCGGCAATGCCGGGCATAACGGCCTGCGTTCAACCGACGCGCATATCGGCAATGATTTCCGCCGGGTGCGGATAGGCATTGGTCATCCGGGGCATAAGGACCGGGTGCATGGCTATGTGCTGGGCAATTATCACAAGAGCGAAGGTGACGCGCTGGCCGACATGCTGGGCGCGATCGGCGCGGAGGCGGAATGGCTGGCCAAGAGCGACGACGCGCGGTTCATGAATGAAGTAGCGTTGCGGCTGGCCAGTTAAAGCTAATTATTTCTTTCTTCGGTTCGTTAGAAATAGTTTGTAAACTACATAATGATTACTCCTGACTGCACAGGAGACGGCGTGCAGCACTATATCGTTCCATCACAAGCAACGATCGGCATGTATATATGCGGCTTTAAGGGCGCATGGCTGCATCATCCTTTCTGGCGCGCACGGTTTCTGATTCAGGATGACGTGACGCTGGAGAAAATCCGTTCCAGCACCGTGGACGCCGTCATCATCGACGATGAAAAGGGAGTGAGCCTTCCCATCGTTGCCAGTGATAGCGATGCGCCTTGCTCTCCTGGCGAGGACGCACAGATCATCGCATTGCCCAGGCCGACACAGCGCACGGCCATCGGCGACCCTGAGATTGAGCGTGCGCGATCCGTTTTGCGCCATGGCAAGAAGCTCGTCACGGGCCTGTTCGAAGATGCCCGCATGGGCAGGTTGAACGTGACCGGCGATGTCGCGGCTCTGGTGAATGACATTGCCCTGTCTGTCGAACGCAATCAGGCGACGCTGATCAACATGGCGCGGCTCAAGACCAAGGACGAATATACCTATCTTCATTCCGTTGCGGTGTGTGCGCTGATGATCAACTTTGCGCGGCAATTGCAAATGCCCGAAGCGCAGGTCCACGAAATGGGCGTCGCAGGATTGCTGCACGATGTCGGCAAGATGGCGATGCCTGCGGAAATTCTGAACAAATCCGGCCGCCTGACCCATGATGAGTTCGAGCAGATCAAGCGGCACCCGGTTTCGGGCAATGAATTGTTGCTGGGCAGCGGCAACATTCCCGCCGTCGCGCTGGACGTGGCATTGCATCATCATGAAAAGGTCGACGGTTCGGGCTATCCCTTTGGCCTGGAAGGGACACAGATCAGCCTGGCCGCGCGCATGGGCGCAATTTGCGACATCTATGACGCGCTGACATCCAACCGTTGTTACAAGGCGGCGTGGACGCCATCGGAAGCGATTACCAAGATGACATCGTGGACGGGGCATCTGGACCCGGACCTGTTGTTCACCTTCGCGCAGAGTGTCGCGATTTTCCCGCCCGGCCTGCTGGTGCGGCTGCGGTCGAACCGGCTGGCCGTCATCCTGCCCAACGGGATGCGCGGCTCCCGCGCAATGGCACGGACCTTTTTCGACGCCCGCGCCAAGGAAGCACTCCCTGTCGAGGATGTTATGATCGCAGGCGGGCTGAATGGCGACCATGTGGTCAGCCGGGAAGAACCGTCGCACTGGCCATTCCCCAACTGGGCGCACATGCACGCAGAGTTGATGGCAGGACAATATAAGATGCAGGACGCGGCGAAGCGCCGGGCCGGATAGCCCCCCGCGACATGATTGCACAAGCGCGATGCACCACGCATAATAGGTGCATCGTCGTTTTCGGAGATATGCGTGCCAGTCCAGACCATCGCCACCACGCCCTATGATGACCAGAAACCAGGCACGTCGGGCCTGCGCAAGAAGGTGCGGGTTTTCCAGCAGCCCGGTTATGCGGAAAATTTCGTTCAATCGGTGTTCGACAGTCTGGAAGGCTTTGCCGGACAGACATTGGTGGTCGGCGGCGACGGGCGCTATCTCAATCGCGATGTCATCCAGATCGTCCTGAAAATGGCGGCGGCCAACGGCTTTGGCCGGGTCATCGTGGGTCAGGGCGGCATATTGTCGACGCCCGCCGCCTCGCATTTGATCCGCGCATCGGGTGCCTTTGGCGGGCTGGTGCTGTCGGCCAGCCATAATCCGGGCGGGCCGGACGAGGATTTCGGGATCAAATATAATGTCGGCAATGGCGGCCCCGCGCCGGAGAAAGTGACCGACGCTATTCACGCGCGCACGCTGACCATCGACCAGTATCGCATATCGGACGACAGCGACGTGGACATAGACAGCGTCGGCACCGCGAAGATGGGCGACATGGCTGTCGAAGTGGTCGACCCGGTCGCGCTCTATGCTGACCTCATGGAAAGCCTGTTCGATTTCGCGGCGATCCGGGCGATGATCGCGGGCGGCTTCACGCTCGCTTTCGATTCGATGAGCGCCGTGACTGGTCCCTATGCGATCGAAATTATCGAGCGACGGCTGGGCGCACCGGCAGGCACGGTGATGAACGGCACCCCCCTGCCCGATTTCGGCCATCACCATCCCGACCCCAATCTGGTCCATGCCAAAGAGCTGTACAATCGGCTGATGGCCGATGATGCGCCCGATTTCGGCGCGGCGTCGGATGGCGATGGCGACCGCAACCTCATCATCGGGCGGCATAGCTATGTGACGCCTTCGGATTCGCTGGCGGTGCTGGCGGCCAACGCGCATCTCGCGCCCGGCTATGTGGCGGGCCTGAAGGGCATTGCACGTTCGATGCCGACCAGCGGCGCGGCGGACCGGGTGGCGCAAAAGCTGGGCGTGCCGCTCTATGAAACGCCGACGGGGTGGAAATTCTTCGGCAATCTGCTGGACGCGGGCATGGCGACCATCTGCGGCGAGGAAAGCGCAGGCACGGGTTCCGACCATGTGCGTGAGAAGGACGGCATCTGGGCGGTGCTGCTGTGGCTCAACATATTGGCGGTCCGCAAGCAAAGCGTCGCGGCGATCATGGCCGATCATTGGGCGACCTATGGCCGCAACTATTATGCCCGACATGATTATGAATCGATTGCCAAGGACAAGGCCGATGCGCTGATGGCCGCGCTGCGCAGCAAGCTGGACAGCCTGCCCGGCACGACCAACAGCGGCGGCACGATCGCAGCGGCGGACGATTTTGCCTATACCGACCCCACCGATGGATCGGTCAGCCGCAATCAGGGCGTGCGCATATTGTTCACGGACGGATCGCGCGTCGTGTTCCGCCTTTCCGGCACCGGCACCGAAGGAGCAACGTTGCGGGTCTATATCGAACGCTATGTCCCGGTCGGGGGCGATCTGGGGATGGAAACCGGCGACGCGCTCGCCCCGCTGATCGCCGCCGCGCAGGAAGTGGCCGATATTGCGGGCTTCACCGGCATGGAAGCGCCCAGCGTCATTACCTAAGCTAACGCAGGGGAAACAGAGGAGCAACGTCCGGCCATTAGGGGCTGATCCCATCAGTCCCCAATACCGGAAACGCCATGCGTCGCTTCGCCCTGTTCCTGACAGCTTTGCTCTGCACCCCTGCCGCCGCACGGACCAGTCAGGATGAACAGCTATGGGTCAACCTGACCGCGATGGGTCCGGTCAGCGGCGACATCGTCTATTTCGCTGAAATCCAGCCGCGCGTCGGCGACGGGGTGTCGCGTCTGGACCAGGCGCTGCTGCGTGGCGCGGTGGGCGTGAAGCTGTCGGACCGGGTTACGCTCTATCAGGGCTATGCCCATGTCGCCGTTCCCATCGCGGGCGGACGCGATGTGAATGAGGAGCGCAGTTTCCAGCAACTCAACTGGTCGCTGGGACGCCCGTGGGGCGGCGACCTGTCATCGCGCACGCGACTTGAGCAACGCTGGCGGTCGGACGGGAACGACATGGGATGGCGGCTGCGCGAAATGCTGCGGTTTGAAAAGCCGCTGCGCGAGGGAAGCGATGCAGTGAATGCACTGGTTTATGCCGAGGGGTTCCTGGCGCTCAACAGCACGGATTGGGGCGCCAGGAGCGGGTTTGACCAGTTACGCAGTTTCGCGGGGGTCGAAGTGGGGTTGCCCGGCGCATCGACGCTGGAACTGGGCTATCTCAATCAGGCGATCAACCAGCGGGGCGGCGATAGCCGCATCAATCATGTAGCGTCAGTGACACTGTTTTTCCGGCACTAGCGTCATTCAGCTTCGCCCAAAGCTGCGCCGTGCCGGCTTCCTGCGCCCGGTTTGTGAATTGCGCGGCGATCAGCCAGCCCTTGATTGGGCGGATCGGCAGCACGGTGGTCAGGATCAGCACCGGGACGCCGACGGCCAGATGGACCCACAGGCCGGGCCGGGCCAATATTTCCAGCATGACGATGAAGATGACGCCCGGCACGCAGGCGAAAAGTTGCACGAACACCGCCGGGCCATCGGCCGGATCGGCAAAGCTATAGTCGAGGGCGCACACCTCGCAATGGTCGCGCACGGTCAGGAAGCCGTCGAAAATATGCCCTTCGCCGCAGCGCGGGCATCGGCCCATGACGCCGGTTTCATGGGCGGGGCGACGGGGCCATTGGCGGCCCGACTCATCGGTCCAAAGGGCGGCTTGGGGCATTTCCTGTTCCATGCGCGCTTATGACGCCGGGCAAGGGGCAAGGGCAATTGCGCCTTTTGTCCCACCCCCTGCCGCCACAGGAGTTCCATCACAGGACTGGTTATCACAGGACTGGCCATCACCCGTGCAAACCGCTATCGGCGCGACAATTGTTCCGATCTTCAAAGGCAGTCAAATGGGTTTTCGTTGCGGTATCGTCGGCCTTCCCAATGTGGGCAAGTCCACCCTGTTCAACGCGCTGACCGAAACGCAGGCGGCGCAGGCGGCCAATTACCCCTTCTGCACGATCGAACCCAATGAGGGCCGCGTGGCCGTGCCGGACGATCGGCTGGAAACGATCGCGAAGATTGGCGGGTCGGCCAAGATCATCGAAACGCAGCTGGCGTTCGTGGACATTGCAGGACTGGTGCGCGGCGCGTCGAAGGGCGAAGGGCTGGGCAACCAGTTCCTCGCCAACATCCGCGAAACCGACGCGATCGTCCACGTCCTGCGCTGTTTCGAGGATGACGACATCACCCATGTCGAAAACAAGGTCGATCCGATTGCCGACGCGGAAACGGTGGAAACCGAATTGATGCTGGCCGATCTGGAGAGTCTGGAAAAGCGGGTGCCTGCGCTGGCCAAGAAAGCGGCGCAGGGCGACAAGGAATCCAAGGCAGCGGCGGCCGTGCTGGGCCAGGCGCTGGACCTGTTGCGCGACGGTAAGCCTGCGCGGTTGACCAAGCCGCGCGACGAGGAAGAAGAACGGTTGTTTGCGCAGGCGCAGTTGCTGACAGCCAAGCCGGTCCTCTATGTCTGCAATGTCGAGGAGGACAGCGCGTCCAGCGGCAACGCCCATTCGGCCCGCGTGTTCGAAAAGGCCGCCGCCGAAAATGCGAAGGCCGTTATCGTGTCCGCCGCGATCGAGGCGGAACTGGTGACCATGCCGGTCGAGGAACGCGCCGAATATCTCGACGCGCTGGGCCTTGCCGAAGCGGGTCTCGCGCGGATCATCCGGGCGGGCTATGAATTGCTGGGCCTCATCACCTTTTTCACCGTGGGACCAAAGGAAGCGCGGGCATGGACCGTGTTCAAGGGCAGCAAGGCACCGCAGGCCGCTGGCGCAATCCATACCGATTTCGAAAAAGGCTTCATCCGCGCCGAAACCATGGCTTACGCCGATTTCGTCCAGTATAATGGCGAAGCCGGTGCCAAGGATGCTGGCAAATGGCGGTCCGAAGGCAAGGAATATGTCACGCAGGATGGCGACATCATGCTGTTCCGGTTTAACGTTTAATTCCCGTCACCCCAGCGCAGGCTGGGGTCTTGTGAGGCAGCACACTGACGCCTGAGACCCCAGCCTGCGCTGGGGTGACGCGCATGGGGGCGACGGTCGGGGGTGGCATGACGCTCAAATTCGCCTTTCCGCCCAGCGTTGATACGGACACGCGGCTGCTGGTGCTGGGCAGCCTGCCGGGCGATGCGTCGATCCGGCAGGGCGAATATTATGCGCATCCCGGCAATGGATTCTGGTCGCTGATCGGCGAGGCGACGGGTGAGGATCTGCGCGCGATACCCTATGCCATGCGGTTGCAGCGCCTGCGCGCACGCGGGGTCGGCCTGTGGGACGTGATGGAAAGCGCGCAGCGGCAGGGCAGCCTGGACGGGGCCATTCGCGACGCTGCGCTGCGCGACCTTGGCCAGTTCGCAGGCCACCTGCCTGCGCTGCGTGCCGTGGCGTTCAACGGCAAGATGGCGGCGCTGCACGGGCGGCGGCGACTGGGACATCGACCCGATCTGGCGCTGATCGACCTGCCCTCCTCCAGTGGTGCCTATGCCAGCATGGCCCGCGCACAGAAGACGGAAATATGGGGCGGCTTGCGCGACTGGGTCGCCTGACGCAGCCGATACACGCCAATGTCATATTGCGTCGCCATGGCAGGCGGCTAATGAAGCAATTGTATAACAGTTCAAGGTCGCCCGCCCCCATGTTCACGCGCCGCCAACTCCTGACCGCCGCCACTATCGCGCCTGCCATTGGCGCGCCTGCCATTTTGCGGGCGCAAAGCTGGTTTGCGGGCTATCCGTTCGCGCTGGGCGTGACATCGGGCGATCCGGCGGCGGACGGCTTCGTCATCTGGACCAAGCTGGCTCCCAAGCCGTTCGAACCGCATGGCGGGATGCCGATGGTGCCGTTGCCGGTGAAGTGGGAGGTATCGAGCGACGATCGGTTCAAGACCATCGTTGCGACCGGCGAAGCGACAGCGCGACCGGAACTGGGCCATAGCGTCCATGTCGAAGTGACGGGCCTGCAACCCGACCGGCCCTATTGGTATCGTTTTGCGCTGGGCAGCGACCAGTCGTCGCGGGGCCGTGCGCGCACCTTGCCGCTGGCTTCGGCCAGCCCGGCCGCGATGAAATTCGGCGTGGCGGGATGCCAGAATTACGAGGACGGCTATTTCACTGCATTCCGCCATCTGGCGCGGGAAGATGACCTGGCCTTCGTCTATCATTATGGCGACTTCATCTACGAATATAAGCAGCGCGGACCGGAATATGACAAGGACGGACTGCCTGAGGCGCAGGTGCGCCAGCATGTCGGCCAGGATTGTTTCGACGTGGCCGACTATCGCCTGCGTTACGCCCAATATCTGAGCGATTATGATTTGCAGGCGGCGCGCGCCAAACACACATGGTTTTCGACCTTCGACGATCATGAGGTGGAGAATAACTGGGTCGGCGATCATAATTGGAAGGATGTGCCGCAGGATATATTCCGCCTGCGCCGTCAGGCCGGTCTGCAGGTGTGGTACGAATATATGCCGGTGCGCGCCGCTTTGCTGCCGCGCAACGGCATCATCACGGACATGTATCGGGAAGCGCGCTTTGGCGACCTGCTGTCGATGGACTTTCTCGACACCCGGTCCTTCCGCACGCAACAGCCCTGCGATGACGGGTTCAAACCCTATTGCCCCGGCATCGACGACAGCAAGGCGCAGGTCATTTCCGCGCAGGAAGAAAATTGGCTGGTCGGCAATATGAAGCGCGGGCAGGCCAAATGGAATTGCGTGGCGCAGCAGGTGATGATGATGTCGCTCGACCGGCGGCGTTACGCGGACGAGAAGGCGAAAATCTATAATATCGACAGTTGGGCCGCCTATACCGCGCAGCGCAATCGCCTGCTGGGCAAGATGCGCGGGCTGGACAATGTCGTCGTGCTGACCGGGGACGAGCATCAGAATTTTGCCGGGCTGCTCGATAATGGCGACAAGACGGTGGCAGTAGAATTTGTGTCAACGTCGATCTCTTCGGGTGGCGACGGGTCGGACCGGCGCACCGGCAGCGACGTGATGCTGAAGAATAATAGCGAGTTGAAATTCATCAACGACCAGCGCGGCTATCTGGTCTGCGAAGTCACGCCCGACGCCTGGACGACCAGGGCGCGCGTGATGGATCAGGTTTCGACGCCGGGCGGCGCGATCAGCACGCGCGCGACGATGACTGTGCCGCGCGGCCAGCCCTCGCTTCAGATCAGCTGACATTGACGTAAACGTAAGCCAGTCCTACACGAGGGTTTCACCGGCAGGAGCGACGCGCAATGGACGACATCATCTATTTCGAGGATCTGAACGTCGGCGACAGTTTCGATTTCGGGCCGCTGACCATCAGCCGTGATGAGACGATCGCGTTCGCCGCCGAATTCGATGCGCAGCCCTTTCACTTGTCGGACGAAGCGGCGGCGACCACCCATTTTGGTACGTTGTCGGCCAGTGGATGGCATACGACGGCGCTGTTCATGAAGATGTTCGTCGCGGAAATGCAGCGCAATCCGGGGCGGCAGGCCGCCAGTCTGGGCGCAATGGGGGTGGACGAATTGCGCTGGCTACGTCCGGTGCGGCCCGGCGACACGCTGCGCGGGACAAGCGAACTGATCGACAAGAAGGCGTCCCAGAGCCGCCCCGAAATGGGGATCGTGCGCAGCAAGGTGACGATCTTCAATCAGGACGACCAGCCGGTGCTGACCATGATACCGATCGCCATGTGGCGCACGCGGCCGGTGTGAGTTTGTTGCAGTAGCGGCGTGTTCCCGCGCAGGCGGGAACCCAGTCCGGGCGTAGGGACTGGATTCCCGCCTGCGCGGGAATACGCAGTGTTAGTTAACGCGGCTGGTTCGCCTTCGCGTCCGCCGCCATCACTCGTATGTCCGGCGTTTTCGATCCGGCGATCTGCACCAGATGGCGTCCGGCGGGCAGGTCGAACCAGACGATTTTGCGCAGGCCCGAACAGTCCGGGCCATGGCCATGGTCGACCGATGCGACGGGCGTGGTGCCGCTGACGACATCGACCCAGGCCGGGCCGGACAGGCCAATGCCGATCCGCGCCGATTGCTTGAGCGAAAGCGCAAGCAGGCCGCCAAAGCCCTCCGTCGCACCCTTGCCCGGCGGCACGGCGAATTGCACATGGACGGCGGGCGTCAGCGTGGCGACGACCGGCTTGCCCAGGATCAGCGCGGGCGCGCCCTGCGCCTGCGTTCCCGCCTTGCCCTGCCCGCTCTGGGTCCAACTGGTCCAGGGTTCGGCCAGCGGCGCAGGGGTGGCGCACAGCGGATCGGCAGCGGGCGCGGCGGCGAGCAGCAGGGCCAAAATCATCGACATCAGGTCATTTCCTTCCGAATAATTTTTCTATGTCGCCATGGCCCAGCTTTACCCAGGTCGGGCGGCCGTGGTTGCACTGGCCCGAACGCGGGGTCACTTCCATTTCACGCAGCAGCGCGTTCATTTCCGCGACACTCAGCACCCGGCCCGCGCGGACCGATCCGTGGCAGGCCATCGTCGCAGCGACCAGATCGAGCCGTTCCTTGAGCGACAAGGCGCTGTCATAGGCGGCAAGATCATCGGCCAGATCCGTCACCAGTCCCTGCACGTCCGATTGCCCCAGCATCGCCGGGACCGCGCGGACCAGCATGGCGGACGGGCCGAAGCGTTCGAGGTCCAGCCCGAAATCATGCAGTTCGGCGGCGCGCGCTTCCAGCCGGTCGCAGGCCGTTTCTTCCAGTTCGACCACTTCGGGGAGCAGCAGTGCCTGCGACGCCACGCGATTGCCATTTTCCTGGCCCTCCATCGCGCGGCGCATCCGTTCCAGCGTCAACCTTTCATGCGCCGCGTGCTGGTCCACGATGACGAGGCCGTCCTCGGCTTCGGCGACGATATAGGTGCGCGCGACTTGCCCGCGCGCGACGCCCAGCGGGAAGCTCTGCCCCTCCGGCGCGGGCGCGGCGGCGGGTTCGGCGCGGGCTTGGGGCGGCGGGGTGAGGAAAGTGGAGCGGCGATCCCCGAAGCTGGATGCCAGCGGGTTATAGGCCACGGCCGCCGCGTCGAAGATCGGCATCGCACCGATGGGCGTGGGCGATACGGGTTCGGCCCGCCATGCCGACAGCGCAGCGGCGTCTGCATGTTGCACCGCACGAAAGCCTTCGGCATCCAATGCGCGGCGCAGGCCGGACACGATCATCCCCCGGATCATCGTGGGATCGCGAAAGCGCACTTCGGTCTTGGCGGGATGGACGTTCACATCGACGTCGAGCGGCGGCACGTCGAGGAACAGGGCGACCACGGGATGCCGGTCCCGCGCCAACATGTCGGCATAGGCACCGCGCAACGCGCCGATCAGCAGCCGGTCCTTGACCGGACGCCCGTTGACGAACAGATATTGATGATCGCCCACGCCCCGATTGTAGGTCGGGATCGACGCGACGCCCGACAGGCGCACGCCTTCGCGTTCCAGGCTGACGATGACATGATTGTCGGCCAGCGCCCGGTCGGTCAGCGCGGCCACCCTTTCTTCCCGTGCGTCGCCTGCCTGCACGCCCAGCACCCGGCGACCATCATGTTCGAGCGAAAAAGCGACGGCGGGATGTGCCATGGCGAGACGGCGGACGATGTCGAGGCAGGCGGCATATTCCGCCTTGGCCGAGCGCAGGAATTTGCGGCGGGCAGGCACTTTGGCGAAAAGCTGCTCTACGGTGACGCGGGTGCCGGGCGGGAGTGCGGCTGGTCCCTCCGCCACGAATTGGCCATTATCGACGGTGCGGTTCCACCCGTCGCTGCCCGTAACGCGGCTGTCGATGGAGAGGCGGGCGACGCTGGCGATGGAGGGGAGCGCTTCGCCGCGAAAGCCCAAAGTCGCCACATTTTCAATGGCATCATCGGGCAGCTTGGACGTGGCATGGCGTTCCAGCGCCAGCGCCATGTCCGCCGAATCCATGCCACAACCATCGTCGCTCACTTCGATCCGGTCCAATCCGCCGTTGGACAGGCGAATGGCAAGCCGAGTCGCCCCAGCGTCCAAAGCGTTTTCGACGATTTCCTTGAGCGCGCTGGCGGGTCTTTCGACCACTTCACCGGCAGCGATACGATTGACCAGATGTTCGGGCAGACGGCGTATTGACATTGATTAGGGACTAGCCCAATCGAGCGCTTTCCGCGAGCCGCGATCCTGATTTTTTTGCACTGCAAGGCGCAAGGAACAAGCGGGTTGCGGTACAAGCAGAACAGCTTCCGGCCAGTCCCCATATCGCGTCGCGGGGACGACGGACGATACAGGATAAGGCATGTCGATCTTTTCGCGTCTCTTCAAATTCTCCTCGCAAGATATGGCCATCGACCTGGGCACCGCCAACACGGTGGTCTATGTGCGCGGTCGCGGCATCGTGCTGAACGAACCGTCGGTGGTGGCGGTCGAGACGCTGAACGGCGTGAAGCGGGTGAAGGCCGTCGGCGTCGACGCCAAGCTGATGATGGGCAAGACCCCGGATTCGATCGAGGCCATCCGTCCCTTGCGCGACGGCGTGATCGCCGACATCGACGTCGCCGAACAGATGATCAAGCATTTCATCACCAAGGTGCATGGCGGCAAGCACAGCCCCTGGCGCGCGCCCGAAATCGTGATCTGCGTACCGTCGGGTTCCACCAGCGTGGAGCGCCGCGCCATCCGCGACGCGGCCAGCAATGCCGGCGCGCGCCAGGTGTTCCTGATCGAGGAACCGATGGCCGCGGCAATCGGCGCCGACATGCCCGTGACCGAACCGATCGGTTCGATGGTGGTCGACATTGGCGGCGGCACGACCGAAGTTGCCGTATTGTCGCTGCGTGGTCTGGCCTACACCACGTCGGTTCGGGTCGGCGGCGACAAGATGGACGAAGCCATCGTGTCGTTCGTGCGGCGTCACCACAATCTGCTGATCGGCGAAGCGACGGCGGAACGGATCAAGAAGCAATATGGCGTGGCGCAGCCGCCCGAAGACGGCGTTGGCGAAACGATCCATATCAAGGGTCGCGACCTTGTGAACGGCGTTCCCAAGGAAATCAGCATCAATCAGGGGCAGATTGCAGACGCGCTGGCCGAACCGATCAGCACGATCGTCGAAGGTGTGCGCATCGCGCTGGAAAACACCGCGCCTGAACTGGCGGCGGACATCGTGGACCAGGGCATCGTCCTGACCGGCGGCGGCGCTCTGCTGAAAGGTTTGGACGACGAACTGCGCGACGAAACCGGCCTGCCCGTGACCATTGCCGAAGACCCGCTGACCTGCGTGGCGATCGGCACCGGACGCGCCATGGAAGACCCGATGTTCCGGGGCGTGTTGCAGACCGCCTGATCGAAAGGGAAGCGTAGATGGCGCGGCCACCCAGCCGACGCCCCGGACTGAACCGGAAGGCGCAATATAGCCTGTTCGCCAGCTATGTCGTGGCGGTCACGGGTGCTGCCATCGGCTTGCTGCTGGTCGTCGTTGCGATCTTCGATCCCACTGGCTTTGCGGGCATACGCACGGTCACGGCGGAAGCGACCCGGCCATTGTCCATGGGCCTCAAGAATATGGTGAGCGGCGTCGGATCCGTCGATGAAGTCCTGTCTGCTTATTGGCGGGCCGGCACGCAGAATGTCGCCCTGCGCCGACAGGTGGAATCCGACCGCAACCGCATCATCGAAGCAAAGGCGATCGCACAGGAAAATGCGCGCCTCAAACGCTTGCTGCGGCTGGTGGATGAGGATGGCAATGCACTGTTGAGCGCGCGGCTGATCGCCTCCTCCTCCTCCAGCGTGCGCCGTCTGGCGCGGCTGAGCGCGGGCCGGTGGCAGGGCGTGCGGCCGGGGATGCCGGTGCGCGCGGCCGAAGGGCTGATCGGGCGCGTGCATACGACCACGCCCAACACCGCCGAAGTGCTGTTGCTGACCGATACCGGCAATATCGTGCCGGTGCGCCGCGCCAATGACAGCGTGCCTGCCATTTCGACGGGCGCAGGCGACGGGTCGCTGGAAATCCGCGCATTGTCGGCCGAACGCAATCCATTCAAGCTGGGCGACCTGCTGGTCACGTCGGGCATTGGCGGCATTTATCAGCCCAACATCCCGGTCGCGGTCGTGGTGCGGGTTCAGGGCGAAATCGCCTGGGGCGTACCGCTTGCCAACCCTTCGCGTGTTGATGCCGTCGTGGTGGAAAAACCGTTCGAGGAGATGGTGACCCGGCCCGACCCGGCGATGGCAACCCCATCGGGCGGACCGGAAACGGCGCAACCCATGGCACCGGCGGCAAACGCAACCGCGCCATGATCGACCGGCACCTCAATCATGTGCCGCGCCTTGGCCGCCACCCTTCCCGCTTCCGGCTGGCGGGCATCCCTGTTGTCACGGTGCTGATAGGGTCGATGGTGACTGCGTTGCCACTGATCGCGCAGACGCCGGTCATGCCCCCGTTCGGCCTGCTGCTGCTGCTGTCGTGGCGGCTCTTGCGACCGGAATTGTGGCGTGCATGGATCGGCCTGCCGCTGGGCCTGTTCGATGATATGATGAGCGGACAACCGATCGGGTCGGGCATGTTCCTGTGGACCGTCATGCTCATCGGTGTCGATACGATCGAACAGCGCATGATCTGGCGCAGCTATCGGCAGGACTGGCTAATTGCCGCCGTCGCGATTATCTTCTGTATTACAGGTGGCCTGTTGCTGGCCCAGATTACGGGCGGAGGCGATGTGAGCTTGCTGTTGGTCGCGCCACAAATGCTCTGGACGATATTGCTGTTTCCCTTCGTCGTCCGGCAATGCGCCCGGATCGACCGCTGGCGCGTGATGGCATGAAATTCCTGACGTCCAAGCGCAAGATCATCACCGAAGCGGCCCAGACCTTCACCTTCACGCGCAGGGCCATGGTTTTGGGCGGGATACAGGGGACGATCGGCGCAGTGCTGGCCGGGCGGATGGCGTGGATCAGCGTCGCGGAAAATCAGAAATATAGCCTCTTGTCCGAAAGCAACCGGGTCAATCTGACGCTCATACCGCCGCGCCGGGGCTGGATCGTCGATCGCAACGGGCGACCGCTGGCCAATAACCGCACGGACTTCCGCGTCGATTTGATCCCGCAGCGCGTGGTCGATGCCGATGCGACCGTCCGCCACTTGGCGCAATTGCTGAGCCTCCCGTCCGACGAAGTCGATCGCATCCGCATGGAACTGGAAAAGTCCGCCGGTTTCCGCCCGGTGCAGGTCGCCGACAAGCTGACCTACGACCAATATGCCGCCGTCAGCGTGCGCCTGCCCGACCTGCCCGGCGTCACGCCCAGCCAGGGCTTTTCGCGCTATTATCCTGCCGGATCGACGGTTGGCCATCTGCTTGGCTATGTCGGCGCAGCGACGGCGGAAGATTATAAGGAACGGCGCGACCCGCTGCTCATCACGCCGGGGTTCAAGGTCGGCAAGGACGGGCTGGAAAAGGCGTTCGACCGCCATTTGACCGGAAAACCCGGCGCCAAGCGCGTGGAAGTCACCGCACGCGGCAAGATCGTGCGGGAACTCACCACCCGGCCCGACACGCCGGGCCGCGCGATCAAGCTGACGATCGACGCGGGGTTGCAGGAATATGCCGGGCGGCGGCTGGCGACACAGAGCGGCTCGGTCGTCGTGCTGGATTGCGCCAATGGCGACGTGCTGGCGATGGCGTCTATGCCCAGTTTCGATCCGAACAGCTTTTCCGACGGCATCAGCCAGCTGGAATGGGAGATGTTGTCGAAGGACGACCATGTCCCGCTGCGCAACAAGACGTTGCAGGGGCTGTATCCCCCCGGATCGACGGTCAAGCCGATGGTGGCGCTCGCTCTGCTCGAAGCGGGCATCGGGCCGCAGGAAACAGTAGGATGTTCCGGCGCGATCCGGGTCGGCAATACGCTGTTCCATTGCCACAAAAGGCGCGGCCATGGCGCCGTGAACATGCGTACGGCCATTGCCCAGAGCTGCGACATCTATTTCTACCAGATGGCGCAGCGCGTCGGCATCGATCGGATCGCGTCCATGGCCCGGCGCGTGGGCATGGGCCAGAAATTCGACCTGCCCTTCCCCAGCCAAAGTTATGGCACCGTGCCGGACCCGGCGTGGAAGATGAAGAAATACGACCAGAAATGGCAGGTGTACGACACCGTCAACGCCACCATCGGTCAGGGCTATATGCTCATCAACCCGCTCCAGATGGCGGTGATGGCCGCGCGGCTGGCGACCGGCAAGCAGTTGATGCCCAATTTCATCCATGGTGCGCAGCGACCAGCGCCTGCATCCGTGGGGGCTACGAACGAGCATCTGACCATAATTCGCGACGCGATGAGCGCCGTCGTCAATGGCGGCGGCACCGGCGGCGCGGCACGCATGTCGATCCCCGACGTGCTGATCGCTGGCAAGACCGGCACGGCGCAAGTGCGGCGCATCACCATGGCCGAACGCGCGGGCGGCGTGCGCGGCAACAGCTCGCTTGCCTTCAAGCTGCGCGACCATGCCCTGTTCCAGGGATTCGCCCCGTTTGACAATCCGCGCTACGCCGTCGCCTGCATCATAGAACATGGCGGCCATATGATCCGCAACGAGGACGCGCCGATGATCGCCAGCGATACGTTGTCCTATCTGTTCGATCCCAAGAAGGCGATGGAGAAGCTGGAGACGCTGGAAAAGGGCTGGGGCGGCACTCCGACCGAGCGGCAGGCCCGGCAGATGGGCGCATTCCGGCTGGCCAAGGCAATCGAAAAGGGCGAAGTGCCGCCGCCACAGGCGGATAATGATGCCGCGAACGCTGCCAACGCAATGAATGAAGCGGCGGCGCAACCTGCACCGACGCCTGCCCCATCCAATGAAGTCGATGACGCACCGCCGCCGCCCGGCAGCGATCCGGCAGGCACGCCATGAGCATAGTCCCTCATCCGCTCACCCAATTCCCCTGGCGTATCATGGCCCTGCTTCTGGCCATTGCAGGTTTTGGAACATTGGTTCTTTATAGCTCCGCCAATGGCAGCATCTTTCCCTGGGCCGTCAATCAGGCGGTGCGTTTCTGCGTCTTTTCGGTCATGGCACTGGTGCTAAGCCGCATCCCGATGGAGATATTCTCCCGCTTTGCGCTTCCGGCCTATGGCGCGGTGCTGGCTGCGCTCATTCTGGTCGAATTGATCGGCGGCGTCGCGGGCGGCAGCCAGCGCTGGATCAATCTGGGCTTCATGCAGTTGCAACCCTCCGAATTCATGAAGCCGATCATCGTTCTGGCGGTCGCGCGCTTCTACGCCATATTGCCAGTGAGCGAAATCCGCCGCTGGAACGCCATATGGCCCGCACTGGGGCTGATCGGCGTGCCATGGGCGCTGGTGCTGGTACAGCCTGACCTTGGCACCGCCACGATGATCGCGGCGGGCGGCATCACGGTAATGTTTCTGGCCGGCCTGCCGCTACGCCTATTCATCGGGTCGGGCCTGACGGTGGCGGCGGCCGTGCCGATCGCCTTCAGCTTCCTGCATGATTATCAGAAGAACCGCGTCCTCATCTTCCTCGATCCCGAAAGCGATCCGCTGGGCGCGGGCTATCATATCAGCCAGTCGAAGATCGCGATCGGATCGGGCGGCATCTGGGGCAAGGGCTTCCTGCAAGGAACGCAGAGCCATCTGGACTATCTGCCCGAAGGCCATACCGACTTCGTGTTCGCCACCATGGCGGAAGAATGGGGGCTGGCGGGCGGCGTGCTGCTGATCGGGGCGTTCATGCTGCTGTTCCGCTGGGGTATTCGCGTGGCGATGCGCACGACCGACAAATATGCGCGGCTGGTCGCGGCCGGGCTGACGACGACGATCTTCTTCTACGTCGCGATCAACCTGATGATGGTGATGGGCCTGGCGCCCGTGGTGGGCATCCCCCTGCCCTTCATGTCCTATGGCGGGTCGTCGATGCTGACAGTGATGCTGTGCGTAGGCATCATCATGGCCATCGACCGCTCCAACAAGCGTGGCACAAGGGCGGGAAACTGGGGCTAAACGACGGGAAGCAAAGTTTTTTGCGCCGCAACGCAATTTAGGGTTTGCGAATCCGCCCGACGCTGCTAATTGCCCGCCCACGCCAACGGGTACTGACCAGTTCAGACTGCCCGATGCCGGTGTGGACGCATAGCTCAGTTGGTAGAGCAGCTGACTCTTAATCAGCGGGTCCTTGGTTCGAGCCCAAGTGCGTCCACCATTTTTCCATATAAAATACAGCAACTTACCACACCCGGCGACGGGTCTTACACGCTGTCCGTGAGGGTCGCGTAAGAGCAGTGTAAGAGTGCGCTTCAAGCGTCCTACCCCCGCCCTATGCACTGACTAAGGGCGTGCCGGTGGGGGTATGTAGGGATTTCGCGACCGTCGGCCCCGATGGCCGCTCAAAAATTTGCGAGCACGTACAAATTCAAAATTGGTTCACCCGATGACTATCAGCTCTTTACGGAGCCGGCTTCGCCAAAAGTGCGATGGCTCCGGGGTTAGCGGCTGACATAGGGCAGTGGTCATCCTATGGTTCCGACAATGCAAAAATTGGCCCAGGAGTTTCAGGCGTTATGGCAACAGCGTTAACCGATCAAAATGGACTGTTCGGTGGACAGAATGCGACGCCTATTTTCGCTGAGGCCGACCTTCACAAAGCGCCTTGGGACGTGGCAAATTTCATTGTCAACGGCGACGCTCGAACCGTGCTGCGGGCCATGCCCTCGGAAATCGCGCAAGTGGCGGTCACCAGTCCGCCATATTTTGGCCAGCGCGACTACTCATCAGATCGGCAAATTGGCTCGGAGAACACTCCCGAGGAATATATCGAAGACCTCGTTGCGGTGATGAGCGATCTCAAGCGGGTCCTTCGTGCTGATGGAACGCTCTGGCTTAATCTCGGTGACAAATATCGTGAGGGTGCGCTTCTAGGAATGCCGTGGCGTGTGGCGCTCGCGATGATAGCAGACGGCTGGATACTTCGCTCTGACGTGATTTGGC
This sequence comes from Sphingobium sp. KCTC 72723, assembly GCF_014280435.1. Taxonomy (NCBI): domain Bacteria; kingdom Pseudomonadati; phylum Pseudomonadota; class Alphaproteobacteria; order Sphingomonadales; family Sphingobiaceae; genus Sphingobium; species Sphingobium sp. KCTC 72723. The sequence goes on along the minus strand of NZ_CP060388.1, from coordinate 708,402 downwards.
ACAAACCAAACGCCATGCCGCACTCGGTTAAGACGCGGCCGACGCACGATCACGAATACCTGTTCATGTTCAGCAAAGCCGCGACTTATCATTACGATGCAGACGCGATCCGTGAGCCGCACAAGACGTTTAGCGAAGATAGCAAAATGAAGGGCGGTAGAGGGCATTTCGGAAAAAGAGGTGGCACGCCCGAGGAGGGGAAAAATAACGGCAACGTAAATCTTCATGACGGTCGGTGGGATCAAGCATTTCACCCTTTGGGCAGAAACAAGAGAACTGTGTGGTCAATCCCGCTCGGAAAGTTTCGTGAGGCTCACTTTGCGGTGTTTCCACCAACTCTAGTTGAGCCATGCCTTCTCGCTGGTAGTGCCGCCAGCGACATTGTCATCGACCCGTTTTTCGGCTCGGGGACCACCGGCATGGTCGCTCTCAGCTCGGCTTTGTACGTTTTTGGTCAGGTCCAGGTCCAGAAGATGCTGTTTTCAGCGATGTGGTCGAGGGCTTGATCGAGGGGCAAGACGCATCCGCCCATATCGTCGATATCTTCCCATTTTCGCCGGTGTGACCAGTAGCCGAGCCTGATTTCGTCGCGCGTGCCGACAGGCTTGAGGCGGGCGATCGGTGCCTCGGTTTCCAGCAGATAGAGATGGTAAGCGCCCTTGTCCTCATACCATCCGACGCCGCCGCCGTTGGCCGCGTCGAACGTCTCGATGCGCAGAATGATTTCCTCGTCTTTCATGGTGCATCCATAGCTGCCGTCGGGTCACAGCATATTCGAGTCACCTCGCCGCATGGCAACAGCCTAAGCGTTGCAACGTGCTTCAGTCAGGATTCGAAGCATGGAATGCTGGACCAGAACAAGGCCGTTATCGGCGATCCCGTCCCCCAGATTCTGCGCCAATGGCTGCAGGCATGGCGTCCCTGCTTTACGGCTCCCAGTTGGGAGCATGTACTTGTTCTTGTGATGGGCGGCCTGCTGGCCACGGGCAAACGGACCGTTACGTCTTGCCTGCGTGTGACCGGCCGAGCCGATGCTGCCAACTTTGCAACCTATCACCAGATCCTCAACCGCGCCCGCTGGAGTTCGCGTGCCGTTGCCAGGCGTTTACTGGGCATTGTGGTCGAACGGCTCGTGCCCGATGGTCCTGTGGTCATCGGTATGGACGACACCATTGAACGGCGATGGGGGCGCCGGATCACCGCACGGGGTATCTACCGCGACCCGGTCCGCTCCAGTCACGGCCATTTCGTCAAAGCCAGCGGACTGCGCTGGCTCAGCTTCATGGTGCTCACCCCGGTGTCATGGACCCGCCTGATCAAGGCACTGCCAGTCTTGACGTTGCTCGCTCCTTCGGAACGATCGAACCGTCAACGCGGCTGTCGTCATAAATTGCTGACGGACTGGGCCCGGCAGGGCGCGCTGCAGCTGTCTCGCTGGCTGCCGGGTCGGCGGATCATCTTCATTGGCGACAGCAGCTTTGCTGTCCACGAACTGGCACATGCGATCGTCCGCCGGGCCACACTCATCAGCCGACTGCGGCTCGACGCCAACTTGTTTGCGCAGCCTGCGGGGCGAACGGCACGCACGATGGGGCGACCGGCGCAGAAAGGGCGAGCATTACCAAAACTCAAGACCCTGCTCGCCAACCCGGCGACACGCTGGACCAGCATTCTCGTCTCTGCCTGGTATGGCCATCTCAACGGCAAGATGCTCGAGATCACATCTGACATCGCCTTATGGTACAGGCCCGGCACTCCGGTCTTGCCGGTCCGATGGGTCCTGGTTCGCGATCCTGAAGGAAAGCGCGGCCCGCAGGCCTTCTTCAGTACCGACATCACCCTCGAGCCCGCCGAGATAATCGCCCTCTACGTCCGCCGATGGCAGATCGAGGTCACCTTTGCCGAAACCCGCGCGCACTTGGGTGTCGAGACACAGCGCCAGTGGACCGACAAAGCCATAGCGCGAACCACGCCGGCGCTGCTGGGTCTCTACAGCCTTATATCGCTATGGGCCTGCGATCTGTTGACCACTAAAAGCACCCCTTATTCCGCCGCGTGGTATCGAAAAACCAGCCTGACATTCAGTGACGCCATCGGAGCCGTCCGCCTCCAACTCTGGGTCGGAGACATTAATCAACACTCCCCGCCGCACCCAGAACCGCACTATATTCCCACAACCCGCCTAAAACGCATGGCTCAGGCACTATGCTTCGCTACCTGATCGTACAAAGTCGAGCTCAGAGGCTGACTCATAAAGAAGCGTTTTGATTACAGTCGCGTGCGATTCTGCGGGTGATTTGGTTGACGGATGCGATGAAAAGCCAGGTGGTGGCGCTTTCGATGGTTCGCTCGAAGTCCTTGGCGAGGCGGCGGTTGCGGTTCAGCCATGCGATTGTCCGCTCGACTACCCAGCGGCGTGGCAGAAGCTTGAAGCCCTTGGCGGCGTCGGAGCGCTTAATTATGTCCAAGGTCCATGTGCCGATTTTGGTGAGCGCGGTGCGCAGTTTGTCCCCGGCATATCCCCCATCGGCGAAGACGTGACGCAACCACGGGAAGGTTTGGCGGATGCTGGCAAGGACGTCAGGCGCACCGTCGCGATCCTGGATATCGGCGGTGTGAACGATGGCACCGACCAGCAGGCCCTGCGTGTCTGTGACGATGTGCCGTTTGCGACCCTTGATCTTCTTGCCCGCGTCAAAGCCCCGTGGGCCGCCACTTTCTGTCGTTTTCACACTTTGGCTATCGATGACACCCGCGCTGGGAGAAGCTTCCCGACCCATCGCTTCACGTGCCATTAGCAGCAGGGCGTGGTTGATCGATTTCCACACACCCATTGCGCTCCATCGGTAGAAATAATGCTGTACAGTGGTCATGGGCGGAAATAGCCCTGGCGGCAGCATCCGCCACGGCAGGCCGCCCCGAAGCAGATAAAGGATCGCCTCGACAATCTGCCGGTAATCCCAAACTGGCGGACGACCGAGCTTCGAACGCGGTGGGAGCAGCGGTTCCAAAATCGCCCATTCCGCGTCAGTCAGATCACTTGGCAAAAGCAGTTCGGCTCTGGCATACTGCCGCCGGGTGGTGTCGGTCCACATGTGTCACTCCGTCGTCGTTTCGCAACTCCGACTGAATCACATCTCGCTGATATCACCCAACTTCTTTTTCGGTCAGCCTCTCAATCGCGGGCGCAGGTTCATCGGTGTTGAAGTTAATGCCGAATATTGCGAGATGGCACAACGCCGCTTGATTACGTGAGCGCAGCGAATATCGGCAGCCTTTGTTGAAGTTCCGCGACAAGCAGCGGCTCCACCTCCAAAATCTGATTTGGGTTTTTGTTGATGTAAATGTTGTCAGCACAGGCCAGTCCAGTCAGGTCTCCGGTCCAGCTTTCGGCGATTATTATTGGTAACAATCAAAACCCGCTGACTGAGCAGCAGCGATCGACTTGTGTATGTCGCGGGTGAAAAGGAGCGCATGGCCTCCACCCATTGTTTCACGGGTTTTCACCGGGATTAGTATTTGTCCGGAAGTGCCAACGACGCTCACGTCGAACGTCTCACCTTCGAGCCGAATTTCTACTTCACTAACAGTTAGCTTCGCGCCAGCAGCGGCAAAAATGCTGTTCAGACTTCGCCGGACAATGGCTTCAAAGAGCGTGCCCTTAATAGCCCGCCGACTACCTTCGAGCCGATCGATTACGACTTCAGATATTGCGTTCCAATCCCATTTCGCCGGCTGCGGAAATATCTCGCCAACATACGCTCTGACCACGTTCAAAATTGCCGCACGCTTTGCGATTACGGTGTTCCCGGTCATGGAAGAGACCATTGGACGAAGGCGCTGTTCTGGCGCATCGCGGAGGACCCATCCCAAAAGAAGCCACTTTCCCTTGTCGGGCGCATAGGGTCGCGCGATACCGTCGTAGATCGCTACGTTGGCGGGAAGAGGTCTGCGAAGGTACGCAGTGATGGCTTGCTTGTGGATCGGCGTGCAAAAAGGACCCGGTTAGCGGGGTGATCGGCGTCCAAAAGGGAACCACCATTCCGATGGTTTAGACAGCAGCCTGGTTTTTCAGGTGGCGAGATCGGGATGTTGGTGGTGGAGACAGTTGTACGGATCAGGCGCGAGCACGCAGGTGGCAAGGCGATCAGGGAGATCGCGCGGGATCTGCGGCTGTCACGCAAGGTGGTGCGCAAGGCGATCAATGCTCTGGAAGGTGCGTTTGACTATCATCGCACGGTTCAGCCGCTGCCTCGGATCGGACCCTTTCAGGAGCAGCTCGATACGCTGCTGAGCGAGAACGAAGCGCGGCATCGGCGTGACCGGCTGCGGATGACGCGGATCTACGATCTGCTGCTGCGAGAAGGGTTCGAGGGTTCGTATGATGCAGTGCGGCGCTACGCCCGGCGCTGGGCGGATGGCCGACGCAAGGATCCCGGCGGCGACGTGCCCGCGTTCATTCCGCTGCTGTTCAAGCCGGGCGAGGCATACCAGTTCGACTGGAGCCACGAGGATGTAGAGATCGCAGGCAAGCCGATGCGCGTGAAGGTAGCGCACATGCGGCTATGCGCGTCGCGGGCCGTGTATGTGCGAGCCTATCCGCGTGAGACGCAAGAGATGGTGTTCGACGCCCATGCCCGCGGCTTTGCGTTCTTCGGCGGGGTGCCGTTGCGCGGCATCTACGACAACATGAAGACCGCGGTGACGACGGTCTTTGTTGGCAAGGAGCGCGTGTTCAACCGCCGGTTTTTGGTCATGGCCGATCATTATATGGTCGAGCCGACCGCCTGTTCGCCAGCGGCAGGCTGGGAGAAGGGGCAGGTCGAGAACCAGGTCCAGACGATCCGCGGCCGCTTTTTCCAGCCTCGGCTGAAGTTCGCCAGCATCGAGGAACTGAACGGGTGGCTTGAGGCAGAATGTCTGCGCTGGGCCGCGATGCACGCGCATCCCGAGCAAAAGGACATGACTGTCGCGCAGGCGCTGGAGGCCGAACGGCCCGTACTGCAACCGATGCTGTCGCCGTTCGACGGCTTTCACGAGACGAGCCACGCGGTCACCGGCACATGCCTGATCAGCTTTGACCGCAACCGCTATTCTGTGGCGGCGCGGACGGTGCGCCGTGCGGTTCAGGTGCGCGCCTATGCCGACCGGATCATAGTCCGCTTGGGGGACGAGATCGTCGCCGAACACCCGCGCTGCTTTGGGCGCGACCGCACGATTTACGATCCATGGCACTATCTGCCGGTGCTGGTGCACAAACCCGGCGCCCTGCGCAACGGCGCACCATTCCTTGACTGGGCGCTGCCACCAGCGCTGGCCCGGTTGCGGCGCAAGCTGGGCAGTGGGGACGAAGCCGATCGCCGTTTTGTCCGCGTGCTTGCTGCCATATCCACCGATGGGCTGGAGGCTGTCGAGGCCGCCATCGGCGAAGCGTTCGATACCGGCGCTGCCAGCGACGAGGTGATCCTCAATATTCTGGCGCGCCGCCGCGAACCGCCAGCAGATCAGCCAATGAGCGTGGTGGTCGACCTCAAGCTCAAGCATCCGCCCCGCGCCGATTGCGCGATCTATGATACGGTGCGAGGCCACAATGCAGCGGCATGAGATGATCGACGCCATGCGCGCGCTGGGCCTCAAGGGAATGGCCAGCGCGTTCGATGAGGCGGTAACCACTGGCGTGCAACGCCAGCGCACCACGCCCGAGATCCTGACCGATCTGCTGCGCGCCGAAGCCGCCCACCGTCACGCCGCCTCGATCCGCTACCGCATGAGTGCGGCCAAACTGCCGGTGATCAAGGATCTTGATGCGTTCGTGTTCGACGGTACGCCTATCAACGAGGAACTGGTCCGCGCGCTGCACGCCGGATCATTCCTGCCCGGCAGGCGCAATATCGTACTGGTTGGCGGCACCGGAACCGGCAAGACTCACTTGGCAATCGCCATTGCCGCCAGCGTCGTGCGCGCAGGCGCCCGTGGCCGCTACTTTAACACCGTTGATCTGGTCACCCGGCTCGAGGATGAGGCGCGCATCGGCAAGGCCGGCGCACTCGCTGCCCAACTCAGCCGCATCGAACTCGTCGTGCTTGATGAACTGGGTTATCTGCCGTTTGCTCGCTCCGGCGGCCAGTTGCTGTTCCACCTGATGAGCAAACTCTACGAAAAGACCTCAGTGATCATCACCACCAACCTGGCATTCGGCGAATGGCCCACGGTGTTCGGCGATCCCAAAATGACCACCGCGTTGCTCGATCGCACCACCCACCATTGCGATATCATCGAGACCGGCAACGACAGCTGGCGCTTCAAACACCGCAACTGACCCAGCCTCAAAAGCCCCCATAAAAATTGCTTCGCGCTGGCGCTGCCTCCGGTCGGGCTACGCCCTCCCTACGCCAGCGCCAGCGCGAAATCCGCGCCCGGCATCAACCCCAGCGCAACGCCGCAAGGTGGTTCCCTTTTGCACGCCGATAGTGGGTCCCGTTTGGACGCCGATTGACAGCCGGACAGGTAGGGAACCCCGCCGAGAACGGCCCCGGCAGTCCGTTCGTCGCCTGCCTCAATCGCCTTCTGGATGAACCCCATCCGCTGACCTTCCGGCAGCGAATGGACATACGACCGAATTTCGCCAGCCATTGCGCCAACGCCCCTGCCCTCAAGCGGCTGGGACAGGTCGCGCTCAAGCCCCTCGACCACGCGCGTCAGGTTGCTGGTGGCGCTGTCGAACCGCTTGGCGAGGTTGCCGCTCAGCTTGTCCGCGAAGTTCTGCGTCTCAATGAGGGCGGCGGCTTCCGTCCATGCCGGGTTCGTTTTGCCCGCCTCGCGCGCATCGTGGACCCGCCCGACCGCAATATAGGCTTCGTTGAACGCGGCTTCGGTCCCGGCAAGAACGCTGGCGGTATCATCGTCGTATGCGTCAATCGCCTGCACAGTATCAGGATGAAAAGACGGGGTGACGCGAGTATCAATATTATCGGACATTTGGACCTTCACTTTCGGATGAAAGATACACTGCCCTTACACGGTAGCTATTCGTGCAGTAGTTCCGCAATATGGTCGCAATAAAAACAAATAGTTCCGCTTTTACATGCACCATCGACCGTCTTATTGCTGGTTAGATGGCCGCGGGAACGTAGCAACCGTAGCAGTGCCGTAGCAGCCGCTTTGCTACGATTGCTGACCACAAAAAGCGCGCATTTGTGCGGGGTTACGGGGCTAGGCCGGGGAATCGTAGCAAAGTAGCAGCCCGCAGCGCGTTTGCGGGGAAAAGGGTAGTTCCGGTTCAGTAAGATAAAGAATAATACTGAAATTACTCCTTTGTCGCTACGCTACGATTGCTACCCCGGCCCCGCACCCCCCCCCTGCTACGGCTACGATTGCTACGATTCCGGCAAACCCCAGCATTTCGCGGGTTTGGGGCTGCTACGATTGTAGCAAACCCCCGAAATTCCGCTGCTACGATCTGCTACGATTCCGGCCCTGCATGTGGTCAGCTATATTGCGCAATCACTTGCGGAGCGATGACGACATACCGTTTCTTGGTTCCCGGATATTGCATGAGGCGGACGCGCCCAAGATCGTGAAGAAGCTCAAAGGCATCATCAATCCGCTTGCCTCCCCTTAGCGCGCCCGGCCCCATGCGGCGGGCAGTGTTCACCGTCATTTCCCATGCCCGCTTCTCCCAGCCCGCCTCCTTGTATTTCTGGATGAGCCAGCCCTCCAACAATTCAGCGTTGCGCACCTCCTGGGTAGCCTCCGCCTGCCGTCCAAAGCGCACCGCCTCGTTCAGATACCAACGCATCAGCGCACAAGCGTCCGCCATTGTCTTCCGGTCGATGAGGTTGTGGTTAGGCTTAGCGAAGACGTGCAGACAGCACGCGATGCGCGCAGCATTCTCAGCCGCTTTGCTCGCTACATCCCGAATGCCCGAATAAATGCCATCCCCGCCCAGATATTCCTCAACCTGATTGAGGAAGTTGATCCAAACGGATTGAGCATTCTCGTCAAACCTGATGTGATTGGTAATCAGTCTGCCCAACTCATCCGTCGCGGCAGGAGCTTGCAAGAGCAGCATTGCGCGCTGATGAAAATCAGCCAGACCCAGCATCGGTCCTGGCTCCTTATAGAAGCGCGTCCCCATTGTCGTTTCGGGGTGGCTGAACAAAAAGCGCGCGAGAAACCCGATGCCGCGCGCCAGCCCGTCATTCTGGCTGATGAATTTCTGCATCAGGTTGGGCTGGAGCATCAAACCCATTGTAACGCGGACACTTTCAAGGTTGATTTCGCCACGCCCAATGCGTCCTTCCACGATGGGTCCACCGTCCCACAAGCTATTCGTCTGCGCCATGCTGCGCGTCACCTGCTCGGGCTTCATGGCATGAGAACCGAAGACAACACCGGCTTCAGAACTGATGACAGCAGCGATGGGATAATCGCTTAGGTGCTTTAGCAACGCTTCGGACGTATCGTCCCCGCGAAGCATTCTCGGTGTCGCCCCCGGCTTCTGCGGCGGGTCACCCCGTTCGCCCTCTTGCCTATCCCATGCTTCCCATTCCTGCTGATATTCGGCGTCCAGTCGCTTCTTCTCTTGCCGTTGCCGAGCTTCCCAATCACGAATGGGCCTCATAAACTCGCTATCGACCGCCGTTTTTCGTTCACCACTTTCCGCCACCGTTAGGAAGAACAGTGACGCAGGGCCGTGCAAGCGCCCATTGCGGCTGACGCTGAATTGGGTTTGGACGACTGCGGACACGGCTGACAGAGCAGAGGCAGCGACCAGTGCCACCGGCGCCTGGCTGTGGTCAGCAACCTCCTGCACGGCCTGCTTGATGATACTGGGCAGCCGCTCAACAGGGTAATCCTGAGAATGGCTATCCTGACGGAGCGGCTTCGGGTCCCAGCCCGCATTGCGCATGGCTTCCGCGTGCGCGGCATCGGACATGTCAGCCATGACGCACCTCCTGCCGGGTCGGGCTAGAGGGGGATTTCTGCCCAACGCCATCTGCATCGGGCGAATTTTTACGCGGCGTTGGAAATTGTGCGAAAGCGCTCGGGGGTTGCGGACCTACGGCGCGGCCCTGTAAATTACGCATGTCGCTGGTCTTTCGACGAGGATTGGGGACTTTCGGATGGGGCGGTCGGGTGTTGCTGGGCATCCGGCCGCTTTTCGCGACCGCTGCCTTACGCATCGCCGGGGTGGCTCACGGTTGCAGCGCTGGTGCTGTCGAACTTGCGCGCGGCCTTCCACGCATCGACGTCTGCCGGGTCATAAGCGACACCAGCTCGCGGGGAATTGCCCAGCTTGATATAACGAGGGCCTTTGCCCTTACAGCGCCAGAACTTGAGCGTTCCGGGCGTGACGCCAATCAGCGCAGCGGCTTCATTGTTGTTGAGAACTTTGAAGGACATTCAACTGACTCCGGCGAAGCCATGCGCGCGCTCCTAGAGCGTCAGGCAGGCTAATTCGCTGTGGTCATCAGCACCAAAGGAACACCCTCTGGCAGAATGTCCGGGGACTAAGAGGGCAAGCCTCCCGCATACCGGCTGCGTTGCGGGGACAGTAGATTTGAGTGCCCCGTCCCCGGCACTGCAACAACACTGTTAGCATAAGGTAACTGGCAAATGTTGGATAAAATGCTGCGTCCGCTGTCCCGAACCGGGAGCGGGTAATCGGCAAAGATCAGGTCGGCAGATTTTTGTTTCGTAAACCGATCAGGGGGTGATTTGGCGGGGCCGGCTTCGACCGATTTTGCCTGAAATGCGCAATTTGGGCTGGCTGGGCCGACCTTCGCTGTAAGGCGGCGTGGGGCGCGATCGCCGCACTGCCGCCCCTAACCCTGCGGCGCGCCGGTGCCGCCCCTGTGCGCTCGGCTGTGTGGGGACCGCCGTGCATCACGCTCGCTGGGGCAGCGCGACCACGTTGCCAGCGGCGGCGACCAACCCCTGCTGCTCGATCCAATCGCCGATCTGCTGCGCTTCCTTGTGGAGCCAGGTCAGTGTCGTCAGGTCGAGATAGTTGGTTGCGGTCACGTCCTCCTTGCTGGGCTTGTGGCCGGTCAGCATGTCGGTCTCGAATTTGCCTACGCGGCATTCACGCATGGCGATGTTGCTGAACGTGCGGCGCAGGTCGTGCAGCGACAGGTGCTTGCCAGCGACCTTGCTCACCGCTTCCATAGCGGCGCGGGCGTCCATAATCCGACCAGCCTTGCTCCACGACGGAAACACAAACGGGCTTGGCTCCGGGTCGTCCTCGTTCACCTTGGGCTTCGGCAGTCGCAGCTTGAGCAGCGCCACGGCCTGCGACGACAAGGGCAGCCAGATGGGCGTGCCACGCTTGCGCTCGGTCAGATGCCAGCGGCAGTCGGACGGGTTGTGGTCATCAATATGCACGCGATCCCATGTCAGGGCAGCGGCTTCATCACGACGAGCGCCGGTCAACAGAAGGAAGATTGTCAGGTCGATACCGGCAAGCGCGTCCCGGCTGCGCGGGTCCGCGCGCGCCTCGGTTAGCATGTTCCAAACCTCGCCCACCTTCGCCTACTCGATATAGCGTTCGGTGCGATCCCCGGTCGGTGCCCAGTGATGCTTGAGCGCAGCAACGGGGTTGCGGGCGATTAGCGGCTCACCGTCAGCGCGGCGGTATTCGTCCATCGCAAAGTTGATGAGGATGCGCAGCGTCACGAACGCCGCGTTGGCGCTGGCTGGCGCTGCCCTTTTGCCTTCCAGCCCATTATCAACAATTTCGCGGTGGCGCTCCTGCACCATCTCGCGCGTGATGCTGGCAATGGGCTTATCCTTCCACTTGGCAAAGACCTTCTCGACGTGTCGCTTGTATTCCGCCGCTGTGCTGGCTTTCAGTTTACCGGGCCGCGAGGTGTAGGTGGTGCAAACGTCCATAAGCGTGACCTTCGCAGCTTCGTCCGCCTTTTTCACGTCGCGAGGGTCAATCCCGTCCTCGAACTGGTGCTTGTATTCCTCCGCACGGCGGCGAGCGTCATCGACCGTCCACGCCCCGTAGCTGCCAATGGTAAGGCGGGCTTCCTTGCTCTGCCCCGATACCGTGCCCTGCACGATGAAGCTCGCAGCGCCGGACGCGGTGACGCGCAGGCCGAATCCCTTGGTCTCCGTGTCGAAGTAGATGACCGTGCCGGTGCCGGGCTTACGCACCCGGTCAATGCTGGTCTTGGTGAGCTTGAGCTTAGGCATGGAATTCCTCGTGTAAGACCTTTGTAAGAGTGCGCAGCAAACTTACACTAGCTTACACTAACAGCCCAACATCAACAAACGGCTAATTTCCAATGGTTTATGCACTTATGCCGACCTGCGCTAATTTGTGCTAACGCCGTTGGGGCCAAACTCTTAATCAGCGGGTCCTTGGTTCGAGCCCAAGTGCGTCCACCATTTTTCAGACAGATACTAACGCTCTGCCTCCCTCACCTGACGGCATTGCATGATTGCGGACCTGCAATCAGACGCTTGCCCGGAGCGTGGCCACTCTCCCGGTCAGCCTTCACTCCCGCATGAAGCGCCAGCGATCAGCGTCGCTTTCCTCCGCGTCCCAGCGATAGCCATCGCTGTCGAAACCGCGCATGGCGTCCACATCAGTGACATGATGTTCGCACAGCCAGCGCGCCATCATGCCGCGCGCGCGTTTGGCGTTGAAGCTGACGAAGCGCGGGCCGTTCGGTCCGGGTTCGCGAAACTCCACCTCGATCACCCGAACGCCGGGCAGCTTGTCCGCCACGGCTGTATAATATTCCTGGCTGGCCAAGTTAAGCACAGTGCCGGACCCTTCCTGCGCAACCTGCGTCATCAGCAGGGCTGCGATGCGGTCACCCCACCAGTCGGTCAGCCGCTTGTGGCGTGGCGCCCATTTCGTTCCCATTTCCAGTCGGTAAGGCCGGATTGCGTCCAGCGGCCGGAGCAAGCCATATAGGCCCGACAGCATCCGCACATGATCCTGCGCGAAAGCGATCCCCGCTTCGTCCAGCGAATGGGCCTCGAACCCGGTATAGACGTCGCCGGCAAAGGCGAACAGCGCCGCGCGTTCCGGCAGTTCGGCAAAATCGGCGAACCGGTCCGCATTGAGCTTGGCAAGGCGCGGCGAGATATGCATCAATTCCGCAAGCCGCTTTTGCGAAAGATTGGCAGCCGACTTGGCCAGACCCAGCGCTTCCTGCGCGAAATGCGGGGTCGTGGGGGACAGCGGCGGCAGCGCACAATCGAAATCGAGCGTCTTGGCGGGGGAAAGCAGGGCAATCATCCCGGTTCCGTAGCGGTGTCGGACACGCGCGTCAAAACCCTTGCCCATGCCCTTTGATGCAGGCCGATCCGCCTATGGCACGTCACGACATTTCGTTCCCTGCCCAGTGTAAATATAGTCAGGGAACGTGCAGCATCGCCGCGCATTGGCCACCCGACAGGAGGGTGCCATGACCTATAACGAGAAAATGACGCTGATGGCGCGGATCGGTTTTGCTGCGCGCGGCCTCGTCTACATCATGGTCGGCTGGCTGGCGCTGGATGTTGCGGCAAATGGCGGGGAAACGACCGATAATCAGGGTGCGCTCGGCACCTTGGCCAATGCGCCGCTGGGTCATGCCTTGCTGGCCATTTGCGCAATCGGCTTTGCCGGTTACGCGATATGGCGCCTGACCGAAGCGATCACCGACCCGGAAAACCGCAGCCGCACTATCAAGGGCAAGTTCGAACGGGCAGGCTATGCTTTTAGCGGGCTGACCCATGTCGGGCTGGCCACCGCCGCCGCGCGCCTCGCGCTCAAACAGACAAGGGCGCAGCATGGCAGCCCAGGCGATGCCAGCGCGGAAAGCTGGTCGGCCTGGCTGCTGACACAGCCCGGTGGCGTCGTGCTGCTCGTACTCGCTGGCATCGCACTGTTCGCAGTCGCCGGGGCGCAAGCGGTCAAGGCTTATAAGGCGCGCTTTACCGAACTGGATGGCGATGTCCCCGCCCCCCATTATGTCCGCTGGATCGGGCGGCTGGGCTATGCCGCTCGCGCACTGATCTTCGCGATCATCGGCTGGTTCATCATTTCCGCCGCGCTCAATCAGGACGCCGACCGGGCCGGGGGACTGGGCGAAGCGCTCAAGCAATTGCGCGCGCAATCGGAAGGACCGGCGATTTTAAGCGCGGTCGCCCTTGGCCTCTGCCTGTTTGGCATATTCAGCCTGATAGAGGCGCGTTATCGCCGGATCAGGGTGAAGAAACCCGACTTCCTGCAATGACCCATATTCACGGCGCTGTTGCGCATGAACATCGGTTCATGGACCGAATTGCCATTCAAATCGTTTCTGAAACAACCCGCTCTTTCGAGCGCAACAGTTTGAGGACGACATGAGTGAATTCGTCGCAAGTGAAGGCAAGTCCACCGTTTCGGTCGGAATTGCCGATCTGGACAATATCTTGGGCGGCGGCCTGACCGCCAATCGCGCCTATCTGCTGGAAGGAACCCCCGGCAGCGGCAAGACGACCATCGCGCTGCAATTCCTGCTGGAAGGCGCGCGGATCGGCGAACGTGGCCTGTATATCACCCTGTCCGAAACATCGGCCGAACTGCGCGAAGTGGCCCGCAGCCATAACTGGAGCCTGGACGACATCGAATTGTTCGAACTGGTCAGCGGTGATGGCCTTGACCCCGAGGCCGAGCAATCGATTCTGGAGCCTTCAGAAGTCGAGTTGGGCGAGACGATTCAGGGTGTCATGGAATGTGTCGATCGCATCATGCCCGTGCGCGTCGTGTTCGACAGCCTGTCCGAAATGCGCCTGCTCGCACAAAATTCGCTGCGCTATCGCCGTCAGATCCTGGCGTTGAAGCAATATTTCTCGCTGCGCAAATGCACCGTGCTGATGCTGGACGACCGCAGTTCGGACCCCAACGACCTGCAACTGCACAGCATCGCCCATGGCGTCATCACGCTGGAACAGGCTGCGCAGGAATATGGCACGGAACGGCGGCGCCTGCGCGTGGTCAAGATGCGCGGCGTCAAATATCGCGGCGGCTATCATGACTTCGTGATCGAAACCGGCGGCGTCGCGGTGTTCCCGCGCCTGGTCGCGTCCGAACATCATACCGACTATGTCGAACAACTGGTGTCGACGGGTCTGGATCGGCTCGACCAGATGCTGGGCGGCGGCATTTCGGTCGGCACCAACCTGCTGTTCAACGGGCCTTCGGGCGTCGGCAAGACCAGCACGGCGGTGCAATGCGGCCTCAGCGCAATCGCACGCGGTGAAAAGGCGGCCTATTTCCTGTTCGATGAAGGGCGCGCCACCATGCTGACCCGCGCGCGGGCGATGGGCATGAATTTGCAACCCCATCTGGATAGTGGCGCGTTGACCGTCACGCAAATCGACCCGGCGGAACTGTCGCCCGGCGAATTTGCCAGCTGGGTGCGCAAGGCGGTGGAAGAAGATGGCGTCCGGTTCGTCGTGATCGACAGCCTGAACGCCTTTTTGCAGGCGATGCCGGGTGAAAAATTCCTGGTCCTGCAAATGCACGAAATGCTCAGCTACCTGAACCAGCAGGGGGTCATCACCGTCCTGATACTGGGCCAGCATGGCATCATCGGCGATGTCCGGTCTGACGTGGACCTCAGCTACCTGTCCGACACCATCGTCCTGTTCCGCTATTTCGAGGCGCGCGGCGAAATGTTGAAAGCCGTGTCCGTGGCCAAAAGCCGCACGACCCCGCACGAAGCGAGCATCCGTGAATATCGGCTGGGACGCACCGGCATCACGATCGGCGAACCGTTGCGCGATTTCGAAGGCGTGCTGACGGGATTGCCTACCTACAACGGCGGCACCCCGCTGCTGGCGGCGGAACCGGCGGCCAGCGATACATGATCGTGGAAAACCGTATCCTGTTGCTTGCCCTGCGGGGGCGCGACGCTCCCGTCATAGAAGCGCTGCTGTCGAAGCAGCATTATGCCAGCACGATTTGCGCCAGCGCGGATGCCCTCAGCAGCGAACTGATCATCGGGGCGGCAACTGCCATCATTACCGAGGAATCGCTGGCGGGCGCGGATCGTGGGGATCTGGACATCTGGGTGCAGCAGCAACCGCCATGGTCGGACTTTCCGTTCATCCTGCTTGCCACCCGGCGCGCGGGGCATCGTTCGCGCGAAGCCATGCTGGTGCTGGAACGGCTGGGCAATGTCATCGTGCTGGAACGGCCGATCCACAGCGAAACCCTGGGCAGCGCCGTCCGCTCCGCCATGCGCGTGCGCCGCCGCCAATATGAAGCGCGTGAGCGGCTGGCCGCGCTTCAGTCCGCCGAGGAACGGCTGACCCAGCTCAACGGCAATCTGGAAGCGCGGATTGCTGACCGGACGAGCGAATTGTCACGCACCAACAACATGCTGATGGAGGAAGTGGCCGAACGCGAACGGGCGCAAACGGCACTGGTCCAGTCGCAAAAGATGGAAGCGGTCGGCCAGTTGACCGGCGGCATCGCGCATGACTTCAACAATCTGCTGACGGTGGTGTCCGGCAATCTGGAAATGATCGAGCGCCGGTCCGACGACGACCGGATATTGCGGCACGCCCGCTTCGCATCGCAAGCGACGGACCGGGCCGCGAAACTGACGCATCAATTGCTCGCCTTTTCCCGAACGCAGCAACTGGCGCTCGCCCCGCTCAGCATGAACGCGCTGGTCGATGGCATGGCCGATCTTCTGGCACGGACCATCGGGCCACGCATCGACCAGCGACGGTCGCTGGCATCGACCCAGCCCTGGGTCATGGCGGACGCCCATCAGCTTGAACTGGCGGTGCTGAACCTCGCCATCAACGCCCGCGACGCCATGCCCGACGGCGGCATATTGACGATCGAGACGGACGTGGGGCATCACACCCCCGACGGCCTTGCAGCGGGCGATTATGGCGTCGTGCGGGTGCGCGACAATGGCACCGGCATCCCCCGCCATCTCCTGACCAAAGTGTTCGATCCCTTCTATACGACCAAAGCGCTGGGCAAAGGCACCGGACTTGGCCTTAGCCAGGTATTCGGCATCGCGCGGCAATCGGGCGGTGTCGCCCAGATCGAAAGCGTGGAGGGCAATGGAACGACGGTCAGCATCTGGCTGCCGCTTACTCATGCGCCTGCCGTCGATGCTACCCATGCCGATCCCGTGTCGCGCTCCAGCTATAGCGACAAGAAATTATGCGTTCTGGTGGTCGATGATGACGAAGGCGTGCGCCGCTTCGTGGTCGAAGGTCTGGAAATGTTCGGATATCAGGTGATGCAGGCAGCGTCCGGCAAGGATGCCATGGCGCAAATCGACGCGCATATCCCCGACATGATGATCGTGGATTTCGCCATGCCCGGCATGAGCGGTATCGAAGTCGCAGAAGCCGCACAGGCAATGGCACCGCAACTGCCCATCGTCATGGTGACGGGATATGCGGAGGAAGGAGTATCGGCCGACACCAGCCTGGTCCGCCATATCCTGCGCAAGCCGTTCAAGATGGACGACCTTATCGCCACCCTTGGCCAGATCACGGCGGATGCGGCCTGAACGTCGCCTGCCCCATCACCCATGATGCGGCAGGCGACGCAAAGCCGAAAAATTCAGCGCGATCCGCCATAGCCCGGCAGCATATCCACCGTGACCCAACCCTGCACATAATTGGCATAATAGAGGCCGAACAACAGTGTCGCGAGAATCGTCGCGCGCAACGCGACGACACCCGGCCGGAAATTGCTCGGCGCGCTGTCCGCCTGCCCCTTCACCATGATTTCCCCCGTTTCATCCGGCGTGCGGATGCCCAAGGGCAGCATGATGAAGGCGCTGATCACCCAGAACAGCAGGTAGATGGCAAATATGGCGTAGGTGTTCATGACCCCGGACTACGCCCGAATGAGCAACACGTCCACTACCGGCTTCTTGCCGGTCCAGCGTGTCGCGGTGCGCCGCACGGCCAGGCGGATGCGTTCGCGCACGGCGTCCTCCTCCTGATTGCCCTTGGGAACCACGGCTGCCGCTTCCTGCGCCGCTTCGGTCAGGAATGCCTCCTTGTCCTCCTCGACCGGCACCCCCTGCGTGCGCAACACGGGGCTGCCGACCAGCTTGCCCTTGCGGTCGATCGCCACGGCAATGCTGATCTGGCCATGCAGGCCCAGCTTGCGCCGTTCGTTGATGGTCGCACCATCAGCGGGCAGGATGACGTCGCCGTCCAGCACCAGACGGCCGACATCCTGCTTGCCCAGCATCCGGGGTGCGCCCGGCGCCAGTCGCAACAGGTCGCCATTGGACTGGACCACGGCGTGCGGCACGCCGCTGGCAATGCCCAACCGCGCCTGTTCCGCCATATGCCGCCGCTCGCCATGGACGGGCAGCAGGATTTGCGGGCGGATCCAGCCATACATGGCTTCCAATTCGGGGCGACCGGGGTGGCCCGACACATGGACTTCGGCCTGACGATCCGTGACCATCAGGATATTCTTCATCGCCAGCGCATTTTGAATACGGCCGATCGCCATTTCATTGCCCGGAATCTGCTTGGACGAAAATACGACCATGTCGCCTTCGCTCAGCTTGATCGGATGGCTGTCGAACGCGATGCGGGCCAGCGCCGCGCGCGCTTCGCCCTGCCCGCCGGTGGCGATGATCATCACTTCGTCACGGGGCAGCGACATGACATCGTCCCAATCGACCGTGGGCGGGAAATCCTTGAGATAGCCTGCCGCCTTGGCGGTCGAAATGATCCGGTCGAGCGAACGCCCGGCCACGCATACCTTGCGCCCACAAGCAGCGGCCACTTCGCCCAGCGTCTGCACCCGCGCCGCGTTGGAAGCAAAGGTGGTGACCAGCACCCGGCCCTTGGCGCTCGCCACGGTCTGCATCAACCCTTCGCGCACATCGCCTTCGGAACCGCTGGCCTTGTCGTTGAACACATTGGTGCTGTCGCACACCAGCGCCAAAATGCCCTCATCGCCGATCGCAGTCAGTTCCGCCGGGGTCGATGGCTGGCCCAGCAGCGGCTTGTCGTCCAGCTTCCAGTCGCCGGTGTGGAAAATCCGGCCATAGGGCGTGTCGATCAGCACCGCATTGCCTTCGGGGATCGAATGGGCCAGCGGCACATAGCGGAAACCGAACGGGCCGAGGTTGAAGCTGCCTTCATTGGGAATGACGTGCAATTTCACGTCCTTCGACAGGCCTTCTTCCTCCAGCTTCAACCGGATCAGGCCCGCCGTGAACGGCGTGGCATAAAGCGGCACGCCAAGGTCGGCGGCCAGATAGGGAATCGCGCCGATATGATCTTCATGCCCATGCGTCAGCACGATGCCGAGCAGGTCGTCACGCCGTTCCTCGATAAAGCTCAGGTCCGGCAGCACCAGTTCGATGCCCGGATAGCTGGGATCGCCAAAGGTCATGCCGAGATCGACCATGACCCATTTACCCTGGCAACCGTACAGGTTCACATTCATGCCAATCTCGCCCGACCCGCCAAGGGCCAGAAAGAGCAGCTCATCTTTGGGTGTCATTCTGTTCTAAAACTCCGTTCGTGCATCAGCGCGAGGCCCTGAACCGTCAGGTCCGGCGCGATCGCATCGAAAATATCGCTGTTGTCGTTGAAGATGACGGCTAAGCCCCCCGTTGAAATCACTCTGGTCGGTCGACCGATCTGCGCGCGCATACGGGCGACCAGCCCTTCCATCATCGCTACATAGCCCCAAAAGACGCCGATGTGCATCTGTGCTTCGGTGGTGCGGCCAATAACGGACCGATTTTCTGGCGGGGCGATGGCGATCTTGGGCAGCTTTGCCGCCGCCGCGACCAGCGCATCGAGCGAAAGGTTGATCCCCGGCGCGATTATGCCGCCCTTATAAGCGCCGCTATAATCGACCACGTCAAATGTCGTCGCGGTGCCAAAATCGATGACGATCAGGTCGCCTGCATAAAGATGGTGCGCAGCGATGACATTTACAACCCGGTCGGCCCCGACCGACCCCGGCTCCGCCACGTCCAGTTCGATGCCCCATTCGACTGGCGCCTGCCCGGCGACCAGCGCGCTCGTCTTGAAATATTTTTCCGCCAGCACCTGCAAATTATGCAGCGCGCGCGGCACCACCGTCGCGATGATGACTGCGTCGACATCGGCGAGCTTAAAGCCTTCCAGCATCAGCAACTGGTTCAGCCAGACGGCATATTCGTCCGCCGTGCGGCGCGGATCGGTCGCGATGCGCCAGCGCGCACGGATGTCCCGGCCGTCGAGCAGCGCGAAAACCACATTGGTATTGCCCGCGTCGATCGCGAGAAGCATTGGCCGATCCCTCGAAAGGTTAGATAAGCAGGATGTCGCCCGCGTGAATGGCACGACTATCCCCATTCGCCAAGCGCAGGATCAACATGCCCTGTCGGTCGATCGTATCGAATGCGCCTTCTACCGTGCTACCGTCAGGCTGGACGACGCGCATCGGCGTGCCGGTGGGATGGGCGTTGAGCAGCCAGTGCGTGCGCACCGGGTCCAGCCCCTGCGCCCGCCAGATCGCAAACCAATGCGCGAACAACGTCGCCAGTCGCTCAAGCAGTGCCTGTGCGTCCGCGCCCGCCGCACCCTGCGCTATTAGGCTCGTCACGGGACGATCTAGCCCCACCGGATGCCCCGTCACATTGATGCCGATACCGATGACGATCGCGTCGCCCGCCCGTTCGAGCAATATGCCCGCGATTTTCGCGCCATCGACCAATATGTCGTTGGGCCATTTGATCCGTGCCTGCCCGCTACATAGCGGCGCGACCAGTGCATAGACGGCATTGGCCGCGACCAGCGCCAGCGTATGCGCCAGCGGATCGGCAGGCCGCAATCGCACCAGTGTGGAGCAATAGAGATTGCCTTCCGGGCTTTCCCAGGCACGGCCCATCCGGCCCCTGCCCCCGGTCTGCCGCCCTGCCCGCAACCATGCGCCTTCCGCTACCCCCTGATCGACCAGTGCCAGCATGTCGGCATTGGTCGATCCGGTTTCCGCAACGAAGCGTATCTCGGTCAGAACAGCGACGCCGCAGCCGCAGCGCTCGCCTGATCCAGCACAGGGTTGAGCAGATAGCCCAGCACGATGACGACGGCGCAGGCCGTCAGCACGACATTCTCGACCGCGCCACCCTTCGCTTCATAGGCGACGACCGGCTCGTCGAAATAGATCGTCTTGATGACCTTGAGATAATAGAAAGCGCCGATCACCGAAGCCGCGATGCCGAACGCTGCCAGCGCGGTCAGCCCCGAAGCCACCGCCGCATCGAACACCAGGAACTTCGCCCAGAAACCGAACAGCGGCGGAATACCAGCCATCGAGAACATGAAGATGGCCAGTGCCGCCGCCAGTCCCTTACGCGACTGCGACAGGCCCGCCAGGCTGGCGATCGTTTCGATCGGCTTGCCGTCCACGTCGCGCATCTGGAGGATGCAGGCGAACGCGCCGATGGTCATGACGACATAGATCGCCATATAGCTCATCGTCGCTGCCGCCCCGGCAGGCGTCCCAGCGGCAAGGCCGATCAGCGCAAAGCCGACATTGTTGATCGACGAATAGGCCATCAGCCGCTTGATGTTGGTCTGGCCGATCGCCGCGACCGCACCGAACAGGATGGACGCGAGCGCGACGAAGATCACGATCTGCTGCCAGTCCAGACCCGCCGGACCCAGCGCCTCGATGGCAACGCGCACGGTCAGGCCGATGGCCGCCACCTTGGGCGCGCTGGCGAAGAAGGTCGTGACGGGCGTCGGCGCGCCTTCATATACGTCGGGCGTCCACATATGGAACGGCACGGCGCTGATCTTGAACGCCAGCCCTGCCAGCACGAACACCAGACCGAACAATTCGCCCTTGCCCACGCCATCGCCCAGCGCAACGGCAATGCCATCGAACGCCGTGCTGCCGGTAAAGCCATAGAGCAGCGAAATGCCGTAGAGCAGGATGCCGCTGGCCAGCGAACCCAGCACGAAATATTTCAGGCCCGCTTCGGACGAGCGCTCATCCTGCCGCATGAAGCTGGCCAGGACGTAGGAGGCCAGGCTGTTCATTTCCAGCCCGATATAGAGCGTCAGCATGTCGCCCGCCGAAACCATCATGCCCATGCCGATTGCCGCGAACAAGATCAGAACCGGATATTCGGGACGCGGCGCGCCATCGGTCGAAAAGAAGCGCGGGGCCAGCAAAATCGCCGCCGCCGCCGCCGTATAGATCAGCGCCTTGGCAAAGACCGAGAAAGCATCGGCGCGGACCAGCCCGTCAAACGCATCGGGACCATGGGCCAGCGAGCAGGACAGGGCAATGCCCGCCACCGCCAGCGTCAGCACCGACAGCCAGTTGACGACGCGCGCCGAGCCATCGCCGCCAAAGGCCGCGACCAGCATCAGCGCAAGGCCGCCTGCCGTCAGGATGAGTTCGGGCAATACTGCCAGAAGGGAAGCGGAGTCGATCATCAGTGCGCCTCCCCGTGCGCGGCAACTTCTTCGTGATGGGCTTCTTCATGCGCTTCACCCGCAGGCTTGGGCGCACCCATCTTGATCTTGGAATCCCCCGCCGGAGCGGCAGGCGCGAGGCGCGCTTCAAGCGCACGAATGTCGGACCGCATCGGTGCCAGGAAACTTTCGGGATAAACGCCCATCCACAGCACGACAGCAGCAATCGGCGCCATCAGCCAGAATTCGCGCAACGACAGGTCCGGCATCGCGGCGGCATCGGCATGGACCTGCGGGCCGTAGCAAATGCGGCGATAGAGGTAGAGCATATAGGCCGCGCCCAGGATGATCCCGGTGGTGCAGACCAAAGCGACCCAGCTAGACGCCTGATACACGCCCATCAGCGCCAGAAATTCACCCACGAAGTTGGACGTGCCGGGCAAGCCGACCGCCGCCATGGTGAAGAACAGGAACAGCACCGCATATTTGGGCATGTTGATGGACAGGCCACCATAGCGCGCAATTTCGCGCGTGTGCAGCCGGTCA
The DNA here is from genome assembly GCF_014280435.1 of Sphingobium sp. KCTC 72723. NCBI lineage: Bacteria > Pseudomonadati > Pseudomonadota > Alphaproteobacteria > Sphingomonadales > Sphingobiaceae > Sphingobium > Sphingobium sp. KCTC 72723. The sequence continues at coordinate 686,436 of NZ_CP060388.1, read as the reverse complement.
TACACCACGCCCACGCACAGGAACAAAGCGCCTGCGACCAGGCCGTGGCCCAGCATGACCATCATCGCGCCTTCGATGCCCGCCTGGTTGAAGGCGAACAGGCCGATCGTCACGATCGCCATATGCGCGACCGACGAATAAGCGATCAGCTTCTTCATGTCCGACTGCACCAGCGCGACCAGCGAGGTATAGACCACCGCGACCATCGACAGCCCCCAGACCAGCGGCGCAAGCTGCGCTGAGGCTTCGGGGAACATCGGCAGCGAGAAACGGATGAAGCCATAGCCACCCATTTTCAGCAGCACGCCCGCAAGGATGACCGAACCCGCCGTCGGTGCCTGAACATGCGCGTCGGGCAACCAGGTGTGGACCGGCCACATCGGCATCTTCACCGCAAAGCTGGCGAAGAAGGCCAGGAACAGCCAGGTTTGCGCATGGACCGGAAAATTATAGGCCATCAGCGTGGGAATATCGGTCGTGCCGGCTTCATGCACCATCCACATCATCGCGATCAGCATCAACACCGATCCGAACAATGTGTAGAGGAAGAATTTATAGCTGGCGTAGATCCGGTCCGCGCCGCCCCAGATGCCGATGATCAGATACATCGGAATCAGGCCGGCTTCGAACATGATGTAGAAAAGATAGAGATCCTGCGCGGTAAAGACGCCGATCATCAGCACTTCCATGAACAGGAAGGCCGCCATATATTCGCCGACCCGCTTTTCGATCGCGTTCCAGCTTGCGCCGATGCAGATCGGCATCAGGAACACGGTCAGCGCGATCAGCATCAGCGCGATGCCATCGATGCCCAGCGCCCAGGCGAAGCGCCCGAACACTGGCGCATATTCCTGAAACTGCCACTGCGCGCCGCTGCCCGACTGGTCGAAATTCATCCACAAGGCGATGCCCAGGACAAAATCGACCAGCGTGGCGATCAGCGCGATCCAGCGCGCATTGTTGGCGCCCGCAAACAGACAGGCGATGGCACCCGCCATCGGCACTGCCATCATCAGGGAAAGGATGGGGAAGCCGTCCATTATCGTGTCATCGCCCAGGTTGCGGCAGCGGCGAGGCCAATCAGCATCACCAGCGCGTAGGTGTAGAGGTAGCCGGACTGGAGCCGACGGGTCACTTTATTGCCCTGCACGACCAGCGCAGCCAGACCATTGGGTCCGAACCGGTCGATCAGCCCCACGTCCCCGAACTTCCAGAAGAAGCGGCCGATCGCGAAGGCTGGCTTGACGAACAGCACATTGTACAATTCGTCGAAAAACCATTTGTTGAGCAGGAAGGTGTAGAGCGCGCCGAATGTAGCAACGAAACGTTGCGGCCAGTCGGTGTTCTTGATGTAGCTCAGATAAGCGATCAGCAGCCCGGTCAGCATCACCGTGAACGGCGCGAACTTGACCCATGTCGGCACTTCATGCGCGGCGTGCATCAGATGGCTGTCAAACGACAAGGCACCCTTCCAGAACGCGATCCCGCCCTCTGGCCCAATGAACTGGTCATGGAACAGGAAGCCGGCAAACACCGCGCCCAGGCTCAGCACCACCAGCGGCACCAGCATTACCCATGGGCTTTCATGCGGATGATAGCCACCCGTGCCGTCGGCGCTGTCGTGCGCGTGATGATCGTCATGGCCATGCGCGTCATGAGCGTGCGCAGGGGCCGCGTGATCGTCATGCCCATGGGCATCATGGATCGCGTGCTGAATATGCTCCGACTGGGTCCAGCGCGGCTTGCCGAAGAAGGTCAGGAACACCAGACGCCAGCTATAGAAGCTGGTCAGCAACGCCGCGAACACGCCGACGATGAACGCCCCGGTCCCGGCCCCGCCAGCGGCATAGGCCGCCTCCAGGATACCGTCCTTGGAATAGAAACCGGCAAAACCGATCCCCGCCAGCGGCAGGCCAACGCCCGTAATCGCCAGCGTGCCAAGCGTCATCGTCCAGAAGGTGATGGGGATGCTCTTACGCAACCCGCCATAGTAACGCATATCCTGTTCATGGTGCATCGCATGGATGACCGAACCGGCCCCCAGGAACAGCAGCGCCTTGAAGAAAGCGTGGGTGAACAGGTGGAACATCGCCGCGCCATAGGCGCCGACGCCCGCTGCAAAGAACATATAGCCCAGCTGCGAACAGGTCGAATAGGCAATAACCCGCTTGATGTCGGTCTGCACCGTGCCAACGGTCGCCGCGAACAGACAGGTCGCCGCGCCGACATAGGTCACGACTGTCAGCGCCGTTTGCGACGTTTCAAACATCGGCGACAGACGGCACACCATGAATACGCCCGCCGTCACCATGGTCGCCGCGTGGATCAGCGCCGACACAGGCGTCGGTCCTTCCATCGCGTCCGGCAACCATGTGTGCAGGCCCAACTGCGCCGACTTGCCCATCGCGCCGACAAACAGCAGCAGGCACAGCACCGTCATCGTGTCGAACCGATGGCCCAGGAACCCGATGGTGGAACCGGCCATTGACGGCGCGGCCTCAAGAATTTCGGGAATGGAGATGGTGTTGAACACCAGATAGGTGCCGAAAATCCCCATCATGAAGCCAAGGTCGCCCACGCGATTGATGACGAACGCCTTGATCGCAGCGGCATTGGCAGAGGGTTTGCGGAACCAGAAACCGATGAGCAGGTAAGAGGCCAGCCCCACCCCTTCCCAACCGAAGAACATCTGGAGCAGATTGTTCGCGGTCACGAGCATCAGCATCGCGAAAGTAAACAGCGACAGATAGGCAAAGAAGCGCGGCTGATCCGGCTCCTCGTCCATATAGCCCCAGCTATAGAGGTGAACCAGGCTCGACACGCTGGTGATGACCACCAGCATGACCGCCGTCATCGTGTCCACCCGCAGCGCCCATTGCGCGTCGAAACTGCCCGACTGGATCCAGGTGAACAGCGGCGTGACATGCGCTTCCGCGCTGCCCGTCAGAAAGCTGATGAAGATCGGCCAGCTCAGCGCGCAGGAAATGAACAGCGCGCCAGTGGTGATGATCTTTGCCGGCAGCTTGCCCAGCGCCTTGTTGCCAAGGCCAGCTATGGCGGCTGTAAGCAGCGGAAGAAGAACGATAAGCTGGATCATGAGTTCAGGCTCAGCCCTTCATCCGGTTGACATCGTCGACGGCGATGGTGCCGCGACCACGGAAGTAAATGACGAGGATGGCAAGCCCGATGGCCGCCTCACCCGCCGCGACGGTCAGCACGAACATCGAAAATACCTGGCCCACCAGATCGCCCAGAAAGGCGCTGAAGGCGACAAGGTTGATGTTCACACTGAGCAGGATCAGTTCGATCGCCATCAGGATGATGATCACATTCTTGCGATTGATGAAGATGCCCAGCACCCCCATCACGAACAGGATGGCGCTGACCACCATATAATGTTGAAGGCCGATCACAGCTCCACCCCCTGCCCTGTGGGCTGATTGATATTGCGCACGGCATCCTGCGGACGGCGGCGATTCTGCTTCGCCACATTCTGTCCCTTGGTGCCGCCACGGGTGCGGTGGGTCAGGACGATCGCCCCGATCATCGCAACCAGCAGGACAATGCCCGCCGCTTCGAACAGGAATATGTAGCGGGTGTAGAGCAAAGTCCCGATCGCCTTGATGTTGGAAACATCGGGCGCGTTCGGTGCCGCGCGCTGCGCCAGTTCGATCGGCCCTGCACTCCACAAACCGATGCCCAGCACGATTTCGGCCAGCAGCACCAGCGCGATCAGCAGCCCGAACGGCAGATAGCTGACGAAACCGGCGCGCAATTCGGCAAAGTCGATGTCCAGCATCATGACCACGAACAGGAACAGCACCGCGACTGCCCCCACATAAACGATGACGAGCAGCATCGCGATAAACTCTGCCCCAAGCAGGACCATCAGGCCCGCCGCGTTGAAGAAGGCGAGGATCAGCCACAGCACAGAATGAACGGGATTGCGCGACAAGATGGTGAGCGCGCCGCTACACACCACCAATATGGCGAACAGGTAAAAGGCTAAGACGTGGATCATCTCAGAAAACCAACCTCTGTGCGTGTCTCACGAACCTGTCCCGTTCGTTTCGAGCGCAGTCGAGAAACGCTGCGCATGGTTCCGGTTTCTCGACTGCGCTCGAAACGAACGAAGCCGGGTTTGATGTCGAATGCGCGCGCATTACCGATAAGGCGCATCGGCGGCAAGGTTCGCGGCAATCGCGCGTTCCCACTTGTCGCCATTTTCAAGGAGCTTGGCCTTGTCATAGATCAGCTCCTCACGGGTTTCGGTCGCGAACTCGAAATTCGGCCCTTCCACAACGGCGTCCACCGGGCAGGCTTCCTGACAGAAACCGCAATAGATGCACTTGGTCATGTCGATGTCGTAGCGCGTGGTGCGGCGGCTGCCATCCTCGCGCGGCTGCGCCTCGATGGTGATCGCCTGCGCCGGGCACACCGCCTCGCACAGCTTGCACGCGATGCAGCGTTCTTCCCCATTGGGGTAGCGACGCAGCGCATGTTCGCCGCGGAAACGGGGCGAGATCGGGTTCTTCTCATAGGGGTAATTGATCGTCGCCTTAGGCTTGAAAAAATATTTCAAGGTCAACCAGTGCGCCTTCACAAACTCCCAGAGGGTGAACGACTTGATATAGTAACCGACACTCATTGTCTTGTAGCCTCTTCCGTCTCCGCCGCATCGAGCGGGGTCTGGGGCGTTTTCTTCACATCGCAAAAACCGAGAAGATCGACATCCGGGTTCGACCATTTCCGGCGTAACAAGATCGCATATTTATCATCGCGGCCAGTGCCGAATGTCTGCATTTGCACCGTCTGGCCGGGCCGCTTGAACGCCTTCACGTCGCCAGGCCAAGTTTCACGGGGACCGATCTGAAACTCGAAGCCATCGAAAACGCCAGCCGTATCACGCAATATGGTATGCTTTACATCCGTACGCGCCCGGTGAGTTGATCCATTTCGAGGAACATCATAACCGCGCCCGCCAGTCTGGCGGATCCTAAGGTCATGAGCGCGCCCATCTGGATCGGCGATCTTGCAGGTCGCTTCCACGATCGGCATCGTCAGTTGTTTGGCCGAAAGCGGCGGTGCAGGCGCAGCCACAGGAACGGCAGCCTGAAGAAGTAGAGCAGTCGCCATCATCCCCCATACCTCGTCAGCATGAGGAAGCCCGACACCAGAAAGACGAAGAAGAGCGAGGTCGGCAGGAAGATTTTCCAGCCCAGCCGCATCAACTGGTCATAACGGTAACGAGGCACCGTCGCCTTTACCCAGGAAAAGACGAAGAAGAAGAACAGGATCTTGGCGAACAGCCACAATATGCCCGGCACATAATAAAGCGGCGCCCAGTCGACCGGGGGCAGATAGCCACCCCAGAACAGGATCGCGTTCAATGCGCACATCAGGATGACGTTGGCATATTCGCCGAGCCAGTAGAGCGCGAAGGCCATCGACGAATATTCGGTCTGATAACCCGCGACCAGCTCGCTTTCCGCTTCAGTCAGGTCGAACGGCGCACGCGCGGTTTCGGCCATGGCGGAAATCAGGAACATGATCGCCATCGGGAACAGCAACGGGTTGAAGCCATTGCCGTTCAGGAAGCCATAATAGCCCTTCTGGCTTTCCACGATCGCGGTCAGGTTGAAACTGCCCGCCCACAAAACCACGCAGATCAAAATGAAGCCGATCGAGACTTCATAACTGATCATCTGCGCGCTGGCGCGGATCGCGGAATAGAAAGGATATTTGGAGTTGGAGGCCCAGCCCGCCAGCACGATGCCATACACACCCAGCGAAGAAATTGCGAGAATGTAGAGCAAGCCGACATTGATGTCCGCCAGCACCACGCCGATCTGGAACGGGATCACCGCCCATGCCATCAAAGCGACCGTGAAGGTGATGATCGGCGCGATCAGGAACAGCGCCTTGTTCGACGCCGACGGGACGATGGTTTCCTGAAGGAACACCTTGAGGCCGTCCGCAAAGGACTGAAGCAGGCCGAACGGGCCGACCACGTTGGGACCACGGCGCAGCGCCATCGCCGCCCATATCTTGCGATCGGCATAGATGATCATCGCGACGGCCAGCATCACCGGCAGCGCGATCAGCAATATGCCGATGACTGTGGACAACAGCCACGCGCCTTCGAACGGCATTCCGAAATTCTGGAAGAAAGCGGTCACTCTGCGGCCTCCGCAAATTCAACCCCGTGGACCAGTTCCGCCGAACATTGCTGCATCGTCGGGCTGGCGCGGCAAATGGCGTTGGTCAGGTAGAAATCCTTGATCGGCGACCCCAGTTCGCCGCTCGCGCCGGTGGGCAGGGACGGGACGGACCAGCCATAATCGGCAATCCCCTCGACGCCCAGCGCCGGCACCGTCGCCACCATCGCGGCACGCAGCGCATCAAAACTGTCGAACGCCAACTTCGCGCCCATCACTTCGGACAAGGCACGCAGGATCGACCAGTCCTCGCGGGCATCGCCCGGCGCGAACACAGCCTTTTCACCAAACTGCACCCGGCCTTCCAGATTGACGTAAGTGCCAGCCTTTTCGGCATAGCTTGCGCCCGGCAGGATCACGTCGGCGCTGTGCGCACCCTTGTCGCCATGATGGCCGACATAGACTTTGAAGCTGTCGGCGAACGAGGCATAATCCACCTCGTCCGCGCCCAGCGCGAACAGCAGCTTGGGCTTGGCCGCCGCAATCGCCTTGATCCCGCCCGCCGTCGCATAGCCGAGCATCAGCCCGCCCATCCGCGCCGCCGCGAAATGCAGCACATTATAGCCGTTCCACTGGTCCTTGATCAGGCCCAGCGTCTCGACCAGCGCCAGCGTATCGCCATGCGCGCCATCCTTGGCCAGCACGCCGCCACCCACGATCATCGCGGGCCGCGCAGCCTTGCCGAATGCCTCGACCACCGCTTGCGGCAGCTTGGCCAGCAGCGCCGCATCATTGCCCAGCCACTCGACCTTGTAGGTCAGGTCGAACTCAGGCCCGATGCCAAAGACCTTCGCGCCCTTCTTGATCGCCTTGCGGATCCGCGTGTTTACCAGCGGCGCTTCCCAGCGCAAATTGGTCCCGACCAGCAGGATGACGTCCGCGTTTTCGATTTCCGCCAGCGGCGTGTTGAACACGACCGAGGACAGGCTCGACACGTCATAGGCAAGGCCCGTCTGACGCCCTTCGAGCATCGTGCCGCCCAGCGCCTCGACCAGTGCCTTACCCGCAAACATCGTCTCGCAATCGAGCAGGTCACCGGCAATCGCCGCCACGCTGCCGCCATGCGGCACCGCCGCGATCGCCGCAAAAGCCTCCGCCCAAGTCGCAGGAACCAGCTTGCCGTCCTTGCGGACATAGGGCTTGTCGAGCCGCTTGCGCACCAGACCATCGACATTGTGCCGGGTCTTGTCCGACGCCCATTCCTCGTTCACATCATCATTGATGCGCGGCACCGCGCGCAGCACCTGACGCCCCCGGCTGTCGAGCCGGATGTTGGTGCCAAGCGCATCCATCACGTCGATCGCATGGGTCTTTTTCAACTCCCACGGACGCGCCTCGAAAGCATAGGGCTTGGCCGTCAGCGCGCCGACCGGGCAAAGGTCCACCACATTGCCCGACAATTCGCTCTTGGCGGCATGTTCGAGATAGGTGGTGATCTGCATATTTTCGCCGCGACCGATCGCCCCGATTTCCGGCACGCCCGCCACTTCCTCGGCAAAGCGCACGCAACGGGTGCATTGAATGCAGCGGGTCATGACCGTCTTGACGATCGGACCCATATTCTTCTCGGTGACCGCGCGCTTATTCTCGTCATAGCGCGACGATCCCCGGCCATAGGCGACCGACTGGTCCTGCAAATCGCATTCGCCACCCTGGTCGCAAATCGGGCAATCGAGCGGATGGTTGATGAGGAGGAACTCCATCACCCCTTCGCGCGCCTTCTTGACCATTTCGCTGTCGGTGCGAATGTCCTGCCCCTCGGCAGCGGGCAGCGCGCACGACGCCTGCGGCTTGGGCGGTCCAGGCTTCACTTCGACCAAGCACATGCGGCAATTGCCCGCAATGGACAGCCGTTCGTGATAGCAGAAACGCGGAATTTCCTTCCCCGCCATCTCGCACGCTTGCAGAACCGTCGCGCCCGCAGGGACTTCCAGTTCTACGCCATCTACTTTGACTTTAGGCATGATTACTCCGCCGCCTCCATCACAGGCGCGCCGCGCTCGTTGATGCGGCGTTCGATTTCCGGGCGGAAATGCTTGATCAGCCCCTGGATCGGCCATGCCGCCGCGTCGCCCAGCGCGCAGATGGTGTGGCCTTCGACCTGCTTGGTCACCTGATGCAGCATGTCGATTTCGCCGATTTCGGCCTCGCCGGTGCGCAACCGTTCCATCACCCGCCACATCCAACCAGTGCCTTCGCGGCACGGCGTGCATTGGCCGCAGCTTTCATGCTTGTAGAAATAGGACAGCCGCGAAATGGCGCGGACGATGTCGGTGGACTTGTCCATCACGATGACAGCAGCAGTGCCAAGGCCCGAACCCAGCGCCTTCAACCCGTCGAAATCCATCGGCGCGTCCATGATTTCGCGCGCGGGAACCAAAGGCACCGACGAGCCGCCGGGGATCACCGCCAGCAGATTGTCCCACCCACCACGAATGCCGCCGCAATGGCGGTCGATCAGTTCGCGGAACGGGATCGACATCGACTCCTCGACCACGCACGGCTTGTTCACATGGCCGCTGATCTGGAACAGCTTGGTGCCGCGATTGCCTTCGCGCCCGAAGCTGTTGAACCAGGCTGCGCCGCGCCGCAGGATCGTCGGGCTGACCGCGATCGATTCCACATTGTTCACCGTGGTCGGGCAACCATAAAGGCCCGCGCCTGCCGGGAAAGGCGGCTTCAACCGGGGCTGGCCCTTCTTGCCCTCGATGCTTTCGATCTGCGCGGTTTCCTCGCCGCAGATATAGGCGCCCGCGCCGCGATGCACGAACACATCGAAATCATAGCCCGACCCGCAGGCATTCTTGCCGATAAAGCCCTTGGCATAGGCCTGCTCGACCGCCGCCGACAATATCTTGGCTTCGAATATGAACTCGCCGCGAATATAGATGTACGCGGCGCGCGCCCGCATCGCAAAGCCCGCGACCAGCGCGCCTTCGATCAGCTTGTGCGGATCATGCCGCACGATCTCACGATCCTTGCAACTGCCCGGTTCGGATTCGTCGGCGTTGATGACCAGGAAGCTGGGACGACCATCCTTGCTTTCCTTGGGCATGAAGCTCCACTTCAAGCCAGTCGGGAAGCCCGCGCCGCCACGGCCGCGCAGGTTCGACGCCTTGATGATGTCGATGATCGCGTCCTGGCCCAGCGCCAGCAGCGCCTTGGTATTGTCCCAGTCGCCGCGCTTCATCGCCGCGTCGATGCCCCAGTCCTGAAAGCCATGGACGTTGGTGAAGATGCGGTCCTTGTCGGACAACGGCCCGACGAACGGGGCCGGTGCAGTTACGGGTGCGTCGGTCATGCCCGCGCTCCTTCATTCCATTGGCCCCGGTAATCGTGATTTTCGCTGACCATCTCTTTCAGCGTCGTCGGCCCACCTTCCGGTGCGCTCGTCTGGCGCTCGATCTGCGGTCCGATCTTGGGCTGGCCACCGGCAGCGAGCGTCTCAAGGACGGCGCTCATGCTGTCATAGGTCAGGTCTTCGAAATTATCGTCGTTGATCTGCACCATCGGCGCATTGGCGCACGCGCCCAGACATTCGACTTCGGTCAGCGTGAACAGGCCGTCGGGCGTCGTCGCGCCCTTCACCAGACCCTTGTTCTTGCACGCCGCGAACACATCGTCCGACCCGCGCAACATGCACGGCGTCGTGCCGCACACCTGCACATGGTAACGGCCGACCGGCGCGAGGTTATACATGGTGTAGAAGGTCGCGACCTCATACACCCGCATGTACGGCATATCGAGCTGGTCGCCGATATATTCCATCACCGGCACGGGCAGCCAGCCTTGCGTCTGCGTCTCCGCCCCCACCTGCCGCTGGGCCAGGTCGAGCAGCGGCATGACCGCCGACTGCTGGCGACCGGCGGGGTAGCGGGCGATGATGGTCTTCACCTGTTCGGCATTGTCCGCCGTCCACGTAAAAGCGCCCCAGCGCGCGCGGGTTTCGGCTTCATCGGGGATATGCACTGCGTCAGCCATTAATTCACCGTCATCCCAGCAAAAGCTGGGATCTCGCTGCCTTGTGGAGCAGCATCAAAGAAAACAGGGATCCCAGCCTGCGCTGGGATGACAAGAGTAGAATGGCTCAACGGTCACACTCCCCGAACACGATGTCCATCGAGCCAAGCACCGCCGTGACGTCGGCCAGCATATGACCCTTCATCATGAAGTCCATCGCCTGAAGGTGCGAGAATGCCGTGGGCCGAATCTTGCAGCGATAGGGCTTGTTCGTCCCGTCCGCGACCAGATAGACGCCGAACTCGCCCTTGGGGCTTTCGGTCGCGACATAGACTTCGCCCGCCGGAACGTGGAAGCCCTCGGTATAGAGTTTGAAGTGATGGATCAGCGCTTCCATCGACCGCTTCATCTCGCCACGCTTGGGCGGCGACACTTTGCGGTCGAAGCTGGCGATCGCCCCTTCGGGCATCTCGTTCAGGCACTGTTTCATGATCCGCACCGACTGGCGGACCTCCTCCACGCGCACCATGAAGCGATCATAGCAGTCATATTGCGTGCCGACCGGAACGTCGAAGTCCATCCGGTCATAGACATCATAAGGCTGCGCCTTGCGAATGTCCCACGCAATGCCGGAGCCGCGCAGCATCGGGCCGGAAAAGCCCCATTTCAGCGCATCCTCTTTGCTCACGATCGCAATATCGACATTGCGCTGCTTGAAGATGCGGTTGTCCGCAACCAGCGAAATCGCGTCCTCGAACAGGCGCGGCAAACGCCCGTCCAGCCAGTCGGCAATGTCGGTCAGCAGCTTGAGCGGCACGTCCTGATGCACGCCACCGGGACGGAAGTAAGCGCTGTGCATCCGCGCGCCCGACGCGCGCTCGAAAAAGTTGAGGCAATCCTCGCGAATCTCGAACAGCCACAGGTTGGGCGTCATCGCGCCCACGTCCATGACGTGCGAGCCCAGGTTGAGCATATGGTTGCAGATGCGCGTCAGTTCCGCGAAGAACACGCGCAGATATTGCGCGCGCAGCGGCACTTCCAGGTTCAGCAGTTTCTCGATGCCCAGCACATAGCTATGCTCCATGCCCAGCGGCGAGCAATAATCGAGCCGGTCGAAATAGGGCAATGCCTGCAAATAGGTCTTATATTCAATCAGCTTTTCGGTGCCGCGATGCAGCAGCCCCACATGCGGGTCGCACCGTTCGACGATTTCGCCGTCCAGTTCCATGACCAGACGCAATACGCCATGCGCGGCAGGATGCTGCGGGCCGAAGTTGATCGTGTAATTCTGGATTTCCGTGTCGCCATAGGTCGGATCGGCGGCGTCGGTGCGGTGGTCCAGTTCTGCGAGATAATCGGCCATTACGCCTTGTCCTCCGGCTTGGCTACGCCCTCACCCTCGTCGGTCGCCGACGCAGGCTTGGCCGGCGCATCGGCGGACTTGACCTCCGCCGCCTTGTTCGCCGCTTCGCCAGCGCCCGTGTCGGCCTTCTTCTCGGTCGTCTTGGGCGTGGACGCTGCCGGGGCAGCGGGCGCGGGCGTCGGCGCACCGGGCGCTTCGCCCTTGGCCTTCTCGTCACCCGGCAAGATATATTCCGCGCCTTCCCATGGCGACATGAAATCGAAGCTGCGGAAATCCTGAGCCAGCTTCACCGGCTCATACACCACGCGCTTGTCATCTTCGGAATAGCGCAACTCGACATAGCCGGTCAGCGGGAAGTCCTTGCGCTGCGGATGCCCCTTGAAGCCATAATCGGTCAAGATGCGGCGCAGGTCGCTATTACCCTCGAACACCACGCCATACATGTCGAACACTTCGCGCTCCAGCCAGCCCGCGACGGGCCAGATGTGCGTGACGCTTGGCACCGGCATATCCTCGTCGGTGGACACATGCACGCGCAGGCGATGGTTCTTCGTGACGGACAACAGGCAATAGACGACTTCGAACCGTTCGGGGCGATCAGGATAATCGACCCCCGCGATTTCCATCAACTGCTGATACTCCTGCCCGCGCAGCTGCTCCATAACCTGGGCCAGCGCGTCGCGGCGGACATGCAGCGCCACTTCCTCGTTCGCGAAAGTCAGCGCGATCAGGCTATCGCCCAGCAATGCCGTCAGCCTATCCGCAACCGAATCCGGCGTCACGATCTTGGGCGCAGAGTTGACCACGACGCTCACCGTTCAATCGTCCCGATCCGGCGGATTTTCCGCTGCAACTGCATCACGCCATAAAGCAGCGCTTCGGCAGTCGGCGGGCAACCCGGAACATAAATATCGACCGGCACGATCCGGTCACAACCGCGCACCACGGAATAGCTATAATGATAATAGCCCCCGCCATTCGCGCACGACCCCATGGAAATCACATATTTGGGTTCCGACATCTGGTCGTAAACCTTGCGCAGTGCCGGGGCCATCTTGTTGCACAGCGTGCCGGCCACGATCATCACGTCGCTCTGGCGCGGGGACGCGCGCGGCGCAGCGCCGAAACGCTCCATGTCGTAACGCGGCATGTTGACGTGGATCATCTCGACCGCGCAGCACGCCAGGCCGAACGTCATCCACCACAACGAACCCGTCCGCGCCCATGTGAACAGATCCTCGGTCGAGGTGACAAGGAAGCCCTTGTCGCTGACTTCGCTGTTCAGCGCGTTGAAGAAATCCTGGTCGGGCTGGGTGCCAACGGGCGGCAAGGTGCCGGGCGCCGGGCTGGTAAGTTCTACTCCCAATCGAGCGCTCCCTTCTTCCACGCATAGACGAGGCCGAGTACCAGCTCCGCTATGAAAATCATCATCGTCGCCCAACCGGCCCAACCGATCTGGTCCAGGCTCACGGCCCAGGGAAACAGGAACGCCGCTTCCAGATCGAAAATGATGAACAGGATCGCGACCAGATAGAATCGCACGTCGAACTGGCTGCGCGGTTCCTCGAATGCGGGGAAACCGCACTCATATTCGGACAGCTTGGCCGGGTCGGGCTTGTGCGCGCCGGTCAGGCGGCCGACCAGCATCGGCAGGAACACAAAGGTTGCCGACAGCAGCAAGGCGATCCCCAAAAAGATCAGGATCGGCAAATATTGGGCAAGATCGACCAATGGTATCCCCTGGGCGAAAAGGTTGTTGGGGGCGCTTTAGGCCTGCTGCATATGCGAAGCAAGGGGCCAAGCCGCTGAGAATGAATCGCAAAAAGGCCAAGCGCTTGAAGCGCTTGGCCAAGATGCACCTTAGCGCAGGGCGCCCGCGACGAGTTTGTGCAATTTGCTGTGGATTGCGTCATTCCCGGCAATCACTTCCTTGCGGTCGATCATCAGGTCGCCGCCCCGGAAATCGCTGACGAAACCGCCCGCTTCGCGCACCATCAACAGGCCCGCCGCCACGTCCCAGGGCTGCAAACCGCTTTCCCAGAAGCCGTCATAACGCCCCGACGCCACATGGGCGAGGTCGAGCGAGGCGGCCCCAAAGCGGCGAATTCCCGCGATCGACGGTGCCACCGCGCCGAAGATGCGCGTCCATTGCGCAAAATCGCCATGGCCCATGAACGGAATGCCGGTCGCAATCACGCAATCGGCCAGGTCGCGCCGCGCCGACACGCGCAACCGCTGGTCATGCCGCCACGCACCGCGATTCTTTTCCGCCCAATAGCTTTCGTCGGTGAACGGCTGATAAATCAGGCCCGTCGTCACTTCGCGCTTGCCGCCGAACAGCGGTTCTTCCACCGCGATCGAGATGGCGAAATGCGGAATGCCGTGCAGGAAGTTGGTGGTGCCGTCGAGCGGATCGATGATCCAGCGCGGCTTGGACGGATCGCCCTCGATCACGCCGCCTTCTTCCAGCAGAAAGCCCCAGTCGGGCCGCGCCTTCTGCAATTCCTCGACCAGCGTCTTTTCTGCCTGATGATCGGCCTTGGACACGAAATCCGCCGGTCCCTTGCGCGAAACCTGCAAATGTTCGACTTCGCCAAAGTCCCGCCGCAATTTGCCACCCGCCTTGCGCGCGGCGCGTTCCATGACGGTAAGAAGGCCAGAATGGGATGCCATGTTCAAAATCTCCCCCCTCCCTTTTTCAGGGAGGGGCCGGGGGTGGGTGCGATTGCGCAGCAATCGCCTGCAACGCATCGGGATGGGGTGCCGGCTCGCTTCGCTCGCACCCACCCCTTCCTCCTCCCTGAAAAAGGGAGGGGCTTATAGTGGGTCGGCTTTAATCCGCGCGCTTCACATATTCGCGGGCATAGACATCGACGACGATGCGCGTGCCGCTGACGATGTGCGGCGGCACCATGACGCGCACGCCATTGTCCAGAATCGCGGGCTTGTAGCTGGCAGAGGCGGTCTGCCCCTTCACCACGGCGTCGGCTTCCACCACGGTCGCTTCGATTGTGTCGGGCAACTGCACCGAAATCGGCCGTTCGTCATACATTTCCAGCGTCACGGCCATGCCGTCCTGCAAGAAATCGGCCGCTTCGCCCAGCAACTCGGTCGCCAGGTTGATCTGCTCGTAAGTCTCATTGTCCATGAAAACGAGCATGTCGCCTTCGGCATAGAGATATTGAAAATCCTTGGTGTCCAAACGGATACGCTCGACGCTTTCGGCGGAGCGGAAACGGACGTTGTTCTTGCGACCGTCGATCAGGTTCTTCAGCTCCACCTGCATATAGGCGCCGCCCTTGCCGGGCTGGGTGTGCTGAATCTTGACGGCGCGCCACAGGCCACCTTCATATTCGATATTGTTGCCGGGACGAATGTCCACGCCGCTGATCTTCATGGGAAGGCCTGCCTGTATGTCTGTGGTGAAAAGAGCCGCGCCTTTTATGCAAAAGGCTGGCGCGCCCCTTACAGCGGGAAGGCAGGAAGGGCAAGGGGCCGCTCAGTTGGCCGCGCGCAACAAGGGATAGGGATTGACCGCCCGCCCGCCATGCCATGACTCGCCCGGCTGCATCGCATGGACGGCAAAATGCAGGTGCGGCGCGGCAGGATCGGCATTGCCGGTGCTGCCCACGCTCGCCAGCCGCTGCCCGCGCCGCACCCCCTGCCCCTCGCGCAAACCATCCGCATAGCGATCCAGATGCGCGTAATAATAGACCGTCCGCCCGTCCCGCGACCGCAGATAGAGCGTCCGCCCGCCGTCATGGCTCCAGAAAATCTTGTTGATCCGCCCATCCGCTACGGCCAGCACCGCCCGGCCCCGCGCCGCCATGATGTCGATCGCGTCATGCCGCCTCGCGCCTGCTGCCCGCCCCTGCGCGAACGTATCGACCAATGCGGACACCGGCACCCCCTCCACCGGGATCAGCAACGCGCCATCATCGACCGGCACCGGCGGCGAAACAGCTTCCTCCCCCGGCACGATCCGCACGCAAAAATGCGCAAACGCGACGCACAACAGCGCAGCGATCGCCACCCCGCCCCAGCCGCGCGCGCCCATCCTCATGCCTGAAACTTGGCCTTCACCCCGCTCTTGACCATCTGCGCCAGTCGCGCGGCATCCCAATTGGTCAGGCGGATGCAGCCATGGCTTTCCGTCCGGCCAATCGTCTGCGGTTCCGGCGTGCCATGGATGCCATAATGATCCTTGGACAGGTCGATCCACACGACGCCGACCGGCCCGTTGGGACCGGGTTTCAACACCGCCTTCTCATCCTTGGCCGAAGCATCCCAGAACAGGTCCGGGTTATAATGGAAATCGGGATTGCGGCTCACCCCCTTGATCGTCCATTCGCCCAGCGGCAACGGATCATATTGCGATCCCATGGTGGCGGGGAATTGCGCGATCAGGCGATTATCCTTGTCATAGGCTTTGAGCAGCCCTTCGGACTTGTCGACCACGATATGGTCGGCCTGCGGCTGCTCCTTCGCCACCGCCAGGCTGGCCAGCGTCGCCGCCCATCCCCGTTCGTCGCCCTCGATTTTGGCAAGCGGCTGGTTGGCAATCGCCGGCACCCGGATCACCGCGCCCGCCCCCGCCTTCGTCCCCGGCGGGTTCAGCGCCACCAGAACCTGCGGCGTGGTATGAAACCGCTCGGCCAGTTTTTCCAGCAGATTGCGGTATGTCAGCGCAGGCAGGCTGGCCTGCGCGTTCAGCCCCTTGGGCAGATCGAAAAACGGCCCGCGCGCAAAATCATCGGGTATCTTCACCAGCCATGTCGCGGGCGGCGGCGCATCGCCCAGCAAAGCCTTGGCCGTCGCTTCATCATAAACGCCGCTCTCGCCCAACCCGCGTGCCTGCTGAAACCCCTTTATCGCGGCGGTGAAGGACATGCCTTCCTTCCCGTCCAGCACGCCGGGCGAAAAGCCCGCCCGGTCCAGCGCCACCTGCGCCTGCAACAGCGAATCGACCCGCGCGGGCGCACCTGCCGGCTCAGGCTGAATCGCAAAGCCATAAGGGTCGGCCGCCACCTGCGGCGCAGCGACATTCTGCCCCTGCCCCACAGGCTGGCTTTCATTCGCGTCGGTCACCGACACGTTGCAGGCGGAACAGAATAGGGCGATCAGCAGCACGGATTGTTTCAAGGCACGCTCTCCATAATATGAAAAGCGTAACGCCCCGACTCCCCGAAAGGCTGCGCGCCCGTAACGGTTTACGCGAGTTCGAGCGCCGCTTGCGCCTTGGCCCGCGCCCGCCAGGCGTGCAGCAATGGCTCGGTATAGCCATTGGGCTGCCCGACTCCCTCGAACACCAAAGCCCGCGCCGCCTGAAACGCGAGGCTCTCCGCCTCCCGCCCGCTCATCGGCTGATAGAGCGGATCGCCCGCATTTTGCCCATCGACCTTCGCCGCCATCCGCGCCAGTGCCGCATCGACCTGTTCCGCCGTGCAAACCCCGTGCAACAGCCAGTTGGCCATATGCTGCGAAGAAATCCGCAACGTCGCCCGATCCTCCATCAACCCGATGTCGTGAATATCGGGAACCTTGGAACAACCGACCCCCTGGTCGATCCAGCGGACGACATAGCCCAAAATCCCCTGCGCATTATTGTCCAGTTCCTGGGCAATCTCTTCCTCCGACCAGTTGCGTCCGACCGCAACCGGCAACGCCAGCAGCCGGTCGAGCGAAGCGATCCCTTCCGCCCGCCGTTCCGCCTGCCGCGCGAACACGTCGATCCGGTGATAATGGGTCGCGTGCAACGTCGCGGCCGTTGGCGAAGGCACCCATGCCGTATTCGCCCCGCTCATCGGATGCCCGACCTTCTGCTCCAGCATGTCGGCCATCCGGTCCGGCGCGGCCCACATCCCCTTGCCGATCTGCGCCCGGCCCGACAATCCGCACGCCAGCCCGATCTGGACATTGCGATCCTCATAGGCCGCGATCCAGTCGCTCGCCTTCATCTCGCCCTTGCGGATCATCGGCCCAGCCTGCATCGCCGTGTGCATTTCGTCCCCGGTGCGATCCAGAAAGCCGGTGTTGATAAAGACGATCCGATCGCGCACCGCATGGATGCACGCGGCCAGATTAGCCGACGTGCGCCGTTCCTCGTCCATGACGCCGACCTTGATCGTGTGCCGCGTCAACCCCAGCATGTCCTCGATTCCGTCGAACAGGCGGTTGGTGAACGCCGCCTCGTCCGGCCCGTGCATCTTGGGCTTGACGATATAGACGCTGCCCGCCCGGCTGTTGCCGCCTTCGCGTTGCAGATCGTGCATAGCGATCAGGCTGGTGACGATCCCGTCCAATATGCCTTCGGGCGCTTCGCTGCCATCGGCCAGCAAGATCGCAGGCGTCGTCATCAGATGCCCGACATTGCGCACGAACAACAGGCTGCGCCCCGGCAGAGTGAAGCCGCTGCCATCAGGCGCGCTATAGGCCCGGTCCGCGTTCAGCGCCCGCGTCATCATCGCGCCGCCCTTCTCGAACGTCTCGGTCAGGTCGCCCTTCATCAGCCCCAGCCAGTTGGCATAGGCGGCAACCTTGTCCTGCGCATCGACCGCCGCGATGGAATCCTCCAGATCGCAGATCGCCGTCAGCGCCGATTCCAATATGACGTCGGAAATCCCCGCCGGATCGCTCGCGCCGATCGGATGGGTGGCATCGAAAACAACTTCGATATGCAACCCATTATGCCGGAACAGCATCCCCTTGGCGCTCTTGCCCAGATATTGCGCCGGGTCGGACAGCGCGATGTCGCCGCTCGTCAGTTCGTCCCAGCGCCCCGACGCCAGCGGAACCGCATCGTCCAGAAACGCCTTGGCCCATGCAATGACCTGCGCCCCGCGCGCCGCATCATAGCCTTTGCCAACTGCCGCGCCGGGAATCGCATCCGTGCCATATAGCGCATCATACAGGCTGCCCCAGCGCGCATTGGCCGCGTTCAGCAGGAAGCGCGCGTTCAGGATCGGCACGACCAGTTGCGGCCCCGCCAGCCGCGCAACCTCATCGTCGACATTCTCGCTGCCAATCGCAAACGGCGCAGGCTCAGGGACCAGATAACCAATCTCGCGCAAAAACGCCTGATAGGCCGCGCCGTCATGCGGCTGCCCTTTGCGCTGCTCATGCCAACTGTCGATCTGCGCCTGCATCGTGTCCCGCTTGCGCAACAGGGCGACATTATCCGGCGCGAACCGCGCGAAAATATCCGCCGTCCCCGCCCAGAAAGCGTCCGGCGCAATCCCCGTCCCCGGCAACGCCTCGCGCTCGATAAATTCCGCCAGCTCCGCCGCGACCGTCAGCCCGGCCTTGTCGATCATGCGTATCGTCATGGCATCAACTCCCAAAATCACATCAATTGAAGCGACAGATACCCTATTCCCATTATGCCGTGTAGGCACTATTATCCAAAAACAGTCTTTCTTCTGGTGAAATAATTATGGACCCCGATCACGCCCTGTTCGTGGCAATCGTCGATGAAGGCGGCATGGCGGCCGCCGGTCGTCGCCTGCACATATCCCCCGCGATGGTGACAAAGCGCCTCGCCCGGCTGGAGGAACGGCTGGGCGCGCGGCTCATTCACCGCACCACCCGGCGGCTGGCACTGACGCCTGCGGGTGAGCGGCTCCACACCGACCTGCGCACCATATTGGCCGCGCTGGAGGAGGCGGAACAGCGCGTGTCCGGCGTCTCCGCCACCGTCGCGGGGCCATTACGCATCACCGCGCCCACATCCTTCGGGCGAATGCACGTCGCTCCCTATCTGCGCCAGTTTCTGGACTCTCATCCCCGCGTCGATCTGTCCATCGACCTGACCGACGAATTTGCCGACCTCATCGCCACCCGCGCGGACCTGGCCATCCGCATCACGGCCGATCCGGGTCCGGGCCTGATCGCCCATCGCCTGGCCACCAACCGCCGCATCCTGTGCGCGGCCCCCGCCTATCTCGACCGCTTCGGCACCCCCGCCACGCTCGCCGCCCTCAAACAGCATCAATTGCTCGCCGCCGAACGGCAAATGCCCTGGCGGCTGGTCGGTCCCAAAGGACCAGTCAGCGTCGAAGGGCGCAGCCATGTCCGCACCAACAGCAGCGAAGTCGTGCGCGAACTGGCGCTGGCGGGCGCGGGCATCGCCCTGCGCTCGCTCTGGGATATCAGCGACGCGCTGGCCAACGGCCATGTCCGGCAAATCCTCCCCGCCTATGAAGGCTCCGCGCAAGTCGGCCTGTTCGCCGTCCATCTGGCCCAGCCAAACCCGCCCGCCGCGATCACCGCCTTCATCGAATTTCTTGTCGGACTATTCGCCCCCGTCCCGCCATGGGAGCGTTCAACCATTGCCCTTGCGGAACGCACCTACTAAGGCGCATCGCATGGACGATAATACACGCCGCGCCGCCCTGGACTATCACCGCTATCCTACGCCGGGTAAGCTCCGTATCGAGCCGACCAAGCGTATGGTGAACCAGCGCGACCTTGCGCTGGCCTATTCCCCCGGCGTCGCTGCGCCCTGCATGGAAATCGCGGCAGACCCGGACAAGGCGCTCGATTATACCGCGCGCGGCAATCTGGTCGCCGTCATCTCCAACGGCACTGCCGTCCTTGGCCTCGGCGCGATCGGCGCTCTGGCGTCCAAGCCGGTGATGGAGGGCAAGGCCGTCCTCTTCAAGAAATTCGCCGACATCGACGTGTTCGACATCGAACTCGACACCACCGACCCGGACAAATTCGTCGAAGCCGTCGCCCTGATGGAGCCGACGTTCGGCGGCATCAACCTTGAGGATATCAAGGCACCGGAATGTTTCGCGATCGAGGCACGGCTGAAGGAACGGATGAACATTCCGGTCTTTCACGACGACCAGCATGGCACCGCCATCGTCGTCGCCGCCGCCGTGCGCAACGCGCTGGTGATTCAGGGCAAGACGCTGGCCGATGCAAAGCTGGTGACATCGGGCGCGGGGGCCGCCGCGCTCGCCTGCGTCGACCTGCTCGTATCGATGGGCCTGCCGGTCGACAACGTCACCATGACCGACAAGGATGGCGTCATCCATTCCGGCCGCGAAGGCATGTTGCCCAACATGGCCCGCTACGCCCGCACCACCAACGCGCGCACCCTGCCCGACGTGCTGCCCGGCGCAAACCTGTTCCTCGGCCTCTCCGCACCCGGCGTATTGAAGCCGGAATGGTTGCCGCTGATGGCCCCCAATCCGCTCATCTTCGCGCTCGCCAACCCCGAACCCGAAATCCGCCCGGAGGCCGCCCGCGAAGTCCGCCCGGACGCGATCATCGCGACGGGCCGCTCCGACTATCCCAATCAGGTCAACAACGTCCTGTGCTTCCCCTATATCTTCCGTGGCGCGCTCGATTGCGGCGCGACCCAGATCAACGAAGCGATGAAGGCCGCCGCCGCCGAAGCCATTGCCGGCCTCGCCCGCCTGCCCGCACATGACAGCGTGGCGCAGGCTTATGGCGGGCGTAAACTGGTGTTCGGGCCGGACTATATCATCCCCACGCCGTTCGACCCGCGCCTGATCGCCGAAATCGCCGTCGCCGTCGCCCGCGCCGCGATGGACAGCGGCGTCGCCCGCCGCCCGCTCGACCTGGACGATTATCGCCGCACCCTTACCCGCCAGAACGCCCGTTCGGGCCAGCTGATGATGCCCGTGTTCGAAGCCGCACGCGGCACCCAACGCCGCATCGTCTATGGCGAGGGTGAGGATGAGCGCGTGCTGCGCGCCATTCAGGACGCGCTTGACGAAGGGATCGTCCGCCCCGTCATCGTCGCGCGCCGCCGCATCCTGAACCAGAAACTGCCCGACCTCGGCCTGCGTTTCGAACTGGACCGCGATGTCGAAATCGTGGACCCCGAAACCGACCATGAACTGATGGCCGATCTGGTGGAGGCATACCGCACCGTCGCGTCCCGCCGGGGCGTGCCAGCCGCCGAAATCCTGCGCCATGTCTATCGCCGTCCCACCATCACGGCGGCCATGCTGCTGCGTACGGGCCGGGTCGATGCCGCGCTGGTCGGCGGCAATTCGGAATATTGGGGGCAGGTCGAACATGTCCTGCGCATCATCGACCGGGTGCCGGGGCAAAGCCGCGTCTATGCGCTGTCGGGCCTCATCCTCGACGCCGGCGCACTGTTCATCACCGACACCCATATGGTGCCGGACCCCACGCCCGAACAGATTGCCGAAATGGCGCTTCTGGCTGCGACCGAACTGCGCCATTTCGGCCTCTCGCCGCGCGTCGCCCTGCTCTCCCACTCCAATTTCGGCGCATCGCACAGCGACAGCGCGCGCAAGATGCGCCGGGCGGTCAAGCTGGTGCGCGAATGTGCGCCGGACCTCGCCGTCGACGGCGAAATGCACGCCGACGCGGCACTCAGCCAGGCGCTGCGCGAACGGCTGATCCCCGATTCGCGTTTCGAAGGGCCAGCCAACCTGCTCGTCATGCCGAACCTGGACGCCGCCAACATCACGCTGACCGCGCTCTCCGCCTCGTCCAGCTCGCCCACGGTCGGCCCGATGCTGATGGGCCTGTCGCAACCCATCCATGTGCTGACGCCCGGCGTCACCTCACGCGGCATCCTCAACCTCACCGCCATCGCCGCAGCGGAAGTCTCGCGCGAAGGCAGCGCTTAACCTTTTGCCGCTATGTTCCGACCGATTACGGATATGAGGACGGACATGGCGGGACTGCTCAAGGGGTTGCTGAAAAGCGCCGGACCCAAGCTGGCGATCGGCGTCGGGCTGGCGGGTGTCGGTGCGCTGGCGAGCGGCTGGATCGACCGCCCCGCCGCCCGCGACGCTGCGCCCGCGCCAGTAGCAAAACCCGCCCCTAAACCCGCCGCCAAAATCACCGAACGCCGCAGTGATCAGCCGATGGCGCTCGACCCCCGCGCCCTCACCGTCAAGCGCGTACTCCAGATCGACGGCCCGTTCCGCCACGGCGATTACGTCTGGAACGAGGATGGCGCACCCGCCACCGGCCCGATCATCATCACCGTCGATCTGCGCGCCCAAACGCTGTCGGTGTTCCGCGCCGGCTACGAAATCGGCGCCGCCGTCATCCTCTACGGCGCGACCGACAAGCCCAGCCCCTTAGGTGCCTTCCCGATCACCCAGAAGGACGCTGATCACGTCTCCAACCTCTATGACGCGCCCATGCCCTATATGCTGCGCCTGACCAGCGACGGCGTGGCCATCCATGGCAGCGACGTCAAATGGGGCAACGCCACCCATGGCTGCATCGGCGTGCCAGTCCCCTTCGCGCAAAAACTCTTCGGCGTCACGAAACTCGGCGACGTCGTCGTCATCACCAACGGCAAGCGCCTCGACGTCAGCAAGGCGCAAGTGAGCGCATGATCCGAGAACATCCTCCCCTTGCAGGGGAGGTGGCTGGCCAAAGGCCAGACGGAGGGGTGTCGTCCTCTCGACAGGGCAACACCCCTCCGTCATCGCTGCGCGCTGACACCTCCCCTTAAAGGGGAGGAATGCACGCCCTTTCCCATCCCACCCCAACTTGCACGCTACGCCACCGCACTTGCAACAATAGCATCCACCCCCACCCTTGACCTGCGCTGTCACAAGCCCCATTTCGCGGACTTCCACTCATTCCGCACCGCAGCATGGGAGACTGGCGATGGCCGCTCGTCCGCACAACACGCATCCTGCCCTCGTCCTGCTCGCCCTTTCGGTCGGCGCGTTCGCGATCGGCACCACCGAATTTGCGGCCATGAGCCTGCTGCCCTTCTTCGCCCGCGACCTGGGTGTCGATACCCCCACCGCCAGTCACGCGATCAGCGCCTATGCGCTCGGCGTCGTCGCGGGCGCGCCGGTCATCGCCGCCTTCGGCGCGCGCCTGCCCCGCCGCACGCTGCTGATCGGCCTGATGGCGATGTTCGCCATCGGCAACATCCTGTCTGCTTTCTCGCCCAGCTATGGCTGGATGCTGCTGTTCCGGTTCCTCAGCGGCCTGCCCCACGGCGCTTATTTCGGCGTCGCCGCCCTTGTCGCGGCCAGCCTGGTGCCGATCGAAAAGCGCACCCAGGCCATTGCCCGCGTCATGTCGGGCCTGACCATCGCCACCGTCATTGGCGTGCCGGTCGCCAACTGGATGGGTCAGACGCTCGGCTGGCGCTCCGGCTTCTTCGTCGTCGCCGCGCTCGCCATCGCCACCGTCACGCTCGTCGCCCTCTATGCTCCGCGCGACGCGGGCGACCCGCACGCCAGCCCGATGCGCGAACTGACCGCCCTTGGCAAACCGCAGGTCTGGCTCACCCTGCTGACCGGCGCGATCGGCTTTGGCGGCCTGTTCGCGGTCTATACCTTCGTCGCTTCGACCATGATCGAAGTCACCCATGTCTCCGAAAGCTGGGTGCCGCTCATCCTCGCCATCTTCGGCGTCGGCATGACGCTGGGCAATCTCGCCGCCGCATGGGCCGCCGACCGCGCGCTTAACCGCACCGTCATCGGCGTGCTGCTGTGGAGCGCGGCGGCGCTCGCCCTCTTCCCCCTGATGGCCGGCAATATCTGGACGCTTGGCCTCAACATCTTCCTCGTCGGCATAGGCGGCGGCCTCGGCACGCCCTTGCAGGCCCGGCTGATGGACGTCGCGGGCGAAGCGCAAACCCTCGCCGCCGCGCTCCACCACAGCGCCTTCAACGTCGCCAACGCCATTGGCCCATGGCTGGGCGGGCTGGCGATCGCGGCGGGCTATGGCCTCACCTCCACTGGCTGGATCGGCGCAGCTTTGGCGCTGGGCGGCCTCGCCATCTTCCTCTGCTCGATCGCGCTGGACCGACGGATCGCCCGGCGCGTCCCGCTCGCCGTCCCCTGCGAATAAGCGCCTTTCGCGGGGGACGACCCCTCGCTAAGGCTGGATCATGACCGATGGGCCAAGAGAAGTAATATTGCGCGACGCTGCCATCGCCGCCCTGCGGCGCGGCGACGCAGCGGTCGCCCGCGCCACCCTCAACGAAATGGCCGATCCGCCCGCGATGTTGCTGGCGCAGGCGTGCAACCGCACCGGCGACCTTGACGGTGAAGCCGCCGCCCTGCGCCGCATCCTCAACGAAGCCCCGCGCGATCTGCCCGCCCTGCTCGCCATGGGCCAGAACGCCCTGCGCCGGGGTGACGAGCGCGCCGCCTCCACCTGGTGCCGCACCGCGCTCGCACAGGCAACCCTCACCGGCGCTCCGCCCCCGCTTGCGCCGATGCTGCAACAGGCCCAATCCATCGTCGCACAGGCCAGCGCCCGGTTCGAAGATCATATGGCCGCCGCCATCCGCGACCTGCCCGCCCTCCCCCGCATTACCCAGGCCACGGACCTGCTGCTCGGCAAGAGCGCGCTGTTCCTCCAGCAACCCAGCATGTTCTACTTCCCCGGCCTGCCCCAGCGCGCTTTCTACGAACGGACCGATTTCGACTGGGTCGCCCCCATCGAAGCGATGACCGAAGCGATCGTCACCGAACTGGCCACCGTCCGCGCCGACGATCCCGACTTCGCCCCCTATGTCCAGACGTCGCAGGACCGCCCGGCCCCCAACAATCCCCTGCGCGACGACCCAAGTTGGGGCGCCTATTATTTCTGGCAGGGCGGCGCCCCGGTGGCCGATCATGCCGCCCGCTGTCCGGCGGTCATGGCCGCCCTCGCCCACGCGCCGATGCCCGTCATCGCTGGTCGCTCGCCCATGGCGCTCTGGTCGCTGCTGCGCCCCGGCACCCATATCCAGCCGCATCACGGCCTGCTCAACACGCGCCTCATCTGCCACCTCCCACTACTCGCACCGGAAGGCTGCGCCCTGCGCGTCGGCGCGCAAACGCGGCCGTGGCAGCGTGGCGAAATGCTGATCTTCGACGACAGCATCGAACATGAAGCCTGGAACAAAGGCACCGAAACCCGAGTCGTCCTCCTCTTTGAAGTCTGGCGCCCCGAAATAGACCCCCACGAACGCGAAGCCCTCACCCGCCTGTTCCAGGCCATCGACCTGTTCGGTCCCGGCGGGGTGGATACGGGGGGATAGGGGGCAGGGGCAAGCCATCAATCCTGCTCCAACTTCCTCACCCCGGACTTGATCCGGGGTGACGCTTCTCTTGCGAAGGGGGACAAGCAAGCGGGATGCCGGGTCAAGCCCGGCATGACGAAAGGGGGGATAGCGAGCGACGACCAAAAATTGTCATGCTTTTATGGTTGTGCTGCCTTCAAACGCAGCCGTTGGAACTGCTACTATTGGGGCTGCTATAGCGGCGTGAGATATATCAACGAGGTGGCGTCGTGAACATGTTGTCTGGGTTGGTGTTCGCGGTATTCATGCTCCAACCCGCATCGCAAAATGTGAATGAAAACTATGTGTCAGCATCATCCGTCGAGACTCTCGAAACTGAAGCAAGAGCAGGGAATATTTCGTTAGCAAAGGGCGTTCACCGACAAAGGGATGTCCGTGTACAAGACGTAATGGTAGCGGATTGTCTGGTTTTTTTTGAGACAAGTCTCGAATCTGGAACTCTCAAAGGAGTGGCGCTCGACTTGTCGAAGGATAGTGCGGTTAGGAACGTCGAGGCAGGTATCATTGAGATCACGCGCTCGACAAATGCGTCGGTATCATTGGTGATCCACGACACTTCACATACTAAAGATGTGATTGATGCTCTCGACGACGTGAAAAATCATTGTCGAAACGGTATGCCGATATTCGGTCCAGCTTAATTTATTCTCTATGACAGCTATTGTAGCTAATAGTGTAATATCTGACTGTCCGCTCCCCACCCCTCTCCGTCATCCCAGCGAAGGCTGGGATCCCTCTTTTCTGTTCAATATAAGACGGAAGAGGGATGCCAGCCTTCGCTGGCATGACGAGCAATTTTCAGGGTTCCCTTTACGAGAGACGCATCTCGTAAACCAACATTTCGCAATCCACCCTCACCCCCCGCCCCCCTTGTATCGCCCCGCCAAACAGCTATCAGCACCCAAAACAGGCAGAGGATGACCCGCAGGCATAACCCTCACCCGGACATGCCCATGCCTTCTGCCCCGACGCCGGTCCCCCCACACCCCGCCGCCCCCCTCGCCGCCCCCAGCCCGCATAATCTGGCGGAGGATGGCTATGCGATCGCCATCGGCTGCGCGTTCATCGCCATGGGGCTGTTGCTGCTGAAGGCGGCCAATCTGGTGACGGGCGGCATGGCGGGCATTGCGCTGCTGCTTTCCTATCTCGTCCCTTGGTCGCCCGCGACGCTGTTCCTGCTCATCAACATTCCCTTCTTCCTGTTTGCCGGACGCGCCATGGGGCTGGCGTTCGGCCTCAAGACGCTGTTCGCCAATGTCGTGATCATGGGCATGGGCCTGATGATGCCCGCCGCGCTGCAACTGGCCCGCATCAGCCCGTTATTCGCCGCCCTGTTCGGCGGCTCCATCATCGGTTTCGGCATCCTCGCCATCGCCCGCCATGGCGCGGGGGTCGGCGGGCTGGGCGTCATCGCCCTCATCCTGCAAAAGCAGCGCGGCTGGAATGCGGGCCGGACCCAGATGGCGGGCGACGCGCTCATCCTGCTCGCCTCCTTCCCTCTGCTCAGCCTCGACCGTTTCGGCATGTCGATCCTGTCCGCAGCCGCGATCAACGCCGTGCTGATCGTCAACCACCGGCCCGGCCGTTACATAGGCTACTGATTACACAGCGGATCACCGCCACTGTCGCGCACGCGCAGCGCACTAGCCGCATCGCCCGCGATCCGGGGAAAGCTCACCCCCTCCAGCGTCGCCCGCCCGTCGCACAGGTCCGCGCACGCCATGTCGACCACGCCGGGCAACGCCACCTGATCGCCATCATATTGCGCCACCACGATGCAGCGGTCGCCGCCGCCGAAATTCAGGATCAGCTTGTCCCCGGCCCGCTTCGCGCTGCCCTTGCCCCGGCAGCGCAGTTCCTCGCCGAAATTGGCCTCCAGCCCAAAGCGGAACGCCCCCGCCTTGCCCGGCATGACGCACAGCGCGTCACGCCCGGCCTCATGGCTGCGCTGGAACAGGCCGACCGGCGACAGCTTGGTCGCATCCGCAATCACCCCGCTCTCGATCGCCGCCCGCTCAAGTCCCGACAGCGGCGCACCCGACGCATCGCTGCCCGCCCCGCTCGCCGCCGGACCCTGCTGGCATCCCGCCAGCATCAACAGGGGGAGCAGCCTAAGCTGCCGCATCCGGCTCAACGGCGCTCAGCCCGTCCGCGCCCACCCGGCGAAAAAAGCAGGATCGCGCCCCGGTATGGCAAGTCGGCCCCGCTGGCACCGCCTTCACCCACACCGCGTCCTGATCGCAATCGATGCGGATGTCGCGCACTTCCAGCATATGGCCGGACGTCTCGCCCTTCTTCCACAACGCCTTGCGGCTGCGCGACCAGAAATGCGCCAGCCCCGTCTGCACCGTCAGGTCCAGCGCCTCGCGGTTCATATGCGCCACCATCAACACGTCGCCGCTCGCCACATCGGTCACCACCGCCGTAATCAGGCCATGGTCGTCATATTTGGGATTGAGGGTCAGCCCCCGGTCGCGTGCATCGGTCATGGCCGCGCTATAGAGCGCAATCACCGTGCTGCGAAGTCCCTTCCGCGTGGGAAAGAAGGGGATTTTCCGGCATCAACCAGAAAAAATGGGGCGATCGACGGGATCCGAACCCGCGACCTCCGGTACCACAAACCGGCGCTCTAACCAACTGAGCTACGACCGCCACGGGGGCGCTTGGCCCCGCGAGAAGTGCGCACATATGCGGCGGATAACCGGGCGTCAAGCGGGCAATTGCGCGCAAGCCATCTTTACAGTCCCGCCGCCCGCATCTGGCCCCGCAGTTTGGCCAGCGTGCGTTCCGGCACCCGCGCCCGCTCCGGCGCGGCCTTGCCCTTGCGCAGTTTCGCCTTGTCCTTTTCCGGCGGATCGACCAGCCGCACCCGCACCGCGACATGGCCTTGGCTACGCATCCCCAACTGCTCGGCGGCCCCGCGCGACAGGTCGATCACCCGGCCCCTGCCCGAAAACGGCCCGCGATCATTGACCCGCACGAAGATCGTCCGTCCCGTGTCCAGCGCCGTCACCTCGACATAGCTGGGCAGCGGCAGGCTGACATGCGCGCCGCTGATCCCCTTCACCCGAAACCGTTCGCCATTGGCGGTGCGATTGCCCGATTCCGACCCATACCAACTGGCATAGCCCAGCATGTCGTAACCCGGATCGGCCGCCGGCACATAGGTCGTCCCGCGCACCATATAAGGCGGCCCGATCTTCACCGGCACATCGCGCACCGCCCGATAATCGCCCCCGGCACAGGCCGACAACAGCGCGCAGCACAGCGCGCCAGCAAGGGATCGCATCCTCATGCCACCGGTCCTAACGCCATGCCGAAGTGCCGTCGAGTTCACAATCGCCTTTTCCAACGGCAGGGCTATTACACACGAAACCATCGTCCTCATCATCGTCATCCTGAACTTGTTTCAGGATCCATTTCTCGTCACGAGCAGCCGCTTTTGGGGTATGATGGATGCTGAAACGAGTTCAGCATGACGAAGTAAAATGAGGCGCGTTTCATACGCGATAGCCCTCCTTGCGGTGAAGGATCGCTAATCCGTCCCCGTGCCCAAACAAAGAAAAGGGGCGAAAGCGCAATCGCCTTCACCCCTTTGCCCCGACATACATGTGCGCCTGGGGTCATCCCCTATGGCGCACCACTCTCCTGAAACTTTCCGGCCGCGAAGCCAAAGGTCGTCCGACGCGGGCGCCAGCCATCGGGCCAGCGCCCAGAGCGTCAGTTGACCGAATCCTTCAGACCCTTGCCGGCCTTGAACTTGGGCTGCGACGATGCCTTGATCGTCATGGTTTCGCCCGTGCGCGGGTTGCGGCCAGTCGAAGCCTTGCGCTGCGAAACGGAAAAAGTGCCAAAACCGACCAGGCGCACTTCGTCGCCCTTCTTGAGCGCGCCGGTGATCGCGTCGAACACGCTTTCGACTGCCTTGGTCGCGTCGCTTTTGGTAAGGCCGCTGCTGTCCGCGACAGTGCTGATTAGATCCTGCTTGTTCATGCCTTGGGAACCCCCTGATGCTGTTTGGTTGTTTAGGAATCGCGGCGTAGGCGGCGCAATAAGGCGCAGCTTTTCGCGCCTGTCAAAGGGAAAGCGACGAAGACCCCGGTCCCATCAAGAATTTGCGCCCCAAGGGCCAAAATCCCGCAAAACCCGCGATTCTCCGTCGCTTTTCAACCTGCATCAATGCCGCAGCGCAGCATCCCCGTCCCGGCCCGCACCCTGGCCCGGCTGCGCGGCCAGATCGTCTTCCTCGGTCCACGCAATCGCTTCGGGCAAGGACACCAAAGCCCGCGCCAGCACTTCGTCGACATGGGCGACCGGAATGATTTCCAGCCCCTCGCGAATATTGGCCGGAATTTCCGCTAGGTCTTTCTCGTTTTCCTGCGGGATCAACACCGTCTTGATGCCGCCGCGCAACGCCGCGAGCAGCTTTTCCTTAAGGCCGCCGATCGGCAGCACCCGCCCGCGCAGCGTGACTTCGCCGGTCATCGCCACATCCTTATGCACCGGAATCCCGGTCAGCGTGGACACGATGCACGTCACCATGCCGATGCCCGCCGACGGGCCATCTTTCGGCACCGCCCCTTCGGGCAAATGGATATGGATGTCCTTGCGGTTGAAGATGCTCGGCTTGATGCCATAGCCGGGCGAGCGCGCCTTCACATAAGAGAAAGCCGCCTGAATCGACTCGGTCATCACGTCGCCCAGCTTGCCGGTCGTCTTGATCATGCCCTTGCCCGGCACCGTCACCGCCTCGATGGTCAGCAATTCGCCGCCCACTTCGGTCCATGCCAGCCCCGTCACCGCGCCGATCTGATGCTCGTCCTCGCCCACGCCATGGCGGAATTTCCGCACGCCCGCATAATCGGCCAGATTGTCAGGCGTGATGACGACCGTGGCATAGACGCCTTCCAATATCTTGCGCAGCGCCTTGCGCGCCAGCCGCGCAATCTCACGCTCCAGCGTGCGGACACCGGCTTCGCGCGTGTAATAACGAATGAGGTCGCGCACGGCCTCTTCCGTCACCACAAACTCGCCTTCTTTCAGGCCATGCGCGTCGACCTGCTTGGCGACCAGATGCCGCTGCGCAATCTCGACCTTCTCATCCTCGGTATAGCCTTCCAGCCGGATAATCTCCATCCGGTCGAGCAAAGGTTGCGGCAAATTCAACGAGTTAGCCGTCGTCACAAACATCACGTCTGAAAGGTCGACGTCGATTTCCAGATAATGGTCCTGAAACTTGCTATTCTGTTCGGGGTCCAGCACTTCGAGCAGCGCGGACGCGGGATCACCCCGGAAATCCTGGCCCAGCTTGTCGATCTCGTCCAGCAGGAACAGCGGGTTCATCGTCCCCGCCTTCTTCAAATTCGACACGACCTTGCCCGGCAGCGACCCGATATAAGTGCGCCGATGTCCGCGAATTTCCGCCTCGTCCCGCACCCCGCCCAGCGACTGGCGCACGAATTCGCGCCCCGTCGCCTTGGCGATGGAACGACCCAGCGACGTCTTGCCCACGCCCGGCGGGCCGACGAGGCACAGGATCGGCCCCTTCAACTTGTTGGTGCGCGCCTGCACCGCCAGATATTCGATGATCCGGTCCTTGACCTTCTCCAGCGCGAAATGATCCTCGTCCAGAATGTCCTGCGCTTTTTTCAGGTCGGTCTTGACCTTGCCCTTCTTGCCCCATGGCAATCCCAGCAGCACGTCCAGATAGTTGCGCACCACCGTCGCCTCGGCCGACATCGGCTGCATGGCTTTCAGCTTCTTCAACTCCGCCGTCGCCTTCGCGCGGGCTTCCTTGCTCAGCTTGGTCTTGGCGATCTTCTCGGCCAGCTCGGCCAGCTCGTCGCCTTCCTCGCCCTCGCCATTGCCCAGCTCGCGCTGGATCGCCTTCAACTGCTCGTTGAGATAATATTCGCGCTGGGTTTTTTCCATCTGCCGCTTCACGCGACCACGGATCTTCTTCTCGACCTGCAACACACCCAGTTCGCCTTCCATGAAGGCGAACACCATTTCCAGCCGCTTGACCGGATCGGCCTCGACCAGCAGCGATTGCTTGTCGGAAACCTTGACGTTGATATTGGCCGACACCGCATCGGCCAGCCGCCCGGCATCCTCGATCTCGCGCAACTGCACCGGCGTTTCGGCGGGCAGCTTCTTGTTGAGCTTGGCGTAATTTTCAAACTGCTCGGCCACTGAGCGCATCAGCGCGGACGCTTCCGGCCCTTCGGCGGCAATATCCTCGACCGGCTCGACATCGGCGACCAGATAGGTGTCATTCTCCGACATCGTCTGCAACTGCGCACGATGCTTGCCTTCCACCAGCACGCGCACCGTGCCGTCGGGCAGCTTGAGCAATTGCAGCACCACTGCCACGACGCCCGTGTCATACAGCGCGTCGCGACCCGGATCATCCTCCGCCGGGTCGAGTTGCGACACCAGGAAGATTTCCTTGTCATTTTCCATCGCCGCTTCCAGCGCGGCGACGCTCTTGTCGCGACCCACAAAGAGGGGGACGATCATCTGCGGAAAAACGACAATGTCACGCAGCGGCAGCAGGGGGTATTGCACAGTCATTCAGTCTCCGGGGCCATGTAGTGAGCGGCCCTGCCATACGGTTCACCGCCATTATGGGGATACCCGTCGCATCAATCAATCGGTCGGTGTCATAATGCCGCAACGATGAACAAGGGCTTATTGGTTTTTGGTGGGCTAAGAACGGCCCTCCACCCCACCAAAGCGGCGATCGTCTATTTTGCAGACCCGGCGAGCAACACCCATTCTCCTCGTGCAGGCGGGGCTATCGCATATGACAATGCCGTCTCCCTCGATCGTCATGCTGAACTCGTTTCAGCATCCATTTTTCGTAACCAACGGTGGCTTTTGGGCACGATGGATCCTGAAATAAATTCAGGATGACGCTGTGGGATGGCGAAAAGTCATATGCGATTCCCCTGCCTTGAATGAGAGGATTTAGTTACAGGTCTGCAATCGCCAAAATCACCCTCAAAAAGGCAGCTTGAAACCGGGGGGCAGTGACATGCCGGCGGTCATCTTGCCCATTTCGGCATTGCTGACCTCGTCCGCCTTCTTGCGCGCATCGTTGAACGCGGCCGTCACCAGATCTTCCAAAATCTGCTTTTCCGACGGCGCCAGCAGCGTCTCGTCGATCGACACGCCAATGATGCGTCCCTTGGCCGAAGCCTTGACTCGCACCAGCCCGCCGCCCGCCGCGCCTTCGACTTCCAGCTTGTCCAGATTGTCCTGCGCACGTTGCAACTCTTCCTGAACACGGGTCGCCATGCCCAGGATTTCATTCAGGTCTTTCATCTCATGCACTCCATTGTTCGACGCGATCCAGGTCGGCGTCTGGAAAGGCGGTCATGGCCGCCTTCACCACGGGGGTTTCCAATATAGCGGCCCGCTCGCTGGCCTGCCGCTGTTGATCCTGTTCCAATATCGTCGGCTGCGCCGGCCCGTCGCTCTGGCTGATGCGCCAGCTTGCGCCGGTCGCTGCCTTCAATTCATCGGCCAGCTGCCGACAAAAATCACCCATCGCCCATGGCCGCGTCAACCGCAACTCGACAATGGGCGGGGCAAAGCTGACCAGTCCCACGCAATCATGCAGATGGTCGGCCATCTGCCCCTTCTTGCGCTCCCACAGCAATTCGATCACCGCTTCGATGGTTGCGGGCAGGTTCGAAGCCGGGCCGGACGATCCGCCCGGCGCTGCCCCCGCACCTGCCTGACCACCTGCCGCAACACCATCCCGCAACATCCGCGCAATCTCGCCCGGATCGGGCATGGTCGCGGCGTGCATCACCCGCAACAGCGCCATTTCGCAACTTTCGATCGGCAGCACCGCGCCCGCCACCTCGTCATGCCCCTTCAACACCAGCTGCCACAGCCGATGCAACGGCGCAAAGCCAAGCTGCGAAGCCCATTCCGCCAGCGCCTCGCGCTCCTCGGCCGACTGGCCGGGGCTGGCAATGTCGCGCCCGGCCTTCACCAGCGTCACTGCATGGACCAGTTCCATCAGCCCGCGCATCAGCGCCAGCGGCTCGACGCCCAGCGCATATTGGTCGCGCACCGCGCCCAGCAGCGCGCCGCTATCCCCCGCCAGCAACAGCCCCAGCAACCGCCGCACCGATCCGCGATCGGACAGGCCCAGCATGTCGCGCACCTGATCCGCCGTAACGGTCGGCGCGCCCTCGCCCATCTCTGCGTGCGCAATCGCCTGATCCAGTATCGACAGCCCATCGCGCGCCGACCCTTCGGCTGCCTGCGCGATCAAAGTCAGCGCATCCGGCTCCGCCGCAACGCTCTCGGCTTCCACCACATGGGCGAAATGCGCCGCCAGCAATTCCGCCGAAATCCGTCGCAAATCGAACCGCTGGCACCGCGACAATACCGTCACCGGCACCTTGTTCACTTCGGTCGTGGCAAACAGGAATTTCACATGGGCAGGCGGCTCCTCCAGCGTTTTCAACAGCGCGTTGAAAGCGTTTTTGGACAGCATATGCACTTCGTCGATGATGTAGATTTTATAGCGCGCCGACACGGCGGCATAGCGCACCGCCTCGATGATCTCGCGCACATCGTCCACGCCGGTATGGCTGGCCGCATCCATTTCCACCACGTCGATATGCCGCCCCTCGGCAATCGCGACGCACGGTTCGCATATCCCGCACGGGTCGATCGTCGGTCCGCCCTGCCCGTCCGGCCCGACGCAGTTCAGCGCCTTGGCGATCAGCCGCGCGGTCGACGTCTTGCCGACCCCGCGCACCCCGGTCATCAAAAAGGCATGGGCCAGCCGCCCCCGGCGGATCGCATTGCCCAGCGTCTGCACCATCGCATCCTGCCCGATCAGTTCCTTGAAACTGCGCGGTCGATATTTGCGCGCCAGGACGCGATAGGGCTGGGGGGAATCGGACATATCTGTGTCCTAGCCGCTTGGGCAGCCATTGTCGAAGCGGGATAATAGCGGAAAAGTAGGAGCCGGAACGACCCGCAGCAAAATCACTGTGGCTGCTTCCGTCAGGACCTGACCAGGTTGGCGACGACTGCGTCCGCCCGACTCCCGGCGCGGCATATGGCGAAGAAGGCGGGGGATGGCAAGGGGCGGTTTCGCGCCTGCTGGCAATGGCGGCGATGGCGCATCCACGCGCAAAAGCGGCAAAATCCGCGTCATCGCCGTCCACGAAACTCGCGGCAGGTTTATTTCATAACCATTTGAAATATAAACATATTTACACGAAAATTATGAAAACTGTAACACCTGTTACAATCGCATTTTCGCGCACTCTATGTCCATCTCGCTGTCTACTTAATGGCGTCAATCCAGCCCGCTTTTCTGCGCCCGCCCCACAAAATCCAGCGCCGCCCGCGCCGCATCGGCAATCGCGGCCTCCGCCTTCTTCGCGTCGACCGTGGGCCGGTCCAGATAGACCGCCAATATATATTCATCCCCGCCCGGCGACTTGACCAGCGCCACGTCATTATAGGCGGTGCCGCACGTCCCGGTCTTGCTGCCCGACGTCCATCCTTCGGGTAGGCCCGCCTTTATCCGCTTGTCGCCGGTCGGACTGGCGTTCATCCAGCCGCGCAGCATGTCCGCGCTCTGCGCCTGCATGTCGCGGAATATCAACCGCCCCATCAGCCCCGCGATCGCCGCCGGACTGGTCGTGTCGCGCGGATCGCCCTCCGCATTTTCATTGAGCGTCGGCTCGTTCCGGTCCAGCCGCGTCACGGTGTCGCCATGGGCGCGGGCAAAGGCCGTCAGCCCCTCCGGCCCGCCCAGCATCGGCAGCAACAGGTTGGCCGCGCTATTGTCGCTCACCTCGACCGCCGCCTGCGCCAACTCACTCATGGTCATGCGCCCCCGCTTGCGGTTCTGCTTCACCACCGGGGCGTGATCGAGGATGTCGTCCTTCCCGAACGATATCTGCCCGTCCAGCCCGAACTTGCCTGCATCCGCGCCCATCAGCACGGCAGCGGCCAGTGGCGCCTTGAACGTCGAACACAGCGCAAACCGCTCGTCCCGGTTGAACCCCAGCAGCAGCGCCCCCTTGCTGTCGACCAGCGCAATGCCCAGCCGCCCGCCCGTCTCTTCCTCGATGGTCCGGGGATTGCGCACATCTGTCAGCGCCGATTGCGGCACCAGATAGCGGGGCGCTGGCGGCAAAAGCGAATCGAGCCGCCCGGTCGGCACCGGCTCCTTGGCCTTCTTCTTGTCGGCAGCCCCAGTGGCAGGCCCAGCCGATATCAGCATTGGCACCAGCATCACGGCCAGCGCGGCAAAGGATAGCGACCGGATCATGCGCCCCTCACATCCCCTGCATATTATAAGCTTCGGCCGGGATGCGAACGGTCAGCCGTTCCATCGTCCCGTCCAGCAATATCTGGCATGACAGGCGGCTGGTCCGCGTCGCCGAAGCGGCCAGATCCAGCATATCCTCCTCATCCTCGCTCGCCCGCTTCAACTGCGGGAAATCGGCGGATTCTATGATGACATGGCATGTCGAACAGGCCATCTGCCCCTCGCACGTCCCTTCCAGCGGCTGCCCAGCGGCCTGCGCAATCTCCAGCAGCACCGATCCCGCCGGGGCGTCAACTTCCTGCCGTCGCTGCCCGTCGGCGCTGATGAAGGTGACCCTGGTCATGATATGCGACGCTCCCTTTTACGGCGCCGCTTGTGCGGCTGCCGCCTCGTTCAAAGCCTGTGCAGCACTCTCCAGTTCAGCCGGTGTCGTATATCGGCCAAAGCCGATCCGAACCGATCCGCGCGCCTGACCCTCGGTCAGGCCAATCGCGCGCAGCACATGGCTAGGCCGCCCGGACCCGCTTGCGCAAGCGCTACCGAGCGAAAAAGCAATATTGCGGCAATATGACAACAACCGCGCCCCATCCAATCCCTCGCGCCGCAGGTTGAGATTGCCGGGATAACGCGCCTCTGCGCTGCCGTTCAGCCCCCACTCCGGCAACAGCGCCAGCGCCAGCCGCGCCAGCATTGCAACATGCGCCGCATCAGCCTCCGCCCGCTCCCGCATCAGCCGCGCCGCCACGCCGAACCCGGCGCACAAAGCGGGCGAGAGCGTCCCCGACCGCAGCCCGCCTTCCTGCCCCCCGCCATGGATCAGCGGCGCTGGCTTAACCCCGTTCCGCACCCACAAAGCGCCCACGCCCTTGGGACCATGGATCTTGTGCGCGCTGATCGCCACCATGTCACAGCCATTGGGGATCGCCACCCGGCCATAACCCTGCACCGCGTCGCACAGCATCAGCGCCCCGGCCCGCCGCGCCATATCGGCCAGCGCCGCGACAGGCTGGATCACGCCAATCTCATTATTCACCAGCATCGCCGCAACCAGAGCGACGCCGGGCCGGATCGCCCGCGCCGCCGCCGCCATATTCACGATGCCATCCGCCCCGACCGGCAGGACCGTCACGCCCCGCCCTGCCCGCCGCAATGCCTCGACCGTATCCAGCACGGCGGCATGTTCGGTCGCGATCGTCACGATGTCCCCCGGCGGCACCCCCTGAATCGCGATGTTCAGCGCCTCGGTCGCCCCGGACGTAAAGACTGTCCGCCCCCCAGCGGGCAGCAGCTTGCCGATCTCGTCCCGCGCCACCTCGACCTGCGCCGCCGCCATTCGCCCCATCCGATGCGCGCTGTGCGGGTTGGCGAACTGGTCGCGCAACAACGGCACCATCGCCTCGAAAACCTCCGGGGCCAGCGGCGTCGTCGCCTGATAATCCAGATAGATCATCGCCGCGCCCGCTGCGCCATCGCTGTCCAGGCGGCCAGAAAGCGATCGATATCGCCTTCCCCCGTCTGCGGCCCGAAACTCACCCGCACCACTTCGCTCGCCGCTGCCTCGTCCCATCCCATCGCGTGCAGCACATGGCTGGTCTTGAGCGACCCGGACGAACAGGCGCTGCCCGCCGACACCGAAATCCCGGCCAGATCGAACTGGATCAACTGCGCCCGCGCCGACAGGCCCGGCATCTGGTAACTGGCGATGGCCGCGATGCGCGCCGCATCCCGCGCCACGATCACCCCGCCCGCCGCCTCGATCCCCGCGTCCAGCCGCGCGCGCAGATCGGCCGCCTCCGGCAACCAGTCTGCCCGCGCCTCCAAAGCCGCCGCCATCGCCAGTATCGCGGGCAGATTCTCGGTCCCCGCGCGATAGCCCTGCTCCTGCCCGCCACTGGCATGGATCAATGCCAGATCGCGCACCAGCAACACCCCGATCCCCGGCGG
Source organism: Sphingobium sp. KCTC 72723 (assembly GCF_014280435.1). NCBI lineage: Bacteria > Pseudomonadati > Pseudomonadota > Alphaproteobacteria > Sphingomonadales > Sphingobiaceae > Sphingobium > Sphingobium sp. KCTC 72723. Next base: position 648,574 of record NZ_CP060388.1, on the reverse strand, counting down.
CCCACCGAACTTGTGCGCGCTGATCGCAATCATGTCCGCATCCGGCAACGCCAGCTTCCCCGCACTCTGCGCACAATCGGCAAACAGCAATGCCCCCCGCCGGTCGAGCGTATCGAGCGACTGGATCACCCCGGTTTCGTTATTCACATGCTGGATGGCGAAGATGGTCGCCCCGCCCCTATCTCCGTCATCCCAGCCCTTTGTCCCGTCATCCCAGCGCAGGCTGGGTTCTCCCTTTTCGTCCAGCGCAACAGAAGAAGCGGGATCCCAGCCTGCGCTGGGATGACGGAGGGAGAGGATCATGCCATCCCCATCCACACCCAACTGTTCCGCATCCCCCACGACCCGCAGCACAGCATCATGCTCCACCGCCGACGTGACGACCCGCCCCGCCTTGGCGCGCGTGAGGCCGATGGCAATCGCCTCGCTCGCCCCTGACGTGAAGATGGCAGGCCCGTCCCACCCCAGCGCCGCGCCGATCCGCGCCCGCGCCTGCTCCAGCGCGGCGCGCGCCCCGCGCCCGTCGGCGTGGGGGCTGGACGGGTTGGCCCAACTGGCCATGGCACCCACCATCGCCGCCTGCGCCTGCGGCAGCATCGGCGTCGTCGCAGCATGATCGAGATAAAGGCGTTCAGCGGCCAAGGGGATGTTACTCATTGATTGCGGAAATGGCGGCGGCTTCTATATAGGCGGTCTGCCGCGCGGCGCCAGCACATCCCATGGCGCGCCATCCATTCGCCTCCCGCCGTTTCCGGCCGGGCGGCCCAGAACGATAACAGGTGCCATGCCCGACGTCATTTTCCCCGGACCCGAAGGTCGCCTCGAAGGCCGCTTCAGCCCCCCGCCCCGCCCGCGTGCGCCGGTCGCCATGATCCTGCACCCGCACCCACAGGGCGGCGGTACGATGAACGACCGCATCACCCAGGCGCTCTACAAGACGTTCGTGCGACGTGGCTTTGCCGTGCTGCGCTTCAACTTCCGGGGCGTCGGCCGCAGCCAGGGGACGTTCGACAATGGCATTGGCGAATTGTCCGACGCCGCAGCGGCGCTCGACTGGGTGCAGAGCTTCCATCCCGAAGCGCAGACCACCTGGATCGCGGGCTTCTCCTTCGGCGCGTGGATCGGGATGCAGCTTCTGATGCGCCGCCCGGAAATCCGTGGCTTCATCTCGGTCGCGCCGCCCGCCAACATGTACGACTTCTCCTTCCTCGCGCCCTGCCCCTCGTCGGGCATCATCGTGCAGGGAACCGGCGATGAAGTCGTCACCGCCAGCGCGGTGCAGAAACTGGTCGACAAGCTGCGCACGCAAAAGGGCATCACCATCCACCACGACGAAATCCGTGGCGCGAACCATTTCTTCGAACATGAACTCGATCAACTGATGAAGTCGATCGACAATTATCTCGACATGCGCCTGTCCCCGGATTCGCCCATCCGCTAAGGAAAATCGGGGCTGCCTGTTCAGGCGGCCTCACCCCTCCCCGTTCGCCCTGAGCCTGTCGAAGGGCTTGGCTGAGCGAAGTCGAAGCCGCGCTAGATCGCTCAGCGCTGCTTCGACGCAGCCATGTCAGGCACCGGCAAATCCGCCACCGGCACCGCCATGATCGCGACATTCCCAAACATCACCAGCCCGGCGACCAGCATCAGCGCGCCGCGCTTCCTGTCGCGCAGCTTCACCAGCACATAAAAGCCCCCGCCCGTCAGCAGCAGCCCCGCCAGCATCAATATGGATTGCACCGTCCCTGTCATGGCCCTTCCCATAAGGGCGGCGGTCGATAGTGGCAATCCACCGCTTCTGCCCCTATGAGGCGCGGGAACGAATCACCCCTGCCGGTGAAGGGACGCAGCCAAATGAAAATCGCCATCGCATCCGATCATGCCGCCATCGACCTGAAGGCCGAACTGGCCCAATGGCTGCGCGACGAAGGGCATGAGGTGACAGACCTTGGTCCCGACACCGCCGACCGGGTCGATTATCCCGATTATGGTTACAAGCTGGCGACAGCGGTGGCATCCGGCGCGGCGGAACGCGGCATCGCGCTGTGCGGCTCCGGCATCGGCATCTCCATCGCGGTGAACCGCAACCCGGCCTGCCGCGCCGCTTTGGTCGGCGAACCGCTGTCCGCCGCCCTGTCGCGCGAACATAATGACGCCAACGTCCTTGCCATGGGCGCGCGCCTGACCGGCATCGACATGGCCAAGGCCTGCGTCACGGCCTTCCTCACCACCGATTTCGGCGGCGGCCGCCACACCGGCCGCGTCGAAAAACTCTCCCAGCCCGCGCTCTGAAAGGACAACAGATGAGCATCGACACCCTGTCCCCCGCCATCCGTCAGGACGGCTTCTTCAGCGAAAACCTCAGCCGCGCGGACCCGGAAATCTTCGGCGCGATCGGTAACGAACTCAAGCGCCAGCAGGACAAGATCGAACTGATCGCGTCCGAAAATATCGTGTCGAAAGCGGTGCTGGAAGCGGCCGGCTCGATCTTCACCAACAAATATGCCGAAGGCTATCCGGGCAAGCGCTATTATGGCGGCTGCGAATATGCCGACGTCGTCGAAACCCTGGCCATCGAACGGGCCAAGGCATTGTTCGGCGCAGCCTTCGCCAATGTTCAGCCCAACAGCGGCAGCCAGATGAATCAGGCCGTGTTCCTGGCGCTGCTTGCACCCGGCGACACCTTCATGGGCCTCGACCTCTCGTCGGGCGGCCACCTGACCCACGGCTCGCCGGTCAACATGTCGGGCAAGTGGTTCAACCCGGTCCCTTACGGCGTGCGCGCCGACGATCATCTGATCGACATGGACGAAGTCGCCCGCATCGCGCGTGAATGTAAGCCAAAGCTCATCATCTGCGGCGGCACCGCCTATTCGCGCGTGTGGGATTTCCCCCGCTTCCGTGAAATCGCCGACGAAGTGGGCGCTTACCTGCTCGCCGACATGTCGCATTTCTCCGGTCTGGTCGCGGGCGGCGCGCATCCCTCGCCCGTCCCTTACGCCCATGTCACCACCACCACGACTCACAAGTCGCTGCGTGGCCCGCGTTCGGGCATCATCCTGACCAACGACGAAGCGCTGGCCAAGAAGCTGAACAGCGCGATCTTCCCCGGCCTTCAGGGTGGCCCGCTGATGCACATCATCGCGGCCAAGGCAGTGGCGTTCAAGGAAGCGCTGACCCCGGAATTCAAGGCCTACGCGCATCAGATCGTCGCCAACGCCCGCGCCTTGAGCGCCACGCTGGCCGATGCTGGGCTGTCGATCGTGTCGGGTGGCACCGACAATCATCTGATGCTGGTCGACCTGCGCGCCAAGGACACGACGGGCAAGGCCGCCGAAAAGGCGCTCGATCGTGCCTATATCACCTGCAACAAGAATAATGTGCCGTTTGACACGGCCAGCCCCTTCGTCACGTCCGGCATCCGCCTCGGCACGCCCGCAGGCACCACGCGCGGTTTCGGTGAAGCGGAGTTCCGCGAAATCGGCACGCTGATCGCGCAAGTGGTCGAAGGCCTCAAGCGCAACGGTCCCGACGGCGACGGCCAGGTCGAAGCGCATGTGCGCGACAAGGTGCTGGCCCTGACCGCCCGCTTCCCGATCTACGAGGGATAAAAGTTGCGCTGTCCCTTCTGCGCCCATGAGGACAGTCAGGTAAAAGACAGTCGGCCGACGGAGGATGGTGCCGCCATCCGCCGTCGCCGCCAGTGCGAAGCGTGCGCCGCGCGCTTCACGACCTTCGAACGCATCCAGCTACGCGACATCTGGGTGGTCAAGAGCGAGGGGCGCAAGGAAGCGTTCGAACGCGACAAGCTGGCCCGCTCCATCGGCATCGCGTGCAGCAAGCGGCCGATCGATCCCAGCCGCATCGAAAAGCTGATTTCGGGCATCCAGCGCCAGCTGGAAACCAGCGGCGACACCGAAGTCCCCGCCCGCGCCATCGGCGAACTGGTGATGGAAGGCCTCAAACGCCTCGACAGCGTCGCCTATATCCGCTTCGCCAGCGTCTATAAGGACTTCACGGACGCAAAGGATTTCGAGGAATTCGCGAGTACTGTGAAGGAAGTGGGCGGGTAAGTTCTGAATATATAAGCCCCCATCCGTTCAGCCTGAGCGAAGTCGAAGGCCCGGACCGAGCGTAGCGAGGTAATGACGCAAGATGGCCTTCTACAGCTATATCCTCAGATGCGCAGACGGCTCTTACTACACAGGCCATACAGATGACCTCGAAGCCCGCTTTGCGGCACATCAGTCGGGCATAATCAAGGGTTACACCTCTGAGCGCCGACCTTTAGAGCTGATGTGGTCGGCGGAGTTCGGAACGCGCGCCGAGGCAATGGAAAGCGAATTTCAGATCAAGGGCTGGTCGCGCAAGAAGAAGGAAGCGCTGATTGCCGGGAACTGGCAAAAGCTTAAAGATGCTGCCATTTCCCACACTTCGCCTTCGCTCAGGGCGAACGGAAGAAGATGCCTTTCAAAAAAGTGATAAAATGAACACCCCCACCCCTCCCCCCGTCATCGTCCTCGTCCGCCCCCAACTGGGCGAGAATATCGGCAAGGCCGCGCGCGCCATGCTCAATTTCGGGCTGACCGAAATGCGGCTCGTCTCCCCGCGCGACGGCTGGCCCAATCCCGACGCAGGCCCATCCGCAGCTGGCGCGGACTTCATTCTGGATCAGGCGCAGGTCTACGAAACCCTGGCCGAAGCCGTAGCCGACTGCGCCCATGTCTACGCCACCACCGTCCGCAAACGTGGCGTGACCAAGCCGGTGGTAACGCCGGAGGAAGCGGCGCGCGAAATCCATGCTGCCCAAGGGCGCTGCGCCTATGTGTTCGGGCCGGAACGGGCGGGGCTGGAAACCGAAGATGTCTCGGTCGCGCGCAAGATTTTGACCGTGCCGATCAACCCGGAATTCGGCTCGCTCAATCTGGCGCAGGCGGTCATCCTGTGCGCCTATGAATGGTCCAAGCAAGCAAACCTGTCGCAACCGACCCTGACCGACCTTGGCGAACCCGCGCCGCAGGAGGAGTTGGAGGGGATGATCGTCCAGTTTTCCGACCTGCTGGAAAAGGTCGGCTATTTCTTCCCGCCCGACCGTGCGGTCGCGACCCGGCTGACGCTGCGCAACCTGCTGACCAAGCCGGGCTGGAACCATCTGGAAGTGCGCACCCTGCGCGGCGTGCTATCGCACATCAACCGCCCGCGCGAACGCTAATCCCGCGTCCGGTCGAACTCCGCCATTTCATAAGCGATCGACGCTTCGACCAGCTCTTCCCACATACCCGCGATCAGATCGCACGGCACGCCCAGCGCTTCGGCTTCCGCGCAGGCATTGGCGATGACTTGCGCCTTGCGGGCTTCGTCACGCACGGCGCTGCGGTCCGGCTTAATCCGGGCGGCGGCGCGCATATGGGCAAAGCGCTGGGCCAGCAGGGCAACGATCTGCCGGTCGAGATTATCGACACCGGCGCGCACCTGCGTCATGGTGGAATAGCTTTCGGGATTCATGCGCTGTGGACTAAGCCGCCGCAGCGCGCCTGTCGAGACTTGACTCGCCGCCCCCTTCTGTTCATAGGCGCGCCTTCGCAATTGGTCCCGCATCCCGGTGAAGCGGTGGCCCTGCCCCTGAGTGCCAAGGCGCAATATGGACGTAGGCGATACCGGGAATAACATTCACCCTCCCCGAAAAGTGGGAACCGGTTTTCGGATCAGGGGGGTGAACAAACGTTGTTAGCTATTGTAAGGAAATACCATGACGAAGCGCACCAGCGCCAAGTATAAGCTCGACCGTCGTATGGGCGAGAATATCTGGGGCCGTCCCAAATCGCCTGTCAACAAGCGCGAATATGGTCCGGGGCAACACGGCCAGCGCCGCAAGGGCAAGGTTTCAGATTACGGCATCCAGCTGCGCGCCAAGCAGAAGCTGAAGGGCTATTACGGCGACATCACCGAAAAGCAGTTCAAGAAGAACTATTTCGAAGCCAGCCGCATGAAGGGCGATACCGGCCAGAACCTGATCGGCCTGCTCGAACGCCGCCTGGACGCCGTCGTCTATCGCGCCAAGTTCGCGCCGACCATCTTCTCGTCGCGCCAGATCGTTTCGCACGGCCACATCTATGTGAACGGCGTGAAGTGCAACATTGCCTCGCGTCTGGTAAAGCCGGGCGACGAAATCACCTTGGGCAAGAAGGCGCAGGAAATGGCGCTGGTGATGGAAGCACAGGCTTTGGCCGAGCGTGACATCCCCGATTATGTCGCACCCGATGGCGCGACCAAGGTTACCTATGTCCGCGTTCCCACGCTGGACGAAGTGCCTTACCCGGTGAAGATGGAACCCAATCTGGTCGTCGAATTCTATTCGCGCTAATTGCTTTCCACCGAAAGTTTCGAAAAAGGGCGGCCCCGCAAGGAGCCGCCCTTTTTCATATGGGAATCACTCCACCCGGTCGCGCAGTTCCAGCGCGCGCGCGAACACCGCGTCGAACATCTCGTCCGTCAGCCGCCCGACATTCTGGTTATAGCGCGACGGGTGATAGCTATCGACCAGCATCCGCCCGTCCGGCACCCGATGTTCGGCCAGATGGGCAAAGCGCGCCTTGGGCAGCCTGCCGCCCAATATCTTGACCGCCGACTGATGCGCGACTTCGCCCAGTGCAATGAAGGTGCGCGCACGGGGCAATGCCGCCGCGCCCTGCGCCAGGAATGGGCGACACGCATGGACTTCCGCCGGAACAGGCTTGTTCTGCGGCGGCAGGCACCGCACCGCGTTCAGGATGACGACATCCTTCAACATCACGCCATCATCGACGCTGCCGGTATAATCCCCCTCGACCAGCCCGAATCTGGCCAGCGTTGCAAATAGCAACGCCCCCGACTGGTCCCCGGTAAAGGGCCGCCCGGTGCGGTTCGCGCCTGCCTTGCCCGGTGCCAGCCCGATGATGGCGATGCGCGCCTGTGGATCGCCAAAGGCCGGGACCGGCGCATTCCACCAGTCGGGATGTTCGGCGCGACATTCCTGTCGCAACGAAACGAGGCGGGGACAGAGCGGGCAGTCATGCGGCGGCTCTGTTTGTGGGATGGGGCTTTGCAGGATCACGCGCAGCAGATAGGCGAGCGATGATGCCCGACACAAGAACCCATATCTATGCGCTTGCCCTTGGGTCGAACCGCCCCCTGTCGGCGCAACGCTCCCCGGCACGCTTGCTGGACGAAGCCGTCGTCCGCATCGGGAAAGTCGCAACGATAATGCGTGTCTCCCCGACCATCGAAACTGCGCCGATCGGCCCGTCGCGGCGCCGCTTCGCCAATGGCGCGCTGCTGGTCGAAAGCGCGCTGGCGCCGCGCGCCATGCTGACCGCGCTTCAGGCGATCGAACGCGATCTTGGGCGCAAACGCTTCCGGCGCTGGGGCGCGCGCAGCGTCGATATCGACATCATCCTATGGTCGGGCGGCTGCTTTTCCAGCCGGACGCTGACCATCCCCCATGTCGAATTTCGCAGGCGTGCCTTCGTGCTGACGCCGTTGCGGGCCATTGCGCCGGGCTGGCGCGACCCGCGCACCGGCCTTGCCATCCGCCACCTTGCCTTTCGTCTTGGAAAAGCTGCTTCAAAAGGTTGACCGGCGCGCCTGCCGCCTCTAGTGGGTGCCGACCGCAGATCGGGGCATGACCTAGATCGCGATAGATGGAATGGGTAGGGGCTCGTAGCTCAGTCGGTAGAGCAACGGACTTTTAATCTGTAGGTCCCGGGTTCGAATCCCGGCGAGCCCACCACTTCCTTATCCCACAGGCAATAATGATCGTGCCGCGACCGCGACCATGCTGCCGTCGGGCAAGTGAAAGTCGCACGCCTCGTCCGCGCCGTTCAGGCACAGCGTCAACCCGCTGCCGGGGAAATGCAGCGCCAGACGGCGGCGGGACGGGTCTTCCCATTGCCCGACCGTCAGCGGCGCGCCGGCTTCATCCAGCCACGCGACATCCATGTCCGTCAGGAACCGCGTATCGCGCAGACAGGCATGGCGCGCGCGCAGTTGCGCCAAAGCAAAGGCATGGGCCTCCACTTCCCCGTCGCGCCCATCCCAATCGACCCAGCTGATCGCATTATCCTGCGCATAGGCATTGTTGTTACCCTGCTGGCTGCGGCCAAATTCGTCGCCCGCGCACAGCATGATCGTGTCGCGTGAGCAGAATAATGTCGACAGCAATGCCTTGACGTCATGGCGGCGCGCTGCGCCGATGGCCGGGTCGTCGGTCGGCCCCTCGGTACCGTTATTCCAGCTCAGATTTTCGCCATGGCCATCGCGCCCCTGTTCCCCATTGGCGATATTGTGCCGCTGTTCGTAGGCGGTCAGGTCCGCCAGCGTGAAACCGTCATGCGCCGCCAGGAAATTGATGCTGCGGGTCGCGATGCCGTCGAACAGGTCCGCCGATCCGGTCAGCCGCGTCGCAAACGCCCCCAGCATCCCGGCATCCCCCCGCCAGAAGCGCCGCATGTCGTCGCGATAGCGGTCGTTCCATTCCAGCCAGCCGGGGAAGCGCCCCAGTTGATAGCCCCCCGGCCCGATGTCCCACGGCTCGGCGATCATCACCCGATCGGCCAGCACGGGGTCGGCTCGCATCTCCTGCAACAATGGCGCGTTCGGATCATAGCCATCGTCCATCCGCCCCAGCGCCGGGCCAAGGTCGAAACGAAACCCGTCTATCCCCGCGACCTCCACGAAGTGGCGCAGCGATTGCAGGATCATGCGGCGCACCACCGGCGCATTGCAGGCGATGCTGTTGCCCGTGCCAGTATCGTTGATCAGTCGCCCGTCGGGCGCATGGCGAAAATAACCCCGCGCATCCAGACCGCGCAGCGACAGCGTGGGGCCAAGCACGTCGCTTTCGCCATCATGATTATAGACCATGTCGAGCATGACGCCGATCCCCGCATCATGCAGCGCCGCCACCGTATCGCGCAATTCCGCCATGCCGCCGGGGGCAAGGCGCGGGTCCAGCGCGAACCAGTTGACTGGATTATAGCCCCAATAGTTGGTCAGCCCCAACGGTCCCAGATGCCGCTCGTCGATCCAGGCGTTGATTGGCATCAGTTCGATGGCGGACACATGCAACCGCTTGAGGTGCGCGATCACGGCGGGATGGGCCAGCGCGGCGATGGTGCCGCGCTGCTGCGGCGGCACGTCGGGATGCGCCATGGTAAAGCCGCGCACATGGAGTTCGTATATCAGGCCGCCGGGGGTGAAACAGGGCGCTGTCGGGGATGGCGTCGCGAGCGGCGCCGTCACCACTCCCTTGGGCATCAGCCGCGCGGTGTCGCCCCCTGCCCCACGCGGCGCGGCAAGAGCCGGGTCGTAGACGAACGCCCGGTCGATCGCCTGCGCATAGGGATCGAGCAGCAGCTTGTCGGGATCGAACCACAGGCCCGCCGCCGGATCATAAGGCCCATCGGCCCGCACGCCATAACGCGCGCCTGCGCCAACGCCGGTCGCTTCGACATGCCAGTTGCCCGTCGTATCGCGCAACATCGGCAGGCGCGTTTCACGGTCCGCCACATCGAACAGGCACAGCCACAATTGATCGGCATCGGGCGACCATATGGAAAAATGCGCACCCGCCTGCGTCAGGACCGGCGCGGCACCGCCGCGGCTCACGCCGCCTCCGCCAGCAGCGTGCGGTAGAGCGCGGCATAGCGGGCGGCGCTGTGGTCCCATGATACGTCGGCGCGCATCCCGGCACGCTGGATCGCCTGCCATTGCGCCTTGTCGCCATGCAATTGCACCGCCCGCCCGATCGCTCCGTGCAGCGCCAGCGTGTCGGACGGGGCAAAGATGATGCCCGTCGCCGCGCCTGCGCCCAGCGCCGCTTCATTGGCGTCGATCACTGTATCGGCCAGCCCGCCGACCCGCGCCACGACCGGCACGCAGCCATAGCGCAGCGCATAAAGTTGGGTCAGGCCGCATGGTTCGAAGCGCGACGGGATCAGGATCGCGTCGCCACCCGCCTGCATCAGGTGAGATAGCGGTTCGTCATAGCCGATCTGCACGCCGATCCGCCCGCGATGGCGGTCCGCCGCGCCCAGAAACGCGCCTTCCAGTGGATGGTCGCCCGATCCCAGCACCGCCAGCTTGCCGCCCAGCCCGACCAGATGCTCGATCGTGTCGATCATCAGGTCCATACCCTTTTGCCAGGTCAGGCGGCTGACGATGATGAACAAAGGCGCGCCGTCATGGTCCAGTCCAAAGCGGCTTTCCAGCGCGCGCCGGTTGGCACCGCGTCCGGCCAGCGCCCGCCCGCTGTAACGCCGGGCGATCAGCGGGTCGTCGGCGGGGTTCCACACATCGGTATCGACGCCATTCAATATGCCATGCAGCCGGTCGATCCGCCCGTTGATCAGGCCGTCCAGACCCATGCCGTGGACCGGCGAGCGGATTTCCTGCGCATAGCTGGGGCTGACGGTCGTGATCGCCTGCGCCGATACAAGTCCTGCCTTGAGATAGCCGACGCCCTGATAATATTCGACGCCATCGACGCCCCAGGCTTCGGGCGGCAGGCCCAGCGCTCCGAATATTTCCGCCCCATAGCGCCCCTGAAACGCGAGATTGTGGATGGTCACGACTCTAGGCACGGCATGAGCGGGACCAAAGCGCATATAGGCCGCAGTCAGCGCCGCCTGCCAGTCATGGACATGGACGATGTCCGGCCGCCAGCCCTTCACTCCGTCGGCCGCAATGTCCGCCCCTACCTGCGACAGCGCCGCGAAGCGCCGCCAGTTGTCGATCCATTCCCGGCCCGCCGCATCGCCATAAGGACCGCCTTCCCGCGCGAAGAAATCCGGCGCATCCAGCACCAGCAGATCCAGGTCGCCGACCTTGGCCGACAGTAAAGTAGCCGCTGCGCCGAACAGCGTGTCGTAACGGCGCACCACCTTCGCCTTGCCCAGTTGGGACAGGACGGCGGGATAGCCCGGCACAAATGTGCGCGTCGCGACACCATGTGCCGCCAGAGCGCCGGGTAGCGCGCCCGTGACGTCGGCCAATCCGCCGGTCTTAACCAGCGGATAAAGTTCGGATGCGACCGACAGAAGTTTCATCGGGATGGCCATGGATGCGTCAAATCGCCAATCGTTCGATCATGGGCTGCGTCACCAGGCATATGCCGCTGTCGGTGCGGCGGAACCGGCGGGCGTCCTGTTCGGGGTTTTCGCCGATGATCAGGCCGGGGGGGATGATGATCCCTGAATCCAGCACGCATTTATGCAGGCGCGCGCCCCGCCCGATTTCGCAATCGGGCATGATGACGCTGTCGGTGACGGACGAGAAGCTGTGCGTCTTGACCCCGGAAAAAAGCAGGCTGCGATGGAGCGAGGAACCCGACACGATGCAGCCGCCCGCGACCAGCGACGATGTCGCCGAACCACGCCGCCCCTCTTCATTATGCACGAATTTGGCAGGCGGCGTGACTTCGGAATAGGTCCAGAGTGGCCAGCTGCGGTCGTAAAGGTCGAGCGAGGGGACGACATCGGTCAGGTCGATGCTCGCCTGCCAATAGGCGTCGATCGTGCCAACGTCGCGCCAATAAGGCTCCAGTTCGCTTTCGGCGCGCACGCAGCTGCTGGAAAAGCGATGCGCGACCGCTTTGCCATGTTTGACGATATAGGGGATGATATCGCCGCCGAAATCGCGCTTGCTGGCGGGGTCGGCGGCATCGCGCTGCAACTGTTCGATCAGGAATTTGGTGCGGAACACATAAATGCCCATCGACGCCAGCGCCATGTCGGGCTGTCCGGGGATGGCAGGCGGGTTTTTGGGCTTTTCGATGAACGCGGTGATGATGTCCTTTTCATCGACATGCATCACGCCGAAACCCGACGCTTCCTTGCGCGGCACTTCCAGACAGCCGACCGTGACGTCCGCGCCGCTATCGACATGCTGCTGGAGCATGAGTTCATAGTCCATTTTATAGACATGATCGCCCGCCAGCAGCACCATATATTCCGGCGCATAGCTTTCGATGATGTCGATATTCTGGAACACGGCGTCCGCCGTCCCTTCATACCACTGGCTTTCCGACACCCGCTGGCTGGCGGGCAGGATGTCGAAACTTTCGTTGCGTTCGGGGCGCAGGAAATTCCAGCCGCGTTGCAGATGCCGGATCAGCGAGTGCGCCTTATATTGCGTCGCCACGCCGATCCGCCGGATGCCGCTGTTGAGCGCATTGGACAGGGCAAAGTCGATGATCCGCGCCTTGCCGCCGAAATGGACGGCAGGCTTGGCGCGCTTGTCGGTCAGTTCGGCAAGCCGGCTGCCACGCCCTCCGGCCAGCACATAGGCCATGGCGTCGCGTGCGATCGGCTGATTCCTTGGTTGCATTCTGGGCCTCTCCTCAATGTCCGCCCGTGATCGCCTGCACGCGCCCATCGGCTATTCAATAATCCAGTTCCAGCATTAACGTTGCAAAGGGCGGGATAGTTATATTGGCCCATCCTTCTTCATCTGCCTCCACAAAGCCCATATTGCCCGCGCCGCTGCCGCCATAATCGGCCGCATCGCTGTTCAATATCTCGCGCCAGCGCCCGCCCGATGGCAATCGCATCCGGTAGCCATGGCGCAGGATCGGCGTGAAATGGCTGATGACGACGATCGGCCGCGCACCGGGCGCGCGCCGTTGCCAGGCGAAAAGGGAATCGGCGGCGGCATCGACCAGCACCCATTCGAACCCCTCCGGCTCGCAATCGCGGGCGTGGAGCGCCGGGCGCGCGGCATAGAGGCGGTTGAGGTCGCCGACCAGTTGCTGCACGCCGCTATGGGGCGCATGATCGAGCAGGTGCCAGTCGAGCGCCCGTTCCTCGCTCCATTCGCCGCGCTGGGCAAATTCCTGCCCCATGAACAGCAGTTTCTTGCCCGGATAGCCCCACATCAGGCCATAATAGGCCCGCAGCGTCGCGAATTTCTGCCAGTCGTCGCCCGGCATCTTGTGCAGCAGCGACGCCTTGCCATGCACCACTTCGTCATGGCTCAACGCCAGCACGAAATTTTCGGTGAAGGCATACATCAGGCCGAAGGTGATGTCGTCATGATGGTGGACGCGATGCACCGGATCGCGCGCCAGATAGCGCAGCGTATCGTGCATGAAGCCCATATTCCATTTGAACCCGAAGCCCAGGCCACCAGCGTCCACCGGTTTCGACACGCCGGGCCAGCTGGTCGATTCCTCCGCGATGGTCATCACCCCTGCATGGGTGCCGTATAGCAATGTGTTGAGTTGCTGAAGGAAGCCGACCGCTTCCACATTTTCGCGCCCGCCATGGTCGTTGGGTATCCATTCCCCCGGATTGCGTGAATAATCGAGGTAGAGCATCGATGCGACCGCATCGACCCGCAACCCGTCGACATGGTAGCGTTCGGCCCAGAACAGCGCATTGTTGACCAGGAATTGCGCCACTTCGCGCCGCCCGAAATTATAGATGGCGGTGTTCCAGTCGGGATGGAATCCCTTGCGCGGATCGGCATGTTCATACAGCGCCGTGCCATCGAAATAGGCCAGCCCATGGGCATCGGTCGGGAAATGGGCCGGCACCCAGTCGAGGATGACGCCAATGCCGGCACGATGCGCGCCATCGACGAAGCGCGCAAACCCGGCCGGATCGCCAAAGCGCGCGGTCGGCGCGTAAAGCCCCAGCGTCTGATAGCCCCAGCTTGGGTCATAGGGATATTCGCTGATCGGCAGAAATTCGATATGGGTAAAGCCCATGCCCACGACATAGGGGATCAGCCGGTTGGCCAGTTCGTCCCATGACAGGAAATCATCCCTGTCGTCGCGCTGCCACGACCCGGCATGGACTTCGTAGATGGACACAGGTTCGCGCCGGGCATCCGCCTTTTCCCAATGCGCCTTGTGCCGGGCGTCGCCCCATTTGTGGTCGAGCGGCGGCGCGACGATGGATGCCGTCGACGGGCGCAGTTGCGATTGAAAGGCGAAGGGATCAGCCTTGAGCGCAAGCACCACGCCGTCCGCGCCCATAATCTCATATTTATAGGCCGCCCCCGCTACGACGCCGGGCAGGAAAATTTCCCACACGCCCGCATCGGCCCGGTGACGCATGGGCGCGCGGCGGCCATCCCATTGGTTGAAGTCGCCCACCACCGACACACGCAGCGCATTGGGCGCCCACACCGCGAAATGGGTGCCGTCCGTGCCTTCATGGCGCATGATATGCGCGCCCAGCTTGTCGAACAGGCGGCCATGCGACCCTTCGGCCAGATAATGGTCGTCCATCGGACCCAGCACGGGACCAAAGCCATAGGGGTCGATCGCATCATGTTCGCTGCCATCGGCATAGCGGGCGCGGTAGCGCAGCGGCTGACGCTTGCGGATCGTCACCTTGCCAAGGAATAGGCCGCCTTGATGGATCTGCGCCAGTTCGCCGACCAGCTTGCCATCCAGCGTGTGCGCCGTAACGCTCACCGCATCGGGCAAGAAAGCACAGGCCGTAAAGCCCCCCTGCCCCGAAGAAGTGCCAGCGGGATGCACGCCAAGCGTAGCGAAGGGGTCGTCCTCACGACCCTGCATCAGCCGGTCGATCTGCTCCGGCGTTGGCCCCACTCTACCCCTGTCCTCTGGTCATAGGCTTTCAGATTTTCCAGATGTCGGCCGCATATTCGCGGATGGTGCGGTCCGATGAAAACCACCCCATGCGCGCCACATTATGGATAGCTTTCTTCGCCCACAAGGCCTGATCGCTCCACAGCGTATCGACGCGGCGCTGCGCGGCGGAATAGCTGTCGAAATCGGCGGCCAGCATGAACCAGTCATGGTCGTAAATACCCTGGATCAACCCCTTGTAACGATCGGGATCGTCGGGCGAGAATACGCCGCTGGCGATGGCGTTCAATGCCTGCGACAATTCGCGGCTCTGGCCGATGACGTCGCCGGGGGTGTAGCCATTGGCGCGCCGTTCGTTCACTTCCTGCGCGGTCAGGCCGAAAATGAAGATATTCTCGTCGCCCAGATGGTCGCGCATTTCGACATTCGCGCCGTCCAGCGTGCCGATGGTCAGCGCGCCGTTGACCGCGAACTTCATGTTGCCGGTTCCGGACGCTTCCATGCCCGCGGTCGAAATCTGTTCGGACAGGTCAGCGGCGGGGATCATCACTTCGGCCATCGACACATTATAATTGGGAACGAACTGGATCTTGAGCAGCCCCTGCACCGCCGGGTCGTGATTGACCGCACGGGCGACATCGCCGGCCAGTTTGATGATCAGCTTGGCATTATGATAGCTGGGCGCAGCCTTACCCCCGAACAGCTTGACGCGCGGCACCCAATGTTTTTCAGGATGGGAACGGATCTGGTCGTACAGCGACACAGCCTCCACGATATTGAGCAATTGCCGCTTATATTCGTGGATGCGCTTGATCTGGATGTCGAACATCGCCGCCGGGTCGATGCGGGCGTTGATCCGCTGGCGCAATATGTCGGACAGGGCGACTTTGTTCGCGTGCTTTATGGCCAGGAATTTCTCCTGAAATGCGGCATCGTCGGCAAAGGGATCAAGATCGCGGAGCTTGTCCGCATCGTCCATGAACCCGTCGCCGATGGCTTCGCGGATCAGGCCGGTCAGCCCCGGATTGCACTGCATCAACCATCGGCGATAGGTAACCCCGTTGGTCTTGTTGTTGATGCGCGTGGGATAGAGTTTGTGCAGGTCGGCAAAGACCGTGACCTTCATCAGGTCGGTGTGCAGCGCCGACACGCCATTGACGCTGTGCGATCCGGTGAAGGCCAGATTGCCCATGCGCACGCGCCGTTCGCCGCCTTCGTCGATCAGCGAAATCGCGCCGATCGCCCCGTCCTCGAACTGACCAGACCGGCGCGCCTCGGCCAGCAGGCGGCTGTTGACGGCATAGACGATCTGCATGTGCCGGGGCAGCAGCCGCTCGAACAACGGCACCGGCCAGCTTTCCAGCGCTTCGGGCAGAAGGGTGTGGTTGGTGTAGCTGAAAGTGCGGCGGGTGATGTCCCATGCTTCGTCGAAATCGACGCCATGATCGTCCAGCAATATGCGCATCAATTCCGCGACCGCGACCGCCGGATGGGTATCGTTCAGCTGGATCGCGGCCTTTTCCGGCAGGGTGCGGACATTGCCGAAATATTGGATGTGGCGGCGGACGATGTCCTGCAACGATGCGGAGGAGAAGAAATATTCCTGCCGCAGCCGCAATTCCTGCCCCGCTGGCGAGGAATCGGCGGGATAGAGAACGCGGGTCAGCGATTCCGCGCGGTTGCTTTCGGACAGCGCGCCGACATGATCGCCCGCGTTGAACTTGTCGAGCAGGATCGGGTCGATCGGCTGCGCTTCCCATAGGCGCAGCGTGTTGATCCGCTTGCCGCGCCAGCCTGCGATCGGCGTGTCATAGGGGGTGGCGATGACGCGCTCGAACGGTTTCCAGTGCATCTGGTGCGGGCCTGCGTCCGCACCATCGGCGGGATCGACCAGGCCGCCAAAGCCCACTTCATAGCTGGCCTCGCGCCGCTCGAACTCCCACGGATTGCCATGGGTCAGCCAGGTTTCGGGCAATTCCACCTGCCAGCCGTCGGAAATTTCCTGCCGGAACATGCCGTTCACATAACGGATGCCATAGCCATAGGCCGGCACGTCCACCGTCGCCATGCTTTCCATGAAGCAGGCAGCCAGCCGCCCCAGCCCGCCATTGCCCAGCGCCGCGTCCGGTTCCAGCGCGGCGATGATGTCGATATCCACGCCCAGCGACGCCAGCGCCACCTGCATATCGTCGAGCATTTCCATGTTCGACGCAGCGTCGCGCATCAGGCGACCGATCAGAAACTCAAGGCTCAGATAATAGACGCGCCGCCCTTCTTCCTCATAGGTTTTCTGGGTGGAAGTGATCCAGGCGTCGATCACGCGATCGCGGATGGAAAGAATGACCGCGTGCAACCAGTCATGCGGTTTGGCAGCAGCGGCATTCTTGCCGATGCGATAGGTCAGCCGCTCGACAATCTCATGCGCCAGGACTTCGGGGTCAAACCGGCGCGGCGCGGGTTTGGGAAGTATGGTCTGGCCCTTGAGGTTCATGATGAGCGGTCCCCCTGTTCAATCACAGGGATGATGGCACAGCACCCCCGCCCCGCGCCATCGCTATTTTTGCAGTGCAGCAACAATTTTTTCGGGCGATTTCAGGGCTGCGCTTGCTCATATCGCCGGACGATGGCGTCGGCCACGCCCGCCCGCAACGCCGCGCGCACCGGATAGGCGCTCGACGGCAATAGCTGCGTCATGAAGATGCCGATCAGCCGTTCGACCGGATCGATCCAGAAATAGGTCGAAAACACCCCGCCCCAATAATATTCGCCCTGTTCCAGGTTCC
The DNA here is from genome assembly GCF_014280435.1 of Sphingobium sp. KCTC 72723. NCBI lineage: Bacteria > Pseudomonadati > Pseudomonadota > Alphaproteobacteria > Sphingomonadales > Sphingobiaceae > Sphingobium > Sphingobium sp. KCTC 72723. The sequence continues at coordinate 631,198 of NZ_CP060388.1, read as the reverse complement.
CATTCTTCAATTCCATCGCGAAGCCCAGGCCAAAGCCGATGCCCTGATAATCCGCTTCACTGAACATCGCACTGGACAGGCTGGCCAGGTCGCCGCCGCCCGGCAGATGGTTGGCGTGCATCTGCGCCACGGTGTCGGCGCGCAACAGCCGCGCGCCGTCCAGTTCGCCGCCCCGCAACAGCATGGACGCAAAGCGGTGATAGTCCGCCACGCTGGACACCAGCCCGCCCCCGCCCGACAGGAAGCGTTCGGTTCGCCGCCAGCCGCTGCGCGCACCATGATCGGCGATCACGCGGCTACCCTCGTCCAGCCGCCAGGCGTCGGTCAGCCGGTCGACCTGGTCGTCACGCACGACAAATCCGCTATCGACCATCCCCAGCGGGTCGAAAATGCGGGTGCGAAAAAAGCTTTCCAGGTCCATGCCCGACAGGCGCTCAACCACCACGCCCAGCACATCGGTGGACACCGAATAATTCCAGCGTTCGCCCGGCGAAAATTCCAGCGGCAAAGTCGCCAGATCAGCGATAAACTCGTCCGACGTGCGCTTCTGCTGAAACTCGTCCAGCCCCAATTCCCGGTAACGGGCGTCGATCGCCGTCTGGCGCTGCAACCCGTAGGTCAGGCCCGACGTATGGCGCAGCAGGTCGATCATCAGCATCGGGCGGTTGACCGGCGGGCCGCCAACGCCGCCTACGCGCAGGTCGGCAAATTCGGGAATTACGTCCAAGACCGGCGTATCGAGCGCAACCTTCCCCGCCTCCACCAGCATCATGAAGGCGACCGAGGTCACTGGTTTGGTCATCGACGCGATGCGGTAGAGCGCATCCTGTGCCAACGCCTCTCCACTGTCGCGCGCCGTGCCACGCACGACCGACAACAGCGGCACTGCATCGCGCGCCACCAGCAACTGCATATGGGGCAATTTGCCGGTGGCGACATAGCTGCTGTCGATCGCGGCGACCAGCGCGTCCAGCCGGTCCGGGTTCATCCCCGCCGCCTGCGCCGCTGCCCTGTCCGTCACGCCGCTATCGTCCATTATCGCTCCGATTCCCATGTCGCGTGCAAAGCGCTAAAGCAGGCAAAGCGTCGCGTAAACAGCTTGCCGATTGCCAAGACCCCGCCCACCCCTCTATGGCAACGCGCCAAGACTTGCCCCGAACTGGACGATATACAGGCATGGCCACCGGGCTATCCGCAATCTTCATGGCCAACCGCGCGGCATTGCTGCGCTTCCTGCGCGCGCGTGGCGCGGGGGAGGATGCCGAGGATCTGTTGCAGGACATTTGGATGAAGCTGGAGGCCAAGGATCTTGGCCCGGTCGCCGATCCTGTTCCCTATCTTTACCGCATGGCCAACAATCTGATGCTGGACCGATACCGTTCCGCCACCCGGCGCGGGCGGCGCGAGCAGGATTGGGCCGAAGGCGCAGGCGGCGTGATGGCCGACCCGACCGACGACCTGCCGGTCGACGAACGGATGATCCTGAACCAGAAACTGGACGAGGCGCGCGGCGTGCTGCGCGCGCTTGGCCCGCGCGTGGAAATGGTGTTCCGCCGCTTCCGTATCGAAGGGGTCGGGCAACGGGTGATCGCCGACGAACTGGGGGTCAGCCTGACCACGGTGGAGAAAGACCTGCAAAAGGCCTATCGCGCCATGCTGACGCTCAAGCAGAAAATGGATACGGAATGAGCAGGTCGGCGGCGTCAGCCTCCATAAGGGGCAAAAAATGAACGGGGCTGGAGACATGATGAACGAGGAGGCGCTGGCGTGGGTCATCCACACGCGCGACCCGGCCTTTGCCGATTGGGAAGGCTTTACCGCCTGGCTGGAACGCGATGCCGCAAACGCAGCCGCCTATGACATGCTGATGGCGGCGGACGCGGATATGGACGCCATCATCCCGGCTGAACCTGTTGCCATGCCCATCGCCGCCAATGATGCGGGCGAACCCCGGCGCGCCGCTTGGCGCTGGATCGGTGGCGGCGCGATTGCCGCTGCGCTGGTCGCGGCAGTGTCCGTCGGGATGCTGAACCGGGCCGACATCTACACCGTCACCACCCGCCCCGGCGAAACGCGCAGCATCGCGCTGGACGATGGCACGCAGATCGACGTCAATGGCGGCACGACGATCCGGCTCGACCGCAACGACACGCGCTTTGCCGCGCTGGATGCAGGCGAAGCGGCGTTTACGGTGCGCCATGACGCCGCCAACCCGTTCCGCGTGACCGTGGGCGATGCTGTGTTCGAGGATGCCGGGACAGTGTTCAACATCGTCCATGGCACCGGCGCAACGCGCATCGGCGTGTCGGAGGGCAAGGTCATCTACAACCCGCAGGCCGAAGCAATTAGCCTGCCCGCCGGACGCGGCCTGGCCGACGATGCGCAGGGTCTGCGCGTGATGGACGTAGCGCCCGTCGCGGTCGCCAGCTGGCGGACCGGGCGGCTGGTCTATGCCAACGCCCCGGTGACACAGGTGAGCGAGGATATCGCCCGGTCGCTGGGCATCACCGTGCATTTCACGCCACAGGCCGCCACGACCCGCTTTACCGGCACGATCCGGCTGGACAAGGATGCCGCACGCTTCTTTGCCGGGGCCGCGCCGCTGATGGGACTGACTGCCGTGCGCCAGGGCAAGGACTGGCTGCTGAAGGAAGGGAATGGCCCGCAAAGCTGACCTTCTTTTCGTCGCCGCCCTGACTTTGGCCATCGCAACGCCCGCGATGGCAGTGCAGCGAGGGGCCGACAGGCAGTCCATCAGCATCGCCCCCGCACGGCTGGGCGATGCCGTGGTGGCGCTTGGCCGTCAAACCGGCGTCAGCATCGGCATGTCGGACCAGTCGCTGGCCGGGATCGCCACGCCTGCCGTGACGGGTCGCCTGTCGGTGGAAGTAGCGCTCAAACGCTTGCTGAAGGGTAGCGGCGCAACCGCGCGGCGGATCGACGCCACGACATGGCGCATCGTGCGCGCGCGCCCGGCCCGCGCGCCGGCAACATCCGCACCCGCGCCCATTGTCGCTGCGCCCTTGCCCGACCTGCCCCCGACGGAAATCGTCGTTACAGCATCCAAGCGCGACACGCCGCTGCTGCGCTATGCCGGGATGGTCGAGGCGCTGGACAATCGCGCCTTTTCCAGCGGCGAAGCATCGGGCGGCACCGCCACGCTGATCGCCCGCATCGCCAGCCTGAGTTCCACTCATGCAGGCGCAGGCCGCAACAAGCTGTTCATCCGGGCCATTGCCGACTCCGGGGTCGCCGGGCCGACGCAGGCGACCACGGGACAATATCTGGGTGACATGCGGCTGAACTATGCTGCGCCTGACCCTGACCTGAAACTCTATGATGTCGGGCGGGTCGAAGTGCTGGAGGGACCACAGGGGACGCTCTATGGCGCGGGGTCGCTGGGCGGCATCATCCGCATCATGCCCAATGCCCCCAATCTGGCCGAATTTGGCGGTCAAATGTCGGTCGGCGCGTCCGCCACCCAGCATGGCGACCCCGGCGGCGACCTGTCCGCCACGCTCAACATCCCCATCGTGGCGGAAAAGGTCGCGTTGCGCGTGGTAGGCTATGGCGTGCAGGATGGCGGCTATATCGACGACGTCAATCGCGGGCTGGACGATGTGAACCGCACCCGCATTTGGGGCGGGCGCGCGGCGTTGCGCATCGCGCCGGACGAAAACTGGACCATCGACCTCAATGGCGTGATCCAGCACATCAACGGGCGCGACGCGCAATATGCGACCGGATCGCTGGGCAGCCTCCAGCGTGCCTCCAGCGTCGCCCAACCTTTCCGTTCCGACTATCTGCTGGGCAATGTGCGGATCGAGCGGCAGTGGGACAATCTGCGCTTCGTCTCGTCCACCGGCTATGTCCGCCACGACCTGGCCGAAAGCTATGACGCGACTCAGCAAAATGGCCCGCCATCGCTGTTCCGCCAGATCAACAAGGTGGATATTTTCTCCACCGAAAACCGGCTGGTGCGCGACCTGGACAATGGGCTGGGCTGGATTTTGGGCGCGTCCTACCTGCAAAGCACGTCGAATATCCGCCGGTCGCTGACATCCTATGGCACCGCGCCGATCCAGCCGGAAATCATCCCCGGAGTGCCAAGCTATGGCCGTGGAATGCCCGCCACCGCGACGGGCGTGCGCAACAGCGTGAAGGAAGCCACGCTGTTTGGCGAAGCATCGTTCGAGCCGGTCAAAGGCCTGATCGCGACGATCGGGGGGCGATTGACCAACAGCCGACTGTCAGGCGAAGCGCTCAATCCCGTGGCGGCGCTTTCCACCGCAGAGCTGGCACGGGCGGAGGCGCAGGCGGACCGGAGCGAGACGATTTTCCTGCCGTCCGCTTCGCTGCTGACCGACGCTATTCCCGGCGTCACGCTTTATGCCCGGTTCCAGCAGGGCTTTCGTCCCGGCGGGCTGGCGGTCGATGACCAGCGCGTGCGCCGTTTCCAGAATGACCGCGTTTCCACCGTCGAGGCTGGCTTTCGCAAAGGCGTGCCGGGGCGGGACGCGATCGCCGTCAGCGCCAATATCGCCTATACCGACTGGCGCGATATTCAGGCGGACGTGACCGACCGCATCGGCCTACCCACCACCGCCAATATCGGCGACGGACGTATCTATACGGTGGAGGGGCGCATCGTCGCGCGGCCGACGCAGCGGCTGACGCTGGATGGCAGCATCATCTATAATGACAGCCGCCTGACCCAGCCTGCGCTGTTCGTAAAAGCACTGTCCTATGACGGGCGATCACTAACGCTGCCCAATGTCGCCAATCTGGGCGGGCGCGTCGCGTTCGATTATCGCGCGCCGCTGGGAGATGCGATGCAGTTGCACCTGTCCGGGTCGGCCCGCTATATCGGCAAATCGCGGCTGGGCGTCGGGCCGATCCTGGGCGGAACGCAGGGCAATTATGTCGATACCGCCCTGTCCGCCAGCGTGACGCAGGGTCCGGTGCAATATTCCCTGTCCCTGACCAACCTGCTCGACAGTGACGGCAATCGCTTCTCGCTCGGCACGCCGTTCGACCTGCGCACCGATTATTACACGCCGCTGCGCCCCCGCACGGTCAGGGTCGGCATCGACTTCGCTTTCTGAACCACCGTTCATCGCAACGGCCCACGGAAAAGCCGTTCCCGCACCGTCCCTCCCCCAATGCGCGCGCAAAGAAGCGTGGATCGCAAAGGGAGATATTATGCGACATCTACTGGCCTGTTCGGCCATCGCCCCGGTGCTGGCGGCCCTGACCCTGGCCGACGCTGCGGCGGAAACGACGATCAGCACGTCCACCACCACCGCCGTCCGATCCTCCACCGTCGCTGCCGGATCGGCCGATGACATCAACATCGCGTCCGCCGGGTCGATCACCCTGACCAGCGGCACCGCCGTAACGATGGACAGCAACAACAAGCTCACACATGTCGGCGCCATCACCATCAACGATGCGGACAATGCCACTGGCATCGCGATCGCCCCCGGCACCAGCGGCGACATCACCAGCAGCGGCACGATCACCCTGACCGAAGATTATACCGCGACGGACAGCGACAGCGACGGAGACACAGACGGCGCATTTGCCAAGGGGACAAATCGCAACGGCATCTGGCTCCAGTCGGGCGCGGCGCATGTCGGCGCGATCGACCAGAGCGGCACCATTTCGATCGAGGGGAATGTTTCGGCGGGCATCCGGCTGGACGCCGCTCTGACGGGCAATCTGTCGACCAGCGGCTCGATTTCCGTCATCGGCGACAACAGCCATGGCATCGTCGCCAACGCCGTCACCGGCAATGTGACGGTGCGCGGCGCGACATCCGTCGTTGGCGGCAACAGCATCGGCGCGGCCTTGCTGGGCGACATCAGCGGCGCGCTAAAAATTCAGGGCAGCATCGTATCGACCGGCTATCGCTCTACCACGCGCCCGGCCACCACCACGATATTGGACGCCGACGACCTGTTGCAGGGCGGATCGGCGCTGGTGATCGCGGGCAATGTAGCCGGCGGGGTGATATTGGACGTGCAGCCGACGACCAGCACCACTGATACCGATGTGGACAAGGACGGGCTGCTCGACGCCAGTGAGGGTACGGCTTCGGTCGTCACCTATGGATCGGCCGCCGCCGTGAAGATCGGATCAGCCACCACCGACACCAGCATCGGTGCCGTGGCAGCGGAAAGTTCAGGCTATGGCCTGATCATCAAGGGCGTGGTGGCGGGCTATGGCGTCTATGACGGGATCGACGCCAATGGCGTCACCATTGGCGGCCTCGGCGGCAACGTGACTATTACCAAGGGCGTGGGCATTGGCGGCAGTATCGTCGCTGTATCCTATGACAGCAGCGCCACGGCATTGCGGCTGGGATCGGGTGCCAGCACCGGAACCATCGACGTCAGCGGCACGGTCGCTGCGACCGGATCGTCCAAGACCGGCGCGGCAGCGCGTGGCATCGTCATCGATGCGGGGGCAACGGTGAACGCCATCACCGTCAGTGGCACAGTCGCCGCGTCGGCGCTCGACACGACCGATGGAACCGCCATTGCCATCCTGGATTCTTCGGGCAGCGTTTCCAGCCTGTCCAACACGGGCATCATCAGCGCTTCAGGCGGCCTGACCAACATGGCGATAGACCTGTCCGCCAACAGCAGCGGCATCACGCTGACGCAGGCGCTGGCTTCCTCCACCGCCAGCGCACCGTCAATAACCGGCGATGTCCGGCTGGGTTCGGGCAACGACGTGCTGACCGTTTCGGCGGGCAAGATTACCGGCAATGTCAGTCTGGGCGCGGGCAATGACAGCATGGCGCTGTCGGGTTCGTCCAGCCTGACCGGCGACCTGTCGTTCGGCAGCGGCACCGCCAGCCTGACGCTGGCCGATACCGCTGCCCTGACCGGCGCGGTCGATTTCGGCGGGGGCAGCGGCACGCTGACACTGGGCGGCACGTCCAGCCTGACCGGCGCGATCGGCAATAGCGGCGGCATGGCCGTGGTGCTGAACGGCGGCACGCTCAACGCGACCAACAGCGGCAGCATCGCGCTGGCATCGCTGTCGGCCAATGGCACATCGACCATCGGCGTCACCATCGACGCGGCCAATGATAGCAGCACCGTCTATGACGTGGCCGGTGCCGCCAGCTTTGCCAGCGGTTCGCAGATGAAGGTCAATCTGGCGCAGGTGAGCGGATCCGAAGGCGACTATGTCATCGTGCGGGCCGGTGCGCTGAGCGGCACGCCGACCCTGACCACCGCTACCCAATTGCCCTATATGTTCAAGGGATCGGTCAGCAGCGACAGCGCGGCAGGCACAGTCACCCTGTCGGTCGCGGCCAAAAGCGTGGCGGACCTGGGCCTGACCGGATCGGTCGCGCGGGCCTATTCGGCGATCTTCAACGCGCTGGACAATGATGCGTCGGTCGCGGCGGCCTATCTGGCCATCGGCGACGGCACGGCGCTCAACGCCAATCTGCGCCAGATGCTGCCCGACCATGCGGGCGGGACGTTCGAAGCCGTGACGGCGGGGTCGCGCGCGACCGCGCGCATCCTGTCGGACCCCAATGGCATTTATCGCACGAAGGACGGCCGCCTTGGCTTCTGGTTGCAGCAGGTCGGTTTTGGCGGGTCCAAAAGCGTGGGCAATACCGCATCCTATGACATCACTGGCTGGGGCGCGGGCGGTGGCCTCGAATATCTGAGCGATTATGGCGCGTTCGGCGGGTCGATCGCCTATATTCACGGCAGCGATTCGAGCGGCGGGTCCAACAACGCGGTGGATTCCGACCAATATGAGTTGGCCGCCCACTGGCGTGGGCAATGGGGTCCGTTACAGGCGTTCGCCCGCCTGTCCGCCGCGACGATCGGCTTCACTGGCAGCCGCCATTTCGAAAATGGCGACGTAACCCGCACCGCCAATGGCGATTGGGACGGCACGCTCTATTCCGCGACGGCGGGCGCGTCCTACCAAATGCAGGTGGGCCGGTTCAGCCTGCGCCCCGCCATCGGCATCGACTATTATCGCCTGAAGGAGGACGGCTATAGCGAAACGGGCGGCGGCGATGCGTTCAACCTGACCGTGCTGGACCGCAGCAGCGACGAAACGACGGCCAATGGCACGCTGACGGCGGGCTATGATTTCGGCGCGCTGAAACGCGAAGATGGCTGGGTCCGGGTCGAGCTGGAAGGCGGGCGTCGCCAGATTATCGGCGGTTCGCTGGGCAATACCGTCGCCAACTTCAAGGATGGCGAACAGTTCACCCTGGTCGCGGATGAACGCACCAATGGCTGGACCGGCCGCGCGCGCCTCTATGGCGGGACCGACACGTTTCGGATCGGCGGCGAATTTGGCGCGGAGGAACAACAAAATCACGTCGCCATATCATTTAGGGCGACGGTTAACTTCGTCCTGTGACGTCCTAACTGTGAATGGACGGGCCAACCCCACAGACCCTCCCGGTCCGTCCATTTCGCCCCGGCATATCGTCCCTCCCCAAAGGGCGCCGGGCATGAAAGAGGGGCGTCGCTGGTTTCCCCCGGCGGCGCCCCTTATGCGTTGTGGGGAATGGATTTCCGAGAGTGGCAGTCTGGAATCCCCCGACGTCATGCTGAATTTATTTCAGCATCCATTTCTCGTCACAAACAACTGCCTGATCTGGCAAAATGGACCCTGAATCAAGTTCAGGGTGACGATAAAGCAGAGCGCATTTCCATATACGATAGCCCCCCGGCGGGAACGATTTCGCAGCTACCCCGCCAGCGCTTTCTTCACCAGTTCGTTGACGACCTGCGGGTTGGCCTTGCCCTGCATCGCCTTCATCGTCTGTCCCACGAAGAAGCCGAACAGCGCTTCCTTGCCGCCGCGATACTGTTCGACCTTGTCGGCATTATTGGCCAGCACGGTGGCGACCACCGCTTCGATTGCGCCCGTATCGGACGTCTGCTTCATGCCGCGATCCTCCACGATCTGGCCCGCGCCGTCGCCGGTTTCCAGCATGATTTCGAACACCTGCTTGGCCAGCGAACCCGACAGCGTGCCATCGGCCACCAGCGCCAGCAATTCAGCGGCTTTCGACGGGCTTACCGGGCTTTCCTCCAGGCTTTTGCCAAGCCGGTTGAGCGCACCATACAGGTCCGACAACAGCCAATTGGCCGCCGCCTTGGCAACATCGCTCTCGCTCTTGCCCTGCGCGGCGGCGCTCTGCTCTACCAGCGTTTCGAACCAGCGCGCCGTGTCCGCGTCAGCGGTCAGGGTCGCGGCATTATAGGCCGACAGGCCCAGCGCCTGCTCATACCGCTTGCGCTTGGCGTCCGGCAGTTCGGGGAGCGAGGCACGACATTCCGCCAGAAACGCATCGTCCAGTTCCACCGGCAGCAGGTCGGGATCGGGGAAGTAGCGATAGTCATGCGCATCTTCCTTCGACCGCATCGACCGGGTTTCGTTGCGGTCGGCGTCGTACAGGCGCGTTTCCTGCACGATCTTGCCGCCCGCTTCCAGCACATCGACCTGACGGCTGGCTTCATGTTCGACCACCGCCATGACGAAGCGGACCGAATTGACATTCTTCGTTTCGGTGCGGGTGCCCAATTCGCCGCCCGGCTTGCGCACCGAAACATTGACGTCGGCGCGCATCGAACCCTGATCCATATTGCCGTCGCACGACCCGACATAGCGCAGGATCGTCCGCAGCTTCGCCAGATAAGCCCCTGCTTCTGCGGGAGAACGCATGTCGGGCCGCGACACGATTTCCATCAGCGCCACGCCGGAACGGTTCAGGTCGACATAGGAGCTGGTGGGATGCTGATCATGCATCAGCTTGCCCGCATCCTGCTCCACATGGATGCGCTCGACACCGATGATCTTGGTGCTGGTGTCGGGGTTCTTTTCGTCCAGTACGATCTCGATCTGCCCTTCACCCACGATCGGGTGATAAAGCTGGCTGATCTGATAGCCCTGCGGCAAATCGGCATAGAAGTAATTTTTGCGGTCGAACCGCGACCAACGGTTGATCTGCGCGTCGATCGCCATGCCGGTGCGCACGGCCTGACGGATGCACTCACGGTTGGGGACAGGCAACATGCCGGGCATCGCCGCATCGACCAGCGACACCTGCGTATTCGGCTCCGCCCCGAAAGCGGTCGCCGCGCCGGAAAACAGCTTGGCGTTGGACGTGACCTGCGCATGGACCTCCAGGCCGATCACGACCTCCCACTCGCCGGTTGCGCCCTGGATGCGATAGGTTGATTCAGTCATCAGTCGTCCTTTGAAGGCGTGATCAACGGCACGCCGGGAAAATAGCTTCGATAAAAACGCGGGTCGCGCGTCAGGATAGTCGCGCCAGCAGCCTGCGCATGACCGCCGATCAGGAAGTCGGCGAGGATGGATTTCACGTCACCAGTTTTGCGACGCTGACGATGCGCCTGAAAGGCCAAGCCCGCGATAAATGCCGCCTCGGCGCCCAGGTCATGGATCTGGATCAGCAACCCACTCATGATCGCCCTGAACTGATCCAGCGTCGTGAAACGCGCTGCCACCTCGCCTACGACCACAGGATTGATCGCAATCACCGTGCTTTGTCCCGCCCGATCAATATTCTCAAATGACCAGTCGAACCAGACTGGATCGCGATCGACAATGTCGATGATGACGTTCGAATCGATCAGGATCACGGTTCGTAATCGCCCCGCAACTCCCGCATATATTCGTCCGTACTCATCCCGTCCGGGTTGGGATATTTACCGGCAATCGCCAACAGCCCCGCACGAATGCGACGCCCCCTCTCGGCAGCATCTTCCGGTCCAAATCCCAACGGGGCAACAACCACCTGTCCCGCTTCATTGACCATGACCTTATAAGGCTGTCCCGGCACCAGACCGGCGGCGTCGCGCATGGCTTTGGGGATCAGTATCTGACCCTTGCTCGTCATGGTTCCGGTGTCGATCTTGCTCTGCGCGTTCATTGCCCAATCTCCAGTGTTACCAAAGTAACACTTAGGTCAAACCATTACCACCACTTGTCCGCGCGCGCCGTGAAGCCTGCGCGTTCCTCGATCGCCAACCCAGCGTTCAGCACGGTCTGTTCGTCCAGCGCCTTGCCGATGATCTGCAACCCCAGCGGCAGACCCTGCGCGTCCAGACCACCCGGCACCGCCATGGCGGGCAGGCCCGCGAGCGAGGCAGGCACGGTGAACACGTCGTTGAGATACATGGCCAGCGGATCGGCCTGCTTTTCCCCTAGTGCAAAGGCAGCGCTGGGTGCGGTGGGGGTCAGCAGCAGGTCGCATATCTCGAACGCCCGTTCGAAATCACGGGCGATCAGCGCCCGGACCTTCTGCGCCTGCGTATAATAAGCGTCGTAGAAACCGGCGCTCAGTACATAAGTGCCGATCATGATGCGGCGCTTGACCTCCGGCCCGAACCCTGCGGCGCGGGTGGCGGCATACATGTCCTGCAAACCTGCGCCATCGGGCAGGTCGCGCAGGCCATAACGCACGCCATCATAGCGCGCGAGGTTGGACGATGCCTCGGCAGGCGCAATGATATAATAAGTGGGCAGCGCATATTTGGTGTGCGGCAGCGACACTTCGACCACATTGGCACCCGCATCCTGCAACCAGGCGATGCCGCGATCCCACAAAGCCGCGATTTCCGCGTTCAGACCATCGGGGCGATATTCCTTCGGAATGCCGACCGTCTTGCCGCGCAGATCGCTGGACAGGCCTGCTTCCCACTGCGGCACGGCAACATTCAGCGAAGTTGCGTCCCTGGGATCGAAACCGGCCATCACGTCCAGCAGGATGGCGTTGTCGCGCACGGTGCGCGCCATCGGACCCGGCTGGTCAAGCGAGGACGCAAAAGCGACCACGCCCCAGCGCGAGCAGCGGCCATAGGTCGGCTTGATCCCGCTGATGCCGGTAAAGGCCGCAGGCTGGCGAATGGAGCCGCCCGTATCGGTGCCGGTCGCCGCCGGGCAGAGCCGCGCAGCAATAGCGGCGGATGAACCACCCGACGATCCACCGGGGGCCAAAGCCGCCTTATCGCCATCGTTCCGCCGCCAGGGCGAAATGACATTGCCGAAATAGCTGGTTTCGTTGGACGATCCCATGGCGAACTGATCCAGGTTCAGCTTGCCCAGCATCCCTGCGCCCGCGTCCCACAATTTGGCGGACACGGTCGATTCATAGGTCGGCGTAAAGCCTTCCAGCATGTGGCTGGCGGCGGTAGTCTGGACGCCCTGCGTGCAGAACAGATCCTTCATGCCGATCGGCACGCCCGACAGGGGCTTGAGGTCGCCGGACGCGCGGGCAGCATCGGCAGCGTCGGCGGCTTCCAGCGCTTTTTCAGGCGTTTCGACGATGAAGGCGTTGAGCGCACGGGCGGCCGCGACATTGGCGTTGAAGCCGGTCGCCACTTCGCGCGCGGAAAAATCGCCTGCGCGGAAACCGTCGCGAATTTCAGCAACGGTAAGATCGGTGAGATCAGTCATGCAAAAACTTCCGTTCGCCCTGAGCCTGTCGAAGGGCTGTACTTTTTTTCAAGAAAGGACCGGGCTTCGACAAGCTCAGCCCGAACGGCGGGAAAATGGTTACTCAATCACCTTAGGCACCGCGAAGAAGCCATGTTCGGCTTGCGGCGCATTGGCCAGCACCTTGTCACGGACATTGCCGTCGGTGACGGCATCCTCGCGCAGGCGCAGATGATTGGGGATCACGGCCGTCATCGGCTCTATGCCGGTCACGTCCACCTCACCCAATTGCTCCACCCAGCCAAGGATGTTGTTGAATTCCGGCACCATGGCCTCTGCTTCCGCATCCGTTACCGAAATGCGTGAGAGGCTGGCGATCTTTTTTACGGTCTGAAGGTCTATCGACATGGGCCAAGCCGCTACCACCCGCGCCGCTGCGCTTCAAGCCGGTTTCGCGCCTCTTGCGCGCTCCTGTCCGTTGCGCCAGACAGGTGCGCGCAAAAGGGGGGCGGAACCGCCTCTGCATATCGGAGAGTTTCAGGTGGCCCGCAAATTCCTGTATGTCATCGCGGCGCTGGTCGTGCTGGTGATCGCAGCGCTGCTTGCCTATCGCATCTGGGGGATGCAGATGATCCGCGCGGTCATGGTCCCGCGAGAGGCCTTTACCGACCTCCAGCCGCTGCCAGCCAATGCCTATGACAAGGCCGATATGTGGCTGGCGCGGCCCGACAAGGTGCAGGACAATCCGGCGCTGTGGACGCCCGCAGGCTTTACCGACACCCCGTCCCCGCAAAAAGCGGCGGTGTTCTTCATCCATCCCACCAGTTACATCACGACATTCGGCAATGCGCACTGGAACGCGCGTATCGGCGACAAGGAAGCCGATGCGACCGCACGCCGCTTCGTCGCGGGACAAGCCAGCGCCTTCAACGCAGCGGGCAATATCTGGGCGCCGCGCTATCGTCAGGCCAATTATGGCGCATTTCTGACGCAGGGAGCCGAAGGGGACAAGGCGCTCGCTGCCGCCTATCGCGACGTGACGCAGGCATTCGCCGCATTCCTCAAAGCCAATCCTACCGGCCCGCTGATATTGGCGGGGCATAGCCAGGGTTCGCGCCATTTGTTGCAACTGGTGCGCGAACAGGTGGCCGGCAAGCCCGTGGCGGATCGTGTCGCAGCCGTCTATGCCGTGGGCTGGCCAGTGTCGGTGGAGGCGGATTTGCCCGCGCTGGGCCTGCCCGCCTGCGCCCGGCGCGATCAGGCGCACTGTATCGTCAGCTGGCAAAGCTATGCCGAACCGGCCGATCCGTCCGCCGTGGTCGAAAGTTTCGAGCGCAAGACCGGCTATACCGGCAAGCCGCGCAAAGGCACGCACATGCTCTGCACCAATCCCATTACCGGCGCGTTCAACGGCGCGGCCCCGGCCAGCGCCAACAAGGGAACGCTGGACGCGCGCGAAGAGAGCAAGCCGCCACGCCTGCTGGCCGGAGTGGTCCCGGCGCGATGCGACACCAGCGGCGTGCTGATGATCGGCGAGCCGGTGGATATGGGTCCGTTCACTCTGCCCGGCAATAATTATCACGTCTACGACTACAGCCTGTTCTGGGGCAATGTGCGCGAGGATGCACGGCAAAGGCTGGCCGCGTTCGTCAAATGATGCCATGGGCCTGACGCCATGGACCCCATCAAACTCGTCACCACAGATCGCGTCGCTTTTCGGGACGTCTTGCCACAGGGCGGGCGGCTGATCGGCATGGACGTTGGCACCAAGACGATCGGGCTGGCGCTGTGCGACGCGCAATGGTCGATCGCCAGCCCCGCCCACACCATCACGCGCGGCAAGTTCACCAAGGACAAGATCGCACTGGCGACCTTCATCACGCAGCAGCAGGTGAAGGGCATCGTCGTTGGCCTGCCGCTCAATCTGGACGGCACCGGCAGCCCGCGCAGCCAGTCGTCGCGCGCCTTTGCGCAAAATCTGGCGGACCTTGGCTATCCCATCCTGCTATGGGACGAACGCTGGTCGACGCAGGCCGTCACCCGCACCCTGCTGGAAGCAGACGCCAGCCGCGCGCGCCGCGACGTGCTGGTCGATAAACTGGCGGCAAGCTACATCCTGCAAGGCGCGATCGACGGGCTGGTCGCCGGGATTTAGAACGGGATGATCCAGGGTTAAATCTTCATTGCGAGCGCAGCGAAGCAATCCATCTCGCGCGATTGGGTTGCTTCGCTGCGCTCGCAATGAAGAAGCTGTATCAATCCAAAATTGCCGCCCCTTAATCCCCGTCCCGGCCATAGACGTCGGGCAGGAACTGCACTCCCTGCGCGGTCGGGATGGCGGTGAAATAGGTGAGATAAACCGGCACCGGCTGGGGCAGCGGCCTGTGCTGTTCGGGCGCACTGCCCTCCGCCGCCGGGGCCGTGCCGAAGAACCAGCGCGACAGGCGCTGCGCATCCTCCAGCCGGACGCAGCCATTGCTGAAATGGCGGTCGGTCTTGCTGAAAAGGTCGCGCTGCGGCGTGTCGTGCAGGTAGATGCCAAGGTCGTTGGGGAACATGAATTTGACCCGGCCCATCGCATTGCTGCCACCCGGCAACTGGCGCACGCGCACTTCGTCCCGCCCGGCAGCGACCGCGCGCCAGTCGATCGCGCTCTGCGCCAATGGCGCGGGGGTGGCGCTCCAGTCGGCCAGCGCTTCATAGCCCAGCCCGTTCAGCGACGCGCCGCTCAATATCTTCGGCGCGACCCGGCTTTGCACCAGATCGGGCGGAATGTTCCAATAGGGGTTGAGCGTCGCGTAGCGGATCATGCCCGCCATCATGGGCGTTTGCGTCTCCGCCGTTCCGGCCACGACCTTCATCATGCCGTCCAGCGCGCCCTTGTCATAATACCATAGCCGCGCCGATGCTGCGTCCACCACGACATGGCGAGTCCAGGGACCGGGCAGCAACCGCGCCCGTTCCAGATTGAGTGCCAGCAGCCGCAAATTGTCGCCCGGCCCGCGATTGAGCGCCGCAATAGTCTGCGCGCCTGCAACGCCATCGGCCTTCAGCCCATGGTCGGCCTGAAAGGCGCGCACTCTGGCGGCCAGCGCCTTGTCATAGGCCGTGCCGTCCGACAGCCCAAGCCGATGGCGCAGCAGCGCGGTTTCAGGCGTCAGGATGCCGGGACGAAAGCGCACGCCCTGCGGCACGGCAATGGCCGGCAAGTCGGCCCAACGTTCGGCATAATCGGCGCGGGCGCTGCGCAACTGCATATAGAAGGGACTCATCCAGCCTGCGGTCTGGATATAATCGGCCAGCGACGGCACCAATGCGGCGGCGCGCAATATGTCGGACGGATCGGCATCGCGCGGGGTGACTTCGGGGTCGAGGTAGCGCATCGCCAGCCCGCGTGCAGGACGGCGCATGTCGGCAATGATACCCGCCAATGCGCGCGACAGGGCCAGGTCGGCGCGGGCGATCGCCTTCGCGTCGCCCGTCGTGTCGGCTTCCTCGATCGCCTGTGTCAGGCCGCGCGCATCATAGTCGCGCGGGCGCAGGCCATCCATGCCGCTTTGGGCGATGAGCGCGAGCAGCGCGTCGGCCTGTGGCCCGATCCGGTCCTTGTCGACCCAGAGCGGCCAGAAACCGCGCGCACTGTAAAAGTCGCGCAGCTTGCCGCTGACATTGGCGCGGATTTCCGTCGCTATGCCGGACGCAACAGGGGCGCTCACCGCGTCAGATTGCGCGGCCTGCACGGGGGCGGCCAGCATCAGGCCGCACAGGAAAGGCAGGGCGCGCATAAGGACGCGCGCCCCGTTTGGCCGAGTGATCAGCCGCGTTCTCCGCGACGGGGCGGCGGCGGGGGCGGCATCGGGCAGGGCGGACCCTGCACGGCATGATAGACGCCATCGGCGGTATAATAGCCATCGACATAACCGTCGCCATCGCGGTCGGCCGCGACCGTTCCGGCAATCGCACCGGGGCCGACGGGCGGCGCATAGGTGACGGGGGCTTCGTTCTTCGCGCAGGCGCTCAGCGCGAACAGGCCCGCAGCGGCCAGAGCCATATGGTTGATCTTCATGTCATCTCCCTCAGGCGCGTTGGCGATAGTGCCGCACGCCGTTTCGCCTTCATGCCACTAAATTGCGCGGCACGACGCTAACGACCCAGCCGCGCATTCCATTCCATTACTTTGCCGGAATGACGACGAAAAGAGCCTTAACCACGATAGTCCGTGTGGCCGATCATTCCGCCACCCAATCGGCCGACGCTATGCCCTGCGCATAGAGCAGCGCCGACAGGTCGCCATGGACGATTTCGGCGGCGGCCGCCGCGCGGGTTTTAGGCTTGGCATGATAGGCGACGCCCAGCCCCGCCCCCTCGATCATCGGAATGTCGTTCGCGCCGTCACCCACGGCCAGCGTCAGCGCGCGGTCGATGCCACCGGCGATCGCCGCTTCCAGTTCGGCGCGTTTGCGCGCCGCGTCCACGATCGGGCGGGCGACCGTGCCGAGCAGCGCCCCATCGGCAATATCCAGCACATTGGCGACTGCCGCGTCGAAACCAATCTCCTCCGCGACCGGACCAGTGAAGCGAGTGAAGCCGCCCGACACCAGCAAAGCGCGCCCGCCGCGTGCCTTCATCGTGCGGACCAATGCCTTGGCACCGGGCATGATGACCACTCGTTCGGCGCGGCAACGGTCGATGGCGCTGTCGTCCAGCCCCTTGAGCAGCGCGACCCGTTCGTCCAGCGCGCCTTCGAAATCCAGTTCGCCGCGCATCGCCCGTTCGGTGATCTCGGCGATCTGCGGCTTGATCCCGGCATAGTCGGCCAGTTCGTCGATGCACTCGACCGTGATCATGGTCGAATCCATGTCGGCGATGATCAGCGTCTTTTCGCGGGTCGCGACCGGCTGCACGATGATATCGATCCCCTGCCCTATATCCATCAGGGCGGCGCGGGCAGCGACCGGGTCTGCGGCAAAGAAGATGTCGGCGGCCTTGTCCGCGTCCAGCCACGCACTATCGCTCGGTTGGCATCCCGCCTCACGCAGCCGATCGGTCGCCGCTGCAATATCCCCCTGCCCCATTGAGCCACTTGCCACTAAGGTCGCGACGAACATGCCAAACTCCAAACCACATCCCGGCGAATCCCGCCCACGGGTCGCGCTTATTGCCGGACCCACCGCCAGCGGCAAGAGCGCGCTCGCCATTGCGCTGGCACAAGCGACCGATGGCATCGTCATCAATGCCGACGCCAGCCAGGTCTATGCCGATCTGGCCATCCTGTCCGCCCGCCCGTCGGCGCAGGAAATGGGCGACGTGCCGCATCGCCTGTTCGGCCATATCGACGGGGCGCTGGCCTGCACCGCGCCACGCTGGGCCGCTGAGGCTAAGGCGGAAATTGCCGCCGCGCACGAAGCGGGCAAGCTGCCGGTGCTGGTCGGTGGCACCGGACTTTATATCCGCACGCTGCTGGACGGGATCGCCCCGGTGCCGGAGATCGACCAGGAAATCCGCGCCACCGTGCGCGCTTTGCCGGTGGCGGACGGCCATGCCGCGCTGACCCGCGAAGACCCCGAAGCCGCCGCCCGACTGGCCCCCGCCGACACCACGCGCGTCGCCCGCGCGCTCGAAGTCGTGCGATCGACCGGCAAACCGCTCAAGGCGTGGCAGCAGCATAAGAGCGGCGGGATCGGCGATACCATAACGCTTGCCCCCATGATCCTGCGCCCGCCGCGCGACTGGCTGATGGAACGGTGCGACCGGCGCTTTGCCCGGATGATCGCCGATGGCGCGGTGGCGGAGGTGGAGGCGCTGCTCGCCCGCGCCCTGAACCCCGACCTGCCCGTGATGCGCGCCATCGGCGTGCCGGAGATACGCGATGCCATCATTGGCGACAGCGACATGGACAATGCCATCGCACGCGGCACGCTGGCCACGCGCCAATATGCCAAACGGCAATATACCTGGTTCACCAACCAGCCCCCCGCCCACTGGCTGCGCGAGGAGGGAGAAATTGATGACAAATTAATCGCTGAATTAGCAATTAAATTACAACAATAACTCTTGACCCGTCATTTTATGTCCATTAGTGGCGTCCACCTTGCCAAGGCGCGTCCCCTGACGCAAAGGGCGGAACGTGAAATGAAGCGAAGGGATTGCATCGTGGCCGAAAAGAGCGGCGCCGACATTTTGGTCGAATGCCTGCTGGATCTGGGCGTCGAAGTCGTGTTCGGCTATCCGGGCGGGGCCGTGCTGCCCATCTATGATGCGCTCTATAACCATCCCACGATCAAGCATGTGCTGGTCCGCCACGAACAGGGCGCGACTCATATGGCGGAAGGCTATGCCCGCTCGACCGGCAAGCCCGGCGTCGTCCTGGTCACCTCCGGTCCCGGCGCGACCAATGCCGTCACTGGCATCACCGACGCGCTGATGGATTCGATCCCCATGGTCGTCATCACGGGGCAGGTTCCCACGCAACTGATCGGCACCGACGCCTTTCAGGAAGCCGACACGATCGGCATCACGCGCCACTGCACCAAGCATAATTATCTGGTGAAAGACCCCGCAAAGCTGGCGGGCGTCATTCATGAGGCGTTCCATATCGCCACCACCGGACGCCCCGGCCCGGTCGTCGTAGACATTCCAAAAAATGTCCAGATCGCGACCGCGCCCTACAAGCGGCCCGAACCCGTCAACCACGCCAGCTACCATCCGCAGGTCAAGGCCGACGCAGCAGGCATAGCCGCAGCGGTCGATATGCTGGCGGCGGCGGAGCGGCCGGTTTTCTACACCGGCGGCGGCGTCATCAACAGTGGTCCGCAAGCCTCCACGCTGCTGCGTGAACTCGCCGCGCTGACCGGCGCGCCGGTCACCTCCACGCTGATGGGCCTGGGTGCCTACCCTGCGTCCGGCCCGCAATGGCTGGGCATGTTGGGGATGCACGGTACTTACGAAGCCAATTTCGCGATGAACGAAGCGGACCTGATCGTCTGCATCGGCGCGCGCTTCGATGATCGGGTCACCGGCCGTCTGGACGCTTTTGCGCCCAATAGCCGCAAGGTCCATATCGACATCGACCGCAGCAGCATCAACAAGATCGTCGATGTCGATGTCGCCATCGTCGCCGATGTCGCCAGTGCGCTGGCCGACATGCTGGCGCTGTGGACCGCGCGCGGGCATGAGAAAGCCGATCTGTCGGGCTGGTGGAACAAGATCGAAGGCTGGCGCGCGAAAAAGTCGCTCGACTATGCCGAAAGCGGCACCGAAATCATGCCCCAGCGCGCGATCGCGGACCTGTACACCGCGACGAAAGCGACCGGCAAGGACGTCATCATCACCACCGAAGTCGGCCAGCATCAGATGTGGGCGGCGCAGCATTTCGGTTTCGACGCGCCCAACAAATGGCTGACGTCGGGTGGCCTTGGCACGATGGGCTATGGCTTTCCCGCCGCCATCGGCGCGCAAATGGGCAATCCCGACAGTCTGGTCATCTGCGTCGCGGGCGATGCGTCGATCCAGATGAACATTCAGGAAATGGGGACCGCCAGCCAGTATCGCCTGCCGGTCAAGATCTTCATCCTGAACAATGAATATATGGGCATGGTCCGCCAGTGGCAGGAACTGACCTATCAAAGCCGCTATTCCAACAGCTATTCCGACAGCCTGCCGGACTTTGTGAAGCTGGCCGAAGCCTATGGCTGGACCGGCATCCGCATCGATAGCCGCGACGAATTGGAAGCCGGAATCGCCCGCATGATCGACACGCCCGGCCCGGTGATCGTCGATTGCCGCGTGGCCAAATTGTCCAACTGCTTCCCGATGATCCCGTCGGGCGCGGCGCATACCGAAATGCTGCTCGACCCCAGCCAGGTGAAGGGCAGCATGACGGACGAGGCAAAGGCGCTGGTGTGAGGTCGCCGCTATGAGGATAATGGTGTGACCACGCATTTGCACCTGCGCATCCATGTCAGCGAACCGTGGGATTTCGAACGGATGGTGGGCCGGGCGGAACTGACCGGCTGGACCATTGACCATGCCGACCGGGACAATGCGGAATGGGAAGTGCATCTGGACGAAGGGTTCGACCTGCACGATCGGCACATCGGCACCCTGTTGGCCAGCCCCCGCTATGTGGGGGAACATATCGGCCGGATGTTCGACGCGGTGGCGGGGTTCCCCGTCCGCCTCGCCCACCGGCAGGACGGCGGCTGGCACTATGCGCTGGCAGCCATGATTTCAGAGCGGCACGTCCACACGGACGCGGGCCACGACACGGATAACGGGACAGCCAAGTGATGCATATCCAGGAAGAACTCAGCCAGCGGCACGTCCTGTCGCTGACCGTTTCCAACGAGGCGGGGATATTGGCGCGCATCGCGGGCCTGTTCACCGCGCGCGGCTATAATATCGACAGCCTGACCGTGGCGGACATCACGCAGGATCATGGGGTCAGCCGCATCACCATCGTCACCAACGGCCCGCCCAAGGTGATCGACCAGATCATTGCCCAGCTCGACCGGCTGGTGCCGGTGCATAAGGTCACCGACCTGACCGAAGCCGGTCCCTTCGTGGAGCGCGAGCTGGCGCTGGTGAAGGTCGCGGGCGTGGGTGAGGACCGGATAGAGGCGCTGCGCCTGGCCGACGTGTTCCGGGCCAAGGTGGTCGACACCACGATCGAAAGCTTCATCTTCGAAATCACCGGCACCACCGACAAGATCGACAATTTCGTCGGCCTGATGCGCCAGATCGGCCTTGTAGAGGTCGGCCGCACCGGCGTCGTCGGCCTGATCCGGGGCAAGGAAGCGAATTAACGGAAATATCCTCGCCCCTTTGGGGGAGAGGAAGCGAGACTTGGCAGCTTGCTGCCTAGTCGCAGCTGGAGAGGGGGCTGGCACGGCGATGCCCCCTCTCCAACTTCATCTAGGTCCGGCTTCGCCGAGCCAAGATTTCATATCCTCTCCCCGGCGGGGCGAGGAAATCTGTTCGAGGGAAACATCCATGAAGGTTTATTACGATCACGACGCGGACATCGGCCTGATCAAGGGCAAGAAGGTCGCCATTTTGGGCTATGGTTCGCAGGGTCATGCCCATGCGCAGAATCTGCGCGACAGCGGCGTGGCCGAAGTCGCCATTGCCCTGCGCGCCGGTTCGGGCAGCGCGAAGAAGGCCGAAGGCGCAGGCTTCAAGGTCATGCCGAACGCCGAGGCCGCCGCATGGGCCGACGTGCTGATGATCCTGGCCCCCGACGAGCATCAGGCCGCCATTTATGCCGACGACATTCACGCCAACCTGCGCCCCGGCGCAGCGCTGGCCTTTGCCCATGGCCTGAACGTCCATTTCGGCCTGATCGAACCGCGCACTGACGTGGACGTAATCATGATCGCGCCCAAGGGTCCGGGCCACACCGTCCGCTCCGAATATCAGCGCGGCGGCGGCGTCCCCTGCCTGATCGCGGTCCATCAGGACGCGACCGGCAACGCCCATGACATTGCCCTCTCCTACGCCAGCGGCGTCGGCGGCGGTCGCAGCGGCATCATCGAAACCAACTTCCGCGAGGAATGCGAAACCGACCTGTTCGGCGAGCAGGCTGTTCTCTGCGGCGGCGCGACCGCGCTGGTCCAGGCCGGTTTCGAAACGCTGGTCGAAGCCGGTTACGCACCGGAAATGGCCTATTTCGAATGTCTGCACGAACTCAAGCTGATCGTCGACCTGATGTATGAAGGCGGCATCGCCAACATGCGCTACTCCATCTCGAACACCGCCGAATATGGCGACATCAAGACCGGCCCGCGCATCATCACCGAAGAAACCAAGAAGGAAATGAAGCGCGTATTGGCCGACATCCAGTCGGGCCGCTTCGTCAAGGACTTCGTCCTCGACAACCGCGCCGGCCAGCCCGAACTCAAGGCCAGCCGCATCGCCGCCCAGCGCCACCCGATCGAGGAAACCGGCGCCAAGCTGCGCGCCATGATGCCCTGGATCGGTGCCAACGCGCTGGTGAACAAGGAAAAGAACTAAGCCTTCTTCCCCCCTCCCTCGCAAGGCGGGGCTATCGCATATGGCACTGACGCCTCCTTTCTCGTCATCCTGAACTTGATTCAGCATGACGTTGCAGGGATACCGAAAAGCCTTATGCGACTGCCCTCCTTGCGAGAGAGCGGCTTAAAGGCGGGAACGATCCGTTTCCGGTTACGGCTCTGGAACAATGGAGGGACGCGACCTATTGTGGTTGCGTCCCTTGATTGCTTCTGGAGAGTCTGTCCCATGCGTCACTATCTTATCCCTGCCGCCGCCCTGATCGCCATTGCCGGCGGCACCGTCGTCATTGCGCAGGGTGCTGCGACCCCCGGCACCAAGGATGTGGCGAAAGTCACCGGCGGCACCTATGCGGTCGAACCGACCCATACCCAGATCGTCTTTGCCTATGACCATATGGGCTTTACCAACAATATGGGCGTGATCGCACAGCCCACCGGCACGCTGACGCTGGACAAGGCCAACCCGGCAGCCTCGAAAGTGTCGATCGACATTCCGGTCGCCAACCTCAAGACTGGCATTCCCGCGCTCGACACCCATTTGATGAAGCCGGAATTTTTCGATTCCGCCAAATTTGCGACCGCGACTTTCGTGTCCACGTCGGTAAAGCCTGACGGCGCGACCGGCGCGGACATCACCGGCAATCTGACGATCAAGGGCATCACCAAGCCCGTCACGCTGGACGCCGAATTTTACGGCGCGGGCGCGAACCCGATGAACAAGAAGGAAAATATCGGCTTCGTCGCCACCGGCACCATCAAGCGCAGCGATTTTGGCATGAGCATGGCCGTGCCTGTCGTGGGCGACACGGTGGAATTGAAGATCATCGCCGCGTTCCAGAAATAAGCCGCTTCGACATAATCGAACACAATGAACGGGGCCGACTTGCATGTCGGCCCCGTTTCGCGTTACAGCGCTTTCCATCATGCAGCGCGTCGCCCTTCTTACCCTGCTACGACTTACACGCCCTTAGGCGTGGTTTTTCCGCTGCCTTTCGATTATGGGCAGCGTCGATACGCCTAAGGGCTTCCTTTTCGCTGATAGTCGTTAACCGGGCCGTTTTTGGCGCGCCCGTTCTGCAAAAGAAGTAGCTGACCCATGATGCTGACCGATCCGTCCCAGAAATATCGCGCCTTTCCGCAGATCGACCTGCCCAACCGCCAATGGCCAAGCCAGGTCATCACCGCGCCGCCGCGCTGGCTGTCGACCGATCTGCGCGACGGCAATCAGGCGCTGATCGACCCGATGAATGCGGAAAAGAAGAGCCGCTTCTTCGACCTGTTGCTCAAAGTCGGCGTCAAGGAAATCGAGGTCGGTTTTCCGTCGGCAGGCGCGACCGAGTTCGATTTCATCAGCGGGCTGGTGAAGGACGGGCGCATCCCCGACGATGTGATGGTGCAGGTGCTGACGCAGGCGCGCGAAGACCTGATCGCCACCACCTTCGAAAGCCTGCGCGGCGCGAAGAAGGCTATCGTCCATGTCTATAACGCCGTCTCGCCCGCATGGCGGCGGATCGTGTTCGGCATGGAACGGCCCCAGATCAAGGAAATCGCGGTCCACGCCGCCAAGCTGCTGCGCGACAATGCGGCCGCCCAGCCCGACACCGACTGGCATTTCGAATATTCGCCTGAAACCTTCTCCACCGCCGAACTGGATTTCAGTCTGGAGTGCTGCGAGGCGGTGATGGACATTTTGATGCCCACGCCGGACAAGCCGCTGATCCTGAACCTGCCCGCGACGGTCGAGTGTGCCACGCCCAACATCTATGCCGACCAGATCGAATGGATGTGCCGCCACATCAGCAAGCGCGACAGCGTGGTCATATCGCTGCATCCGCATAATGATCGCGGCACCGGCGTCGCCGCCGCCGAACTGGGCCTGATGGCGGGCGCGGACCGAGTCGAAGGCTGCCTGTTCGGCAATGGCGAACGCACCGGCAATTGCGACATCGTCACCGTGGCGCTGAACATGTACACGCAGGGGATCAACCCGGCGCTGGACTTCAGCGACATTGACGATGTCATCCAGACGGTCGAATATTGCAACCAGTTGCCGGTCCACCCGCGCCACCCCTATGCCGGCGAACTGGTGTTCACGGCTTTCTCCGGCAGCCATCAGGACGCGATCAAGAAAGGCTTTGCCGCACAGGAAGCGCGCAACGACCTGATCTGGGACGTCCCCTATCTGCCGATCGACCCCAAGGATCTGGGCCGCGATTATGAAGCGGTGATCCGCGTCAATTCGCAATCGGGCAAGGGCGGCGTCGCATGGGTGTTGCAGCAGGACAAGGGGCTGAAACTGCCCAAGCGGATGCAGGCCGATTTCAGCCGCGTGGTGCAGGCACTGGCCGACAGCAGCAGCCGCGAACTGGGCGCAGCCGACATCTGGACCGCATTTCAGGACCATTACCGCATCGGCGGTGAACAGGCCTACAGCCTGATCGACTATCATGAGAGCGGCGTTGCGGGCGACCGCATCTTTACCGGCAAGATCGCCTATCAGGGCGGCGAGCGTTCCATTTCCGGGCGCGGCAACGGCCTGTTGTCGTCCGTGCTGGCCGCGCTGCGCGATGAACTGGGCGTCGATCTGGACATTGCCGACTATAGCGAACATGCGATCGGCGCGGGGACGGACGTGAACGCCGCAGCCTATGTCGAATGCCGCACGCCCGACGGGCGGACGGTTTTCGGCATCGGCACCGACAGCGACGTGGCGACCGCATCGGTCAAGGCCGTGCTGTCGGCGGCGAACGGCATGGTCGCGCGGGGGTAAGAGATTGCGTGTTCCCGCGAAGGCGGGAACCCAGTCCAGCGGTTGCGATGATGTCCAAGGTCGGAACTAGGCTCCTGCCTGCGCAGGAGCACAGTTTCCCCTACTTCGCCAACGCCCGCACCACCGCGTCCCACTGCCCCAGCGATTCGCGGATGCCCGCCACCGGCACCCGCTCGTTCAATCCATGGGCAAAGCCGTCCTGCGCCTTCATGAACAGGCTGGACGCGCCATAGCTCGGCACGCCCTGCGCCCGGAAATACAGGCTATCGGTCGCGCCTGCCGACATGCCCGGCATGATGGCGATGCCCGGCGCGCGGGCCAGCACCGCGTGCTTCACCGCCTGCATCACATCGCCACGCAACGGCGACGCATCGCTGGCCAGCGGATCGCCCAGCGTCGTGACGGTCGCGCTGCCATCCGCCACCACCTTGACCAGTTCCGCCTTCACCGCGTCGATCGCTACGCCGGGGAAGATGCGACAATTGACCTGCACCTTCGCGCTTTGCGGCAGCGCGTTGAGCGCATGGCCCGCCTGCGCCATGGTCGCGACGCAGGTGGTGCGCACCTGCCCGATAAATTCCGGGCGCGCCGACAGCATTTCCGCCGCCGCCGCATCCCCCGTTGCCGCATAAAGCTTCATCGCCGCACCAACTTCGCCGCCGATCCGGTCGGCCGACAGCGCCAGCGACGCCTTGGTCAGTTCATTGCGCATCGGCGCAAAGCGATAGGCCGCGATCGCGTCTATCGCCCTGGCCAGCCGATAGAGGGGGTTGCCCGGCGTCGGCGCACTTGAATGGCCGCCGGGGTCGGTAAAGCCGATCTCGAAATCGGCATAGGTCTTTTCGCCCGCCTGCAACTGATACAGCACCGGTTTGCCATCCTCGTTCAGCAACCCGCCCCCGCCATCGCCGTTCAACACCAGTTCGGCGTCCTTATATTGCGCGGCCAGTGCCTTGGTGGTCAGCATCGCTGTTTCTTCATCCCCCGACAAAAGCAGGGTCACGGTGCGGCGCGGTTTCCACCCTTCCTTGCGCAATTGCGCCATCGTCGCGACCATCATCGCCACGTCATATTTATTATCCTCCGCCCCCCGGCCAAAAATATAGCCGCCCTCCTCCACCGGCACGAAGGGATCGCGGGTCCAGTCCGCCCGGTCCGCCGCCACCACATCCATATGGCCCAGCAACAACAGGGGTCTGAGCGCCGCATTGCTGCCCTTGATGGTCGCGGCGAATGTCGCCGTTTCACCGATCGGGGTGATGACGATATCGCCCTCGGCAAAGCCCGCCGCTTTCAGCACGCCCGCATAATAGGCCGCCAGTTTAGGGACTTCCCCCGCTCCCTCGACAGTGCGGAACGCGACCGACCGCATCAATATCGCCTTGGCCACGCCTTCATCCGCCGCCGCCAGCGCGCCGTGGGGCATGGCCAGCATCGCGCCCGTCATCATCACACCAAAGCGCTGCCAACTCATATAGTGATACTCCTTGATGGACCTTGGCGTACATCCTGACATAGCGGATCGTGTCGGCCAATGCGTTTGAACCAGCAGCAGCGGGAAAGAGG